>NZ_JBNDLE010000016.1:0-127187 GCF_050435905.1 Pseudomonas sp. 2835 | reverse complement strand
GGCGCGGCGGGCCGCCCCCCGGGGGCGGGGGGGGGGGCGGGGGTCGGGCCGGGGGCCGGGCGCCGCCGCGCCCGGGCGGCCGCCCCCCCCCCCCCCCCCCCCCCCGGCGGGGGGGGGGGGGGGGGCCCCCCCCCGCGACAGGCTACCTGCCAATCACCCAGGCCCCTGCAAACGCGGCGCCCAGTCCTCGACTTCGGCCTTTTCCAAACGTCGTGACAGGGTCCGGCGCCAGGAAGCCGCCAGCGGTAGTTCCAGGCACTGGCGAATCACCTCGAGGTCGACCTGCCTGTCGAACAGCACCGACGACAAGCGCGCTAGCGACCACTGCGGATGCGGCCGTTCGATCAGCTCGATGTTCATGCCGGCAGCCAATACGCCATCTTCCAGCACCCGGTAATACCAGCCGGTACGGCCGCTTTGCTGGACCCGCAATGACATGTCCTTGACCCCGAAGCGATCGTTGAGCTTCCAGCACGGCATGCGCCCCTGGGAAATCTCCAGCAGCGCGCTGCCAGCGCGAAAGCGGTCGCCCAGGCACACGGCTTGCTCGGTCAAGCCGCAGGTGCTTAAGTTTTCGCCGAAAGCGCCCGGAGCCTGCAGCAGCGGATGCTCGCCCAGCTCTGCAGCCCAGGCGGCATAGTGCTCACGCGGATAGTGATGGATGGCCTTTTCGACGCCGCCATGCACGCGCAAGTCGCCCTGCTCGTCGCCAACCAGGCCCAGCTCGGTGACTGCCACCTCACCCTCACGTGGGGTCTTGGCGATGGCGCTGGATGAGCCCGGACGGGTGAAAGGCACGGCGCGCCCTGTCAATACGCTTTGCAGCTGCAGTTGTTGCGCCAGCATGGGCGACTCGCTCCTGGTGAAGTTCGACGAAGTGAAATGGTATCACCGAGCGCCGCCCACACCAGTGCTCGATAGCTATCTGCCAGGCATGGGCAAAAGTCCTCGAGCCTCGCTATGCTGCAAGGCATGAACGCCACCCTGCCCACCCGCACCCCCTGCCCGCCCGGCGCTTGCGACTGCGGCCGCGAGACGCTGCAGGACCCGCGCATCCTGTTGCTGACGCGCCAGGAAGAAAAGCGCCTGCTCGAACGCCTGGAAAACCTGCACAGCCTGGACGACCTGGAGCACATGCAGCGGCGTTTGTACGAGCAGTTGGGGATTCGGCTGCAGATTACCCCGAGCTTCAACGAGGTGCGGACCATGCGCGGTATCAGCATCCAGATCGAGGAACTTCCGGGCTTGTGCCGCAAGACCCGGCAGAATATTCCGGCGGCGATCAGGCGGGCATTGGAGAAGCAGCCGGAGATAGCCTACCGGCTGCTGGATGCCCATGACTTGCTGCGCGATACCTGAAGCTTTACCAGTTGTAGGTCAGGTCGGTGGTGATGGTCCGCCCTTCGCCGTAATAGCAATCCACGTCGCTGGTGCAGCGGCTGACGTAGGTCTTGTCTTCGAGGTTCTGCAGGTTCATCTGCACCTTCACGCCCTTCAGGCGCAGCGGCGATTGCTGCAGGTCGTAGGAGAGCATGGCGTCGTACACGGTGTAGGACGGGATGCTGAAGTGCCCGTCGGCAAAGTCGGTGCCGTCGCTACCGCGCACATAACGTGCGCCCAGGCCCATGCCGAGGCCGGCGACCGGCGTGTCGCCGGTGAAGTGGTAATCCAGCCACAGTGCTGCGGTCATCGGCGGCGTACCGGACGGGTGACGGCCTTCGCGGCCATCGTTGTCCTTGGTGTAGACCACGTCGTTGCGCGACACCGAGGCGATCAGGCCGAGGTTGTCGGTGAGGCTCGCCTTGCCTTCGAGCTCGACACCGCGCGAACGTAGCTCGCCGACCTGGCTGTTGAAGCCGGGGTTGCCGACATCGGCGGTGAGGATGTTCTGCTGCTTGATCTCGTACACCGAGAGCTGGATGAAGCTGTCCTGGCCAGGCGGCTGGTACTTGATACCGGCCTCGACCTGCTTGCCGGTGGACGGCTCGAACGCTTTGCCGGCGTAGTCGGCACCGGCCAGCGGCAGGAATGATTCGGAGTAGCTGACGTAAGGCGTGACACCATTGTCGAAGGCATAGCCCAGCCCGGCGCGACCGGTGAACTTCTCGTCCTTGACGTTGGTATGGTTGCCGGCAATCGGCTCCTTGTTGTCGGATTCGGCCCAGTCATAGCGGCCACCGAGGGTCAGGAACCACTGGTCCCACTTGAGCTGATCCTGCACGTACAGGCCGGTCTGGTTGATGGTGCGGTCCCATTTGAACGGCTGGCCGAAGTTCAGTGGCTTGCCGTACACCGGGTTGTACAGGTCGATGATCGGCGGATTGCGGTCGTACAGGCCGAGGAACCGGGAGTTGGAGTGGTAGTAATCGACACCGATCAACAGGGTATGGGCGACGTCGAAGGTGTTGAATTTGGCCTGGGCCATGTTATCGATGCCCAATACCTTGTTGCGCTGGGCCCAGTCGACGCCAAAGCGGGTCATGGCGCTCTGGTCGTCGGCGCCGGTGACCGGGTTGGGCACGAAGGCGTAGCCGTGCAGTGGCGCCCGGTACTTGTCATCGACGTAGGCGTAGCGGGTGTTCTGCTTGAGGGTCCAGATGTCGTCCAGTTCGTGGCTGATTTCGTAGCCGAAGGTGTACTGCTCGCGATCATAGGCGTTGCCCCCCGGCTCACCGATAAAACGGCTGCGCTTGATCCGCCCGTTGGCGCTGGCGAACACCGTGCCCACCGCCGGCAAGCCCTGGGCCTCCGGTACGCCGTTGTCGCGCTGGTAATGGCCGTAGACGGTCAGGCGGGTCTGCTCGTTGGGGCTCCAGGTCAGGCTCGGAGCGATCATGTAGCGCTGCTGTTCGACGTAGTCGATTTCGCCGTTCTTATCCAGGCCCATGCCGGTTACCCGGTACTGGTACTCGCCCTGGTCATCCACCGGGCCGGCGAAGTCGAAGGCGCCATAGCGGCGGTCCTGGCTGCCGCCACCAAGCTTGATCTCATGCAGCGGGGTCGCGGTCGGGCGCTTGGAGACCATGTTGACCAGGCCACCTGGCTGGTTCTGGCCGTAGAGCACCGAGGCCGGGCCCTTCATCACCTCGATGCGCTCCAGCGCGTAAGGGTCGATCTGCAGTGCACCACCGGTACTGCCGCCGCCGTACGGCAGGTGCAGGCCGTCCAGGTACAGCGGCGTCGGGCTGAAGCCGCGGGAAGTCGGCTCGTCGAAAATCCCCACCCGGTCGGAGAAGCCGCCACCGGTAATACCCGGGGTATAGCGCAAGGCCTGGGTGACCGTCTGTGAACCGAGGGCCTTGATTTCGTCCTGGGTGATGACGTTGATGGTCTGCGGCACTTCCAGTACCGAAGTGTCGGTCTTGGTCGCGGTGCCGGTGCGCTTGGCCACATAGCCCTGGACCGGGCCCCAGGCGTCTTCGCTGGCGTTGGAGACGATCTGGGTCAAGCCCAGTTCCAGCGCCCCGCTGTGCTCGGCCGGCACCAGGCTCCAGGCGCCGCCAGCGGTGATATTGAGGTTGAGGCCGCTGCCATTGAGCGCCTGGCTGGCCGCCTGCTCGGGGCTGAACTGGCCGTTGACCGCCGCCGAGCGCTTGCCTTGCAGCAGCGCCGGCTTGACCGACAACACCCGCCCAGACTGCCGGGCGATGCGGCTCAGGGCTTCGCCCAGGTCGCCGGCCGGGATATCAAAGCGCTGGCTGGCGCTGACGCTGCTGTCGGTTTGCGCCACGGCGTACAACGGCGTGCTGCTGCCCAGGGCGATGGCAAGGGCCAGCAGGCTGGGGCGGATCATGGAGTCGGGCATGGAGGTGTTGGCTCGTTCGAAGTTGTTGTCCATAACGAGGACACGCCAAGGAACAAACCCCCTCATAGAAATCGCAATTATTTTTATTTAGATCACATCAATGCGGGTCAGCCAGCCGCCAACGCTGTCGACCCGGATCGGCAAGGTCTCGGCCAGGGAGCGCAAGGTACGTTCACTGTCGTCCAGCGGGAAGCTGCCGTAGACGCGCACTTGCGCCGCCTGCGGGCTGATGCGCAGCAAGCCGGCGCGGTACGGGCGCAAGGCTTCGATCAGCTCGCCCAGAGGCTCGTCGCGAACATCCAGGCGGCCCTCGGTCCAGCTCGCCCGGGTACGCAGCGACGCGGCCAGCAGCTGGCTGGCGTGGCCGTCGAAGCGAAAGGCCTGGCCCTCCTCTACGCGCTGGGCAGGGGCGCTGCCGCTGCGCAGCATGACGCTGTGTTGCTGTACCGACACCACGCTCTGCTGCGCTTCCTGGCGCACGCTGAAGCGCGTGCCCAGGGCCTGCACCTGGCCTTCGCGGGTGGCGACGATAAACGGCCGGCCCGGCTCGCCAGCGACATCGGCTTGCACCTCGCCGTCACGCAGCAGCACCAGCCGCTGCCCAGCGCTGAAACGCACATCCACGGCGCTGCGGGCGTTCAGGCACAAGCGCGAGCCATCGGCCAGGGTGAAGGTACGCCGCTCGCCGGTGCCGGTGCGCAGGTCGGCGAGCAGATCGCCCAGTGGCGTCATGCGGTTGCCGAGCGCACCGGCGCCCAAACCCAGCAACAGCATCGCCAGGCCGCCGCCCAGGGCCTTGCGCCGCGACGGCGGCGGCAAGGTGCGCAGGCTGCGGCTGGCCATGAGCAACTGGCCAGGGTTGCGCTGCTCGGCTTGCTGCAGGTCGGCCAGGGGTTCACCGAGCAAGGCGTTGACCCGCTGCCAGGCGGCCTGATGGCCGGGCGATTGCTTGAGCCAGGTGTTGAAGGCCAGCAGCAACGGGCTGCCGGCCGGGGCATTCTCCAGCCTGAGCAGCCAGTCCACTGCCTCGTGGGTTGCGCGGTCCAGTGGTGTGCTGCTCATTCCGGCCTCGCGCTCAGGCAGTGCAGGAAAGCCCGGCGCAGGTCACGCTCGACTGTCGCCAGCGACACCCCCAGGTGCTCGGCAATGGCCGGCTGGCTCAGGCCTTCGAGGCGATGCAGGATGAACCCATGACGCACCCGCGTCGGCAGGCCGTCGAGCACCCGGTCGATTTCGGCCAGGGCTTCGCGCACCAGCAGTACGTCTTCAGCCGAAGGCATGCAGTGTTCGGGCAGGCACGCCAGCTCGTCGAGGTAGGCCTGCTCCAGCGCCCGGCGGCGGAACAGGTTGCTCAGCAGGCGGCGGGCGACGGTGGCTAGAAAAGCGCGAGGTTCTTCAAGGGCGGGCAATGCGCTGCTGGTCATGGCCCGCACGAAGGTGTCCTGGGCCAGGTCCGCGGCATCGTCCGGGCAATTCAGCCGACGATACAGCCAGGCACGCAGCCAGCGATGATAGTCACTGTAGAGGTGGGCGACGATAGCCTTGGAGTCGAGAGAGCTCGGCACGAGGGTGATCACACATTAATGGTAATTACTCTCATTATCATGATGCTGGCGTGATTGCACAATCCCCCTTTCGCGGGGCAAGCGGACTTGCCCCGCGCTGCGGGTTCAGCGCAAGCGCGCCCTGATCCGGTGGCAGACATCCAGTACCTGCTCCACCTCGCCCTCGCCCAGGTCGATCTTGCAGGCCATGTTGCTGAACACTTTCGCCGCCTCGGCCTTGAGCTCACGGCCCTTGTCGGTCAGCAACAGGTTGCGCCGGCGACGGTCGTTGGGGTCGAGGTACACGGTGATGAAGCCGTTGTCGGCCAGGCGCTTGACGATCGGCGTCAGGGTGCCAAGGTCGAACAGGGTCAGCTCGCTCAGGGCGCTGATCGAGACATCGTCCTGGCCCCACAAGCCAGCCATCACCAGCAGTTGCGGGTAGGTTACGCCGCGTTTCTTCAACGGTTCGGCGTAGTCGCGGACCATGGCGTTGGCTGTCGAATACAGCGAGAAACACAGCATCCGGTCGAAGTCGAAGGTCGGGTCAAGCATAGGCACCTCCGCGCGCACGGCTCAGTTCATGCACGGCATTGACCAGCGTTGCCACCGCCTCTGGCGAGGTGGTCGGCGAGATCCCGTGGCCCAGGTTGAACACATGGCCAAAGCCCGCTGCCGGCGGCCCGAAGGCCTGCAAGGTGCGCTGCACTTCACGGCGGATGCAGGCCTCATCACCGAGCAACACGCCGGGGTCGAGGTTACCCTGCAGGGCAACACTGTTGCCCACCAGTTGACGGGCCACGCCCAGGTCACACGTCCAGTCCAGGCTCAGGGCATCGGCGCCGCTGTCGGCCATCTCCGCCAGCCACGGGCTGCCGCCCTTGGTGTAGATGATCGATGGTACGCGCTGGCCGTGGTGGGTTTTGTGCAGGCGCGCCAGCACTTCGCGCATGTAGAACAGCGAATAACGCTGGTAGGCACCGTCTGCCAGGACGCCACCCCAGGTGTCGAAGATCATCAGCGCCTGGGCACCGGACTCGATCTGCGCGTTGAGGCTGGCCGCCACCGCCTGGCTGGTAACCTGGAGAATGTGCTGGAGCAGCTCCGGGCGCCGGTAGAGCATCTTCTTGATCAGCTGGAAATCACCCGGCGGGCCGCCTTCGACCATGTAGCAGGCCAGGGTCCAGGGGCTGCCGGCAAAGCCGATCAGCGCCACCTTGGGGTCCAGCTCGCGGCGGCTCTGGGCTACGGCCTGGTACAGGTAGTCCAGCGCTTCTGGCTCGGGCACGCGCAGGCGCTTGATGGCCTGCTCGTCGCGCAGCGGGTGACGAAAGCGCGGGCCTTCGCCATGACCGAAATACAGGCCCAGGCCCATGGCATCGGGCACGGTGAGGATGTCGGAGAACACGATTGCCGCATCCAGGTTGAAACGCCGCAAGGGTTGCAAGGTGGCTTCGGTGGCGTAGTCCGGGGTTTTCGCCAGGCTCAGCAACGAACCGGCGCGGGCCCGCAGTTCACGGTACTCGGGCAGGTAGCGCCCGGCCTGGCGCATCAGCCAGACCGGCGTATGCGCTGTCGGCTGACGCAGCAAGGCCTTGATTAGGGTTGTAGTGTGCAAGGACAGGTAACTCGTACTGGATTCGCGAGAATCGTTGGAAAGACCGCCTATTCAGTGGCGGTTGGGCAAAGCGTGGGCAATCTCGCGGCGCAAGGCCTCGATGGTAGCGCGGTAATCGCTCTGGGCAAAAATCGCCGTGCCGGCCACGAACATATCGGCCCCGGCGCCAGCCACCTGGCCGATGGTTTCAAGGTTGACGCCGCCGTCCACCTCCAGGCGGATCGCCCGGCCACTGTCGTCGATCAGCTTGCGCGCTGCGGCAATCTTGGGCAATACCGAGGGGATGAACTTCTGTCCGCCAAAGCCCGGGTTGACCGACATCAGCAGGATCAGGTCGAGCTTGTCGAGCACGTACTGCGCGGCGTCGAGGGTACTGGCCGGGTTGAACACCAGGCCCGCCTTGCAGCCCAGGTCCTTGATCAGCTGCAGCGAGCGGTCCAGGTGCAGGGTCGCCTCGGGGTGGATCGAGATGTAGTCGGCGCCGGCCTCGGCGAAAGCCTGGATCATCGCGTCCACCGGAGTGACCATCAGGTGCACGTCGATCGGCGCGGTAATCCCATGGCTGCGCAGGGCCTTGCAGAACTGCGGCCCCATGGTCAGGTTGGGCACATAGTGGTTATCCATCACATCGATGTGGATGACATCGGCACCGGCGGCCAGGACCTGCTCGGCTTCAGCGCCGAGGCGGGCGAAATCGGCCGCCAGAATCGACGGTGCAATCCAGAACTCTTTCACGGGTGTACTCCATTACTCATTGACTAATCGTTGCCGCGGCCCGGATTCACGCTGAAGCAGCGCGGCGTTGATCTGCGCGATCAAGGCCGTGCCCGGCTCGTCCAGGTGAAAATGATGGCCGCCATCATGCCAGTGCACCTGGGTAGCCCAGGGCAAGGCGTTTTTTCTTTTATCGAACTGGGCACCGGCAAACAGCCCCTGGCGCCCGAGCAGCAAGTGCAGCGGGCAGCTGATCTGGCGCAGGAAGTCGCAGGCCTGGCGCTCGGTCAGTTGCATAGCCTCAGGTAGCACCAGGCGCGGGTCATGGCGCCAGCGGTAACCGTCGCCGACGCTGAGCAGGTCGCGCATGGCCAGCAGCCGCGCGCCCTCGGCACCCAGGGTGCCATCGATGCTGTTGCGCCGCTCGCTGATGGCCGCTTCAAGGCTGTCGAACTGCGCCGACTGCGGCGCCGAAAAACCATGCAAGCGGGTGCGCAAGGCCAGGCGCAGCAGACGCTGGGATTTTTTCAGGTGCTCGACGGTGTCTTCTTCGGCAATGGTAAAGGGCGCGCCCATGCCGTCGATGAACACCATGCTGTCGATCGACTTGTTCATCGCCGCCAGAATCGACGCAACACCGCTGCCCATGGAATGACCCAGGACCGAAAAGCGCTTCCAGCCCAGGCACTCGACCAGGGCGTTCATGTCATCGGCGTGTTCCCACAGGTAATAGCCGCTGTCGCCGCGACGGTGCTCGGAACGGCCATGGCCGGCAAGGTCCGGGGCCACCACGAAGCAGTCCTCGAGCAGCGGCGCGATACGTTCGAACGACGCCGCGTTGTCCAGCCAGCCGTGCACGGCGAGCACCGGGTGGCCGCGCTCATTGCCCCAGATACGCAAGGCGAAATGGTTGCCGTTGACGTCCAGCGATTGATCGCGACCTCTGTTGCCCAGACTCATATCCGCACATCCTGTATGACTGAATCACCGATAAAAAGCGCCACTCAACCGGCTACGGCCAGTTGCGTACTACGCGCCGTCTGTTGCAGTTGCTGCAGGTCGAACTTGCCATTGGCGGTGCGCGGCAGGTTGCCCTCGATACTGATCGACAACGGCACCTTGTGGGGTTCAAGGCCGTGCCGACAACGCTCGAGCAACTGCTCGACACTCAGGCTCACACCTTGGCCCAAGGTGACGAACGCCCACAGCCCCTCGCCGACCGAGGCATGTTCGATACCGACCACCGCCGCCGCTTCGACGCCGTCGATGGCATACAGAAAGCTCTCGACTTCGCTGGGGCTGACCTTCATGCCGCGCGACTTGATCACGTGGTCCATGCGCCCCTGGAAGTACAGGTAGCCATCCTGGTCGAGGCTGCAGTAGTCGCCGGTATACAACACGCTTTCGCCCGGGTACGGGCCCGGCTTGAGTTTCTGCGCCGTGGCCTGGGGGTTGCGCCAGTAACCGGCCATCACCGTCGCGCCGCGAATCACCAGCTGGCCGACCTGGTGCGGTGTGTCAATTCGCCGGCCCTCGTCGTCCACCAGCCACAGCTCGGTGTTGGGGATGGCGATGCCGACACTGCCCGGCTTGTCGTCGATGTCTTCCGGCGGCAGGTAGGTGCAGCGCTTGCACTCGGTCAGGCCGTACATCGAGAAGATCTGCGCCTGAGGAAACAGGCCCTTCATCTGCGCAATGTGGTTGGGCTTCAAGGCCGCACCGGTGTTGGTAACCATGCGCACCTGGGGGAAGGTCGCCTCGCGCTTGTGCGCATACTCGTGCAGGAGCATGAGCATGGTCGGCACGAACGGGATCACCGTGACCTGGTACTGGCGGATCTTCTTGATCAGGAAGATCGGCCAGGTGAATTCCTTCTCCAGCACCAGCGTGGCGCCCGCGCTCAGGGCCATGATCATCTGGTACAGGCCGTAGTCGAACGACAGCGGCAGCGAGCACAGTACGTTGTCGCTGGCCTGGTAGCCCAGGTAGGTGTGCAGCGAGTTGAGCGCCGCGAGCATGTTGCGGTGGGTGAGCATCACACCCTTGGGCGCACCGGTGGAGCCCGAGGTGTAGATGATCGCCGCCAGGTCCAGGTCGAGGTTACCGCACGGCAGCGGAATGCCGGCGCCCTGCCCCAGCAGGCTTTCGAGCGTGTGGGTATCGGCTGCGTCGGCTTCGCCGTCGAGCAACACGATCGCCTTGAGGTAGCTCAGCTCGGCGGTGCCGGGCGCCAGGCTGGCGAATTTCTCCGAGGTGGTAATCAGCACCGAGGCCTCGGCATCGCGAATGATGTAGTCGAGGCTGTCGGCCGGGGTTTCCAGGCCGACGTTGACCATCACCCCGCCGGCCCGCAGCACGCCCCAGAAGGCGCAAACGGTTTCGACCCGGTTGCCCAGGCACACCACCACGCGCTCCTGGCGCAGCAGGCCATTGACCTGCAGGCCGGCAGCCAGGCGCCCGCTGGCTTCATCGAGCTGGGCGTAGGTGTAGGTTTCATCGGCGTAGATGATCGCCGCTTTGTCCGGGTGCAGGCCGTTGGGGGCCTCAAGCACCTGCTGCAGGAGGACGTCAGACGCCTTCATGCTGCACCTCGGTACGCGACCGGCGCGCGACCGCCGGCTGACGATGAGCGTCGATGTAGCCGGCCAGGGTCGCCACGGTGTTGAAGTGGCCCGGGGCGATGGTGTCGGGGTTGACGAAGAAGCCTTCGATATCGTCTTCGAGGTTGACCAGCAGCTCCATCGAGGTCAGCGAGTCCAGGCCCAGGTCATCGCGCAAGTGCGAGTCGGCGCTGATCACGGTGTTTTCCGGCAACTTCAGCACCACCCGCAGGATTTCGCCGAGCTGGCGCTGGGTCGCGGCCTGGGCGATCGGCGTCGGTTCGGCCAGTGCCGGTGCGCCGCCAAGCATGGCCGCCAGGGGCACGTCGGCGTGGCTGTCGCGGATGTCCACGGCGGTTTGCCGGGCGCGGGCAAGAAACAGCTGGCCGTTGCTGACGATCACCTCGGCCGGGTGGCCATGGCTGTGGAACAGGGTGGGCGAAGCAGACGGGCCGTAGGCGCCGGAGGCGGTGACGGCAAGGATATCGCCCTCGTGCAGCGTCTCGATCTGCAGGTCGCGGGCCAGCAGGTCATCGGGGCTACAGAGCGGCCCGGAGATATGGTATTCGCGCAGCGGTGCGCCGGTGCTGCCGGTGGCATGCACGATGCGGAAGTTGCGCTTGAGCACCTGGCCGCTGCCGGCGGCGGCGCCATGGCAGTTGGTACCGCCATCGGTGACGGCGAAGGTCTTGCCGTGGTTTTCCTTGATGTTGTCGACCGTCACCAGCAAGGCGCCGCACTTGCCGGCAATAAAGCGCCCGGACTCAACGATGATGCGGGTCTGCGGAAACTGCTGGTTGAAGGCTTCGAACAGCGGCACCAGCAGTTGCTTGAGCTGGCGGGTGTCGAGCTCGTTCTCGTTCTCGTAGTACTTGATGCCCAGGCCGCCACCGACATCGACCATGGTCATGTCCAGGTTGTAGCGCCGGGTCAGGCTGCGGAACAGGCCGAGGATGTACTTGGCGTTGTCGTACACCGACTGCGCATCGAGGATCTTGGTGCCGTTGTAGACGTGGATGCCCTTGATCTTCAGGTTGGGCAAGGCTGCGTAATCACCGAAATTGGCCACCGCGGTGTCTTCTTCGATACCGAAGTGGGTCGGCCGCCCGCCCATCTTCCACGGCGAGCCGGAGGCGGAGAAATTCGGGTTGATGCGGATCGCCACCGGCGCCACGCAGTTCAGCTCGCCGGCCAGGGCCGAGAGTTTGCGCAGCTCGGTCTCGGACTCGACGACGATGGCGAACACCCCGACCTCCAGGGCGCGCCGATGTTCTTCAGGCTTTTTATAGGGGCCGAGGAAGATGATGTCCTGGGGATCGACCCCGGCCTTGAGGGCAATTTCCAGCTCGCCCAGCGAGCAGACTTCGGTGTTACCGCCGTAGGAGCGGATCAGTTTTACCAGGGACAGGTTCGGGTTGACCTTCAACGCATAGAAGATGTCCACACAGTCCGGCAATGCATCGCGCAACTCGTTGAAACTGCTGCGCAGCACGGCTTCATCGTAGAGGTAGGTCGGTGTCCCGAACGTCGCTTTTGCCTGGACGACCAGTTCCTTGGAAAGCTTCATCTGTTGCTCCCTTCGTTCTTATAGTGTGCCGCCGCTGCGCGCGTACCCCGTCCCGGCTCGAAAGCACCGTCAGAGGGGCGAATAGCGGGATGGCGTCAAGGTTGGTTGCGCACCACTGCCGAGCGTGTGCTGTCGCCCGGCATAAAACTTTGCGCGCAAAGTTTGTGAAATTCTGCGGCTGTGTTTACGGTGATGTCAAGATAATTCCACGGGGTTTTGTCTGCGACACAGCGACACGCTTTTACCGGCACGATCAATGCAGAACAGCGTTAATTACCTGCACGTTGCCCATAACAGGTGGCGTATCAGCCAATGAATACGGGGGTTTGATCTGATCCGGTGTTAACGCCGGTTTCTGAGTCTGTTTTGTATGCCGGCAGCTTCCTATTGTCTGCGCCTGTGCCCCTGCCCCACGGCAGGGCGAGCCATACAGGAACTGTGGAAACTAGCCATGAGCACACATCAACAGGCGCAGGCCTATAACTACAAGGTGGTCCGGCAATTCGTCATCATGACGGTGGTCTGGGGGATCATCGGCATGGCCATGGGCGTCTGGATCGCCTCGCAACTGGTCTGGCCCGAGCTTAACCTCGACTTGCCCTGGACCTCGTTCGGCCGCCTGCGCCCCTTGCACACCAGCCTGGTGATCTTCGGCTTTGCCGGTAGCGCGCAATTTGCCGCCAGTTACTACGCGGTGCAGCGCACCTGCCAGGTGCGGCTGTTCAGCGACAAACTCGCCGCCTTTACCTTCTGGGGCTGGCAGGCGACCATCGTGATCATGCTGGTAAGCCTGCCCCTGGGCCTGACCACCACCAAGGAATACGCCGAGATCGAATTCACCGGCGCGGTGTGGATGGCCATCGTCTGGGTTGCCTACGGCATCGTCTTCTTTGCCACCCTGATGCGCCGCAAGGCCAAACACATTTACGTCGGCAACTGGTTCTTCGGCGCCTTCATCGTGGTCATTGCCATGCTCCACGTGGTCAACCACCTGTCGATCCCGGTGAGCTGGTTCAAGTCGTACCCGCTGTATTCCGGGGCCACCGACGCCATGGTCCAGTGGTGGTACGGCCACAACGCCGTAGGCTTCTTCCTGACCACCGGCTTTCTCGGCATGATGTATTACTTCGTGCCCAAGCAGGTCGGCCGCCCGGTGTACAGCTATCGCCTGTCGATCGTGCACTTCTGGGCGCTGATCACCCTGTACATCTGGGCCGGCCCCCATCACTTGCACTACACCGCCCTGCCCGACTGGGCGCAGTCGCTGGGCATGGCCATGTCGCTGATCCTCCTCGCCCCCAGCTGGGGCGGCATGATCAACGGCATGATGACCCTCTCGGGCGCCTGGCATAAGCTGCGCAGCGACCCGATCCTGCGCTTTCTGGTGCTGTCGCTGGCGTTCTACGGCATGTCGACCTTCGAAGGCCCGATGATGGCGATCAAGACCGTCAACGCCCTCTCGCACTACACCGACTGGACCATCGGCCACGTACACGCCGGCGCCCTGGGCTGGGTGGCGATGATCACCTTCGGTTCGCTGTACCACATGATCCCGAAAGTGTTCGGCCGCGAGCAGATGTACAGCGTCGGCCTGATCAACCTGCACTTCTGGCTGGCGACCATCGGCACTGTGCTGTACATCGCCTCGATGTGGGTCAACGGCATTGCCCAGGGCCTGATGTGGCGCGCCACCAACGACGACGGCACCCTCACCTACTCCTTCGTCGAAGCGCTGGTGGCCAGCCACCCGGGCTTTATCGTGCGCTTTGTCGGTGGTGTGTGCTTCTTGAGCGGCATGCTGCTGATGGCCTACAACACCTGGCGCACGGTGCGTGTGGCCGATGAAAAACTGGCGCTGAACAACGCCAGCCTGGCCTAGGAGGCACGACCATGGATGACTGGCTGTATGCACTGTATTGCCTGAGCGGCGTACTGTTCTTCTACCTGGTCACCAGCGCCTGCCTGCAGCGTCACAGCGGCGAAGTGGACGATCAGGCCAGCCTGATACCCTTCGCCGATGACCCGGCGGTGGCCCGCCGGGTCGAGGCCGCCACCGGCAAGCCGGTGCCGGCAGTGGCGCCGGATGCAGCCCTGAAGGCCTGAGCCGCGCCGGGTTCAGAAGGCGCCCAGGTAGCCCTGCCCGCGCAGCACTGCCACCAGCTGCGCGACGCAGGCGTCGACATCCTGGCTTTCGGTGTCCAGCAGCAGCTCCGGCTGCTGCGGCGCCTCGTAGGGTGAGTCGATCCCGGTGAAGTTCTTGATCTGCCCGGCCCGCGCCTTCTTGTACAAGCCCTTCACATCGCGCTGCTCGCAAGTAGCCACGCTGGCCTTGACGTAGACCTCGACAAACTCGTCGCCCTTGACCAGCTCGCGCACCAACTGGCGGTCGGCCCGAAACGGCGAGATGAACGAGCACAGCACTATCACCCCGGCATCGACGAACAAGCGCGAGACTTCACCCACGCGGCGGATGTTTTCGATGCGGTCGGTTTCGCTGAAACCCAGGTCCTTGTTCAGCCCGTGGCGGACGTTGTCGCCATCGAGCAGATAGGTATGAAAGCCCTGGTCGATCAGAAACTGATCCAGCGCATTGGCGATGGTCGACTTGCCTGCCCCGCTCAACCCGGTGAGCCAGATGATGCACGGCTTTTGCCGCTTGAGCCTGGCCCGCGCCTGTTTCTCGACCGCTTGTGGATGCCAGACGATATTGGTTCCGACTTTTCCCATGTCCATCGACCTCATGCAATAACGGTTGAAGTTCCACTTCGCGCTGTGTCATCGGCTGCCCGGCGGTTCAAACCGGCGGAAACGGCAGCACCCGGTCGATGACATAGGTAGAAAGTTTCTGCGGTAACAACTTCTGCACCAGGATCAGCAACTTCACGTCACTGGACAGGTTGATGCGGAACTGGCGCCTGAAACAGCCCTTGAGAATCGCCGCGGCCGCCTGGCCTGCGGGCATCGGCTTGGCACGGCCCATCTTGGCCTTGATCCAGGCCGGCATATGCTCAAGCTCACCGGCGTACATTGGCGTGTCCAGATCGCCCAGGCAGGCCAGGTGCACATACACCTGGCGCGGCAACAGCTCGCGGCGAATGGCATCGGCAAAGTTGTTCAGGCCGCCCTTGGACGCGGCATACAACGAATAGCCGGCAGCGCCCACCAGGCCGAAGCCCGAGGAAATGAACAGCACATGGGCACCGCGACGCAACAGCGGGATGCCCAGGTAAGTGGACGACACCGCGCCGAGCAGGTTGATCTTCAGGTTGCGATTGACCTCCTGCAGGCTTTTGTAATCGCCCAGCAGGTCGATGGTGGCAATCGCCGCGTTGACGATCAGAAAGTCGATGGCCTCAAATCGCCGGCTGATCGTGGCAAAGGTGCTGCACATGGCCTGCTCGTCGGCAACATCACAGACGAAGGTGTGCACGCTGATGCCGCTGTGTTGCGCCTCGAGGCTGGCCTTGGCCGCCTGCAGCCGGCTCTCGTCGCGGGCCAGCAGCAGCACGTCATAGCCTTTTCTGGCCAGTTGCCCGGCAAGCTCCAGGCCCAGGCCGGACGAGCCGCCGGTAATCAATGCGATCTTGTTCATCGGCTTCACTGCCCCTGTATGCGGACGATCGGCGCCACCCGGTACTGGCCCGAGCGCAAGGCCGGCCCCGGGTTGTAGCAGCGGAAGTTGAGATTGAAATAGCCGCTGTGTGACGGCAGCCAGTTACCCGAGAACTGCGGCGCAACCGGGGCCTTGCCAATGAACACTGAGGTCGAGCCATCGGCATTGGCCTGCAGGTGGTGATACAGCGAATTGACCGTGTACTTGTCCTGCGGGTTGTCGGTCAGGCGGCCCTGGTCGTCGTAGTAGCTGATCGACCAGAAGGCCTCGACCGGTGGCAACTGCCCGGCTTCAAAGCGGATTTCATACTGGTTGTCGCCATGCAGCAGGTTGCCTTCGCAATCGGTCCAGGCCATGAAGTACAGGCTTTCTTCCGGCACGTTGGCCCAGATGCCGTGCAACGACACCAGCGCACGCAGGATGTAGTCATGGCCGTAGTTGCCGATCGCCCCCGGCAACTTCCAGCCGTTGTTCAGCTCGCCGCGCTCGAACACCTTGCCTTGCAGGATCGCGGTGGCTTGCACCACCGCGCGCGCCAGGCCCTCGCGCACTGCAGGTGGCAGGCTCTGGTGGGCGAAGCCGTTTTCGACGCTGATGCCGACGTCAGCCAGCAAGCCGAGCAACATGCCTTCGGCGGCGGTGGGCGGGACGAACTTGAGCACCGCGCCCAGCTCCTCGAAGAACGCCAGCTCCGCCGGGCAGGTGGAATCGGCCGCGCGCAGCGGCGCACAGGAGCCCGGGGTGACCTGCGCCAGATCAAAGCCCAGGTGGTCGGCGCCGTGCAGCGGCTGCAGGCGTAAGCCATCCTGCAGGGCGTTGACCGCGCTCAGGTCCTCATGATCGCCCGCGGCGATGCGCCCGACCACATACAGAAAGTCGCTGTCGCTGTAGATCACCGTGGCCTGCGCCGGTACCCGCTGTTGATCGCGACGGTTGGCAATCACCACGCTGGGCAGTTGCCGGCCATAGGTGCGGGTGCCGAGGTTGGCCAGGGTCTCCATGTACGGATCGAGCACCTGCAGGCCGTACCAGCGCTCCTGGAAATCTGGCGCTGTGAGTACCAGCGGACCCTGGTGCAAATCCAGCACCGCGGTGGAGTAGAGAAAATCGGTGGCCGAGTTGACGAACTTGCTCGACGCCCGGGTCGAAAGATTGCGCATATGCTGGAATCCATTGACCGCCTGCCCCTGCGCTTGGGCGTCGTGGCCGACCACCTTGCCCAGGCGGTACTTCCAGCACTCGACGATCGGCAGCCCCCAGATCACCAGTTGCACACCGACACTGAATGCCCAGTCCTGTTGACCCTGGGCAACCGACTTGTGAATATCTTCAGCCATGCTCATGAATACACTTCCTGCGCTATAGAGGGGTGAGCCCGTGGCCCACGCCGACATTGACGGGTTAAACCACGGGCACTCAGTAGTTCATGTCGCAAGACCAGTCGCGGCTGTTGTCGACGACGATGTCGGGCGGCAGGCGGTATTTCATTTTCTCCAGGGCAAAGCCCCAGTTCGCCTCGATGGCCCGGGCCTGCTGCTCGCTGTAGGTGTATTTGTTCTTCTTGTAGCCGGCGATCGATGCCAGGTAGGCCTCGATGTCCTTGAGCACCGCAGGCTCCAGCGGCAGGTCGAGGGTCTGGTAGATGCGCTTGACTTCGTTGAGCGGGTCTTCGTCGAAGTCCTCGTAACTCACCTCGACCAGGTTGCCCGGCGGCACCAGGTCGCGCGCATCCCAGTAGGCATTCATGATCTTCCCGTACAGGCTGTAGCAGAGCTCGGAAAAATCCTCGTTGGTGAACTCCTGCAAGGCCATTTCCTCGGCTTCCTTGACGAAGTCATGCAGCGCCGAGACATAGATGTTGTAGGGGTTGCGCGAGATATGAATGAACTTGGCGTTGGGATAGAGCTTGAGCAGCGTCGGAATCCGCGCGGTATTGTAGGGGTTCTTCAGCACCAGACGCTTGCCGTTGGCCAGAAACGAAGCCTTCTTGATCACCTGCTGGTAAACCTTTTCCCAGTTCGCCACCTCGTCGGGGCTGGTCTGGAACAGCACGTACTTGTCGAAACTTTCGCGGATGGTGCGCGGAAAATGGTTGCAGTGGTGCGAGGTGGTCATCAGGCACGACAGGCTGAATTCTTCCTCCTGGGGCAGGTCGACGCCGATCTTCATGTTGTCCATCATCCGCTGCGCCGGCAGCAGGCTGGCAACCATGCGCTTGAGCAGCTTGTGGCGGCTGAGGATGACCGCGCAGGTGGGGAAGATCGCCTGCAGGGTGGTCAGGTAGCCCAGGCGCTTGTCCTGGCTGATGACGTTGTGCAAGTGGGTGGTGCCGCTGCGCCAATGGCCGAGGATGAAGATCGGATCTTCCTGCAGGCGGCTGCGCTCGATGGCGTTTTTGTAGCGCAGGGTTTCCACCAGGCGCAGCGGAAAGGTCAGCGCCGTGCCGCACAAGGTCAGGGCGAAGGTCGCCAGCTTGTCGCGGCTGACGCCGCCATGCTTGATGACATTGCGGATCAGGTTGCTGGCGCTGCCGCCGATGTACGGATGCACCGACAGCTTGCCTTGTTTGTTATCGCTCATGATGACTCCCTTGTTTTTATAGTTATGCGCTGGCGCTCAGCCTTCGCGTTGTTGCGCGCCGGCCTGCGGTGCAGCGAGCAGGTCCATTTCCATCAGGGTTTGCAGGGTGGCCGCCACCGCCCGGTCCAGCTCCGCGGCGCTGAGCTGGGAGTGAATCGAGTAGCGCACCACGCCCATGCCCGCCGGGATCGCCGGCTGCAGGAACACCGAGGTCAACACCCCACGCTGTTGCAACTTGCCGTAGAACACGCAGGCTTGCTGTTCGTCATCGAAAAACAGCGAGACGATCTGGCACTGGCTGTCGCCCACGGCCACCCCGGCCTCCTGCAACTGGCGGCGAAATTCGCTGGCGTTGTCCAGGCAGCGCCGGGCGCGCTCGGGCTGATGCATGATGATGTTCAGCGCAGCCAGGTGCCCTGCGGCCGAGACACTGGAGGTGGCCGAGCTGAAGATCACCGAACGGCACCCGGCACGTACCAGCTTCATGGCCTCGGCATTGCCGGCAATCAGCCCGCCATGCCCGCCCAGCGCTTTGTTCAGGCTCACCGTGCGAAAATGCACGCGTTCGGCCAGGCCCAGCTCCACCGCCAGCCCGCCGCCGTTGCCGAACATGCCGAAGGAATGCGCCTCGTCGAGCACCAGCAGGCACTCGTGGGCTTCGCAGATTTCCAGGTAGCGGCGAATGTCGCCGATCGAGCCGTCGGTGCTGTACACCGCATCGATGACGACGATGCCCGGGCCGTTCTTCTCCAGCCGGCGCAACAGGTCGTCAGTGTCGTTGTGTTCGATGACGATCTTCTTGCCCAGCGACAACTTGATGCCGTCATACAGCGATGCATGGGCATGCCTGTCGATGTACACCGGCTTGAACAGCGGCGTGATCGCCTCGAGCAGGCCGACATTGGCGGCCCAGCCGGAAGTGGTCAGAATGGCGTCGTCGGCGCGCATGCAGCGGGCCATCTGCGCGCGGAACGCCTCGCACTCATCGGCGCTGCCGCCAAAGATGCTCGACATGAACGACTCATCGCGCAACTGCGCGTTGGCCCCGGCCCGGGCGGCACTCACGGCCGGGTGATTGCCCAGGCGCAGGTAGTCGTTCTGGTGCAAGGCGATGTAGCCGCTCAGGTCGCTCGGCTGGCAGAACGGGAACGGGTCGAGGCTGGCGACGAACTCGCAAGCCGGGCGCATGTGCTCGACGTACCAGTCAGGCACGCGCGCCGGGTTAGGGGTGTGCATGGCAAGCTCCTTGGCAGTCCTTCAACGGTGCGTTCATGGTCAGGCCATCCCGATCATTTTCTTCAGGAACCAGCGCGAACTGGCGGTATAGGGCGCACGCACCGCATCGAGGAAGTTGATGCGCGACTGGCGGAACACCGGCTTGAAATGGCTGAAGGCCTGGAACCCGCGCTCGCCGTGGTAGGCGCCGAAACCGCTGTTGCCGACGCCGCCGAACGGCAGCGATTCCTGGGTGTAGTGCAGCAGCGTGTCGTTGATGGTCACGCCACCGGCAACCGTGCTCCGCAGCACATAGTCCTCGACGCCACGGTCGTCGGTGAACACATACAGGGCCAGCGGCCGCGGGCGCTGGTTGATGTAGCTGACGGCGGCGGTCAGTTGCTCGTACGGCACGACAATCAGCAACGGGCCGAAGATCTCGTCCTGCATGATCCGCGCATCCTCGGGCGGGTCGAGCAACAGCGTTGGCAGCAACTTGCGGCTCTGCGCGCAGGACTGCTGCTGCGGGTAGACCTGATGCTGCTGGGCCCCGCGCCCGACGGCATCATCGCAATAGCCCTGCAGGCGCTCGAAGTGGCGGCTGTTGATGATGCTGGTGTAATCCGGGCTGTGCAGCGGGTCGGGGTACATGCGCCGGACCTGCGCGGTAAATGCCTCGACGAATTCGCCCTGGCGGGCCCTGGGCACCATCACATAGTCCGGTGCGGTACAGGTTTGCCCGGCGTTGAGCAACTTGCCGGTCACGATCGACTTGACCGCGCGCTGCATGTCGAAGTGCTCGTCGATGATCACCGGCGACTTGCCGCCCAGCTCCAGGGTCAGCGGCGTGAGGTTGGCCGCCGCGGCCGCCATCACTTGCTTGCCCACCGAGGTGCTGCCGGTAAACAGCAGGTGGTTGAACGGCAGCTCGGTAAACTGCCGGGCCAGTTGCGGGTCGCCTTCGACCACGCAGACGTGCGAAGGCTTGAATGCTTTGGCCAGCATCACCTGCAGCAGGCGGCCAACCGCGGGCGCCATTTCGCTGGGCTTGATCATTACCCGGTTGCCGGCGGCAAGCGCAGCGATCAGCGGCTTGATCACCAGGCCAAACGGGTAGTTCCACGGCGACATGATCCCCACCACCCCCAGCGGTTGCGGCATCACCCAGGCGCGGGCGGGCTTGAAATTGATATCCACCGCACAGTGCCGGCGCTTCATCCAGCGCTTCACATGGCGCTTGGCATAGGTACAGGCCTTGAGGCTGCCGACGATCTCGGCCATCAGCGTTTCTTCTTCGCAGCGATGACCAAAGTCCTTGTCCAGCGCCGCCTGGATCTGCGGTATGTGGCTGCGCACCAGGTGTTCGAGGTCGCTCAGCGCGCGCAGGCGCTCCTCAAGGCTCGGCATCGGCTGTTCGAGAAACGCCGCCGTCTGCTCCTCGAACATCACCTGCAGCGCCGAGGCTTGTGCCTGCGGCTGTTCGCTCAAGGCCACAGGCCGCACCTGGGCCGGGTCGGCAACACTGGAAATCGAATGATTCATGTCCATCACCTGCCTTCAGTTACTCAGCCAGAGAAAGGGGTTGCTTGATCGGTGCCAGCCGGTGCCCGGGTACCAGTGCCGGCGCCTGGGCTTCATGGCGGGTCTTTCTCGACAGCCAGACTTTCTTGTAGCGATAGAACGGCGCGCCGGGGTACAGGTGGTGGGACAGGTGATAGTTCTGGCCGACGAACAACGGGAAGAACAGCCAGTCCATGCCGACCCGGTTATTGGTCGCCTGGTACTTGTTGTCGTGCGCCTTGGTGGCGTGGGGAAAGTGCGGCAGGTAGTCGAAGGTGATCGCCAGGAAGAACTGCGCCACCCGGGTGGGCAGCAGGTACAACAGCAGAAACGGCACCAGCCAGCCCATCAGACAGACCGTCACCACCAGCGCCACGGCGAACAGCCAGGCGAGCCAGAACTCGACCTTCTCCGCGGTCGGCCGGGAGCTGTAGGAGCCGTTGCGAAAGTAGGTGGTGATGTAGGCGCTGTCCATCATCATCCAGCGCAGCGGCAGGGTCCAGGCGCGGCCGCCACCGCAGGAATAGTCCGGGTCCAGGCGCGGATCATTGGTGTGATGGTGGTGCGCCATGTGCAGGAAGCGGTAGGTGCGCAGAAACGGTGTCGGGGTTACCAGCAAGAACCCCAGACGGCCAATCACGTCGTTTAGAAAGCGGTTGGCGCAGATCAGGCCATGGGACGCTTCGTGCAGCACGGTATACGCCAGGTATGAACACAAGGTGTTGATCACGAATGCCCAGCCCATGGCCAGGCTGCCGTCGACCGCCAGCGCCGTGGACAGGATGAACGCCAGGGTGATCACCGCGAACAGAATGATGGTCGGCCAGGCGAAACGCGGACGGGTCATCAAGCGGCGAAACTCGTCCTCGGAATCGACGAGCGCGCCGTTGCGCTGTACTGGATTCATTGTTCAGCCCTCGTGGCCGTTGAGAGGTGGTTGCTGAGCTCGTCTATCGACGGATAGTCGTAGACCAGGGCTGGATCGAGCTCGCGCTCAAGCCATTCACCGAGCTCGCCGATCATGCCTACGGCATCGCGCGAGGCGACGCCGTATTCATCGAACGCCAGGGCGCTGTCGACCTGCTCGAGGTCCAGCTTGAGCAGGCGCGCCAGGTGTTCGCGCAGCCAGTCGGCAATCTGTTGCTGGCTCATGAGCTCACCTCCCGGGCTCCGGCCAGGCGGTTGAGTTCGAACAACGAAGCGACCGTGTGCATTTGCCCGTCCAGGTACAGGCTGCGGCACTGCGCGCGCTGCAGCTTGCCACTGGAGGTCAACGGCAGGCGGCTGCTGACAAACAGCAGGTCATCCACCGCCACCCCGTGGGCGCGAGCTACCGCGGCGCTGATCGCCCGGCTGGTCTGTTCGACCGAGAAGATCTGCGCCTGGCTCTTGTGCAGCGAGATCACCACGACCAGTTGCTCGCGCTCGTCGCGATCGACGGAAAACGCCGCGATGGAAAAGGCATTGGCGATGCTGATGCTCAGCTCGGCCAGGGTGCTTTCGATGGTCTGTTCAAGGTCGTGGGGGTAGTGATTCTTGCCATCGATGATGATCAGATCCTTGCGCCGGCCGGTGACGAACAGCTCGCCCCGGTGCATGAAGCCCAGGTCGCCGGTGCGCAGGAAGCGCCGCTGCGGCTCGCCTTCGAGGGTTGCGTGCAGTACCTCTTGCGACAATTGCGGGCGATTGCGGTAGCCGCCGCTGACGCTCGGGCTGCTGACCCAGATCTCGCCAACCTGATCGTCCGCCAGCGCCACGCAGCGCTGCGGGTCGACGATTCGCACCTGGCAGCTCTGCGCCGGCACCCCGGAGCTGACGAAGTGAATGGTCTGGGCGTCCACCTGCTGCGGATCGGCCAGGACGGCGCGATCGCGGTTGAGTTGCCCCTTGTCCAGGGTCAGGGTCAACGGCGTGATGCCTTGCGGCACGCCGGTGACGAACAGCGTGCTCTCGGCCATGCCATAGCAGGGGCAATACGCCTGCGCCCGGAAGCCACTGTCGGCGAAGGCTTGGGCGAAGCGTTCGAGGGTGCCCTTTCTGACCGGTTCAGCACCGCTGTAGGCGACGATCCAGCTACTCAGGTCCAACTGCCGGCGCTGTTCTGGGGTGGTGCGCTGAAGGCACAGGTCGTAGGCGAAGTTAGGCGCGCCGCTGGTGGTTGCGCGGTAACGGGAAATCGCCTCCAGCCAGCGCAGCGGGTTGGCGACGAAGGCCAGCGGCGACATGAGAATGCAGCGCACGCCCAGGTAGAACGCCTGCAACAGACCGATCAGGCCCAGGTCATGGAACACCGGCAGCCAGCTGACATACACGGTGTTGTGATCATGATTGAGCGACTCGGCAATCATCTGCTCGTTGCTCATCAGGTTGCCATGGGTGACCACTACCCCCTTGGGAATGCCGGTGGAGCCGGAGGTGTACTGGATGAAGGCCACTGAGCCTGCATCGATGGCCGGCGCCTGCCATTGCCCGGCAAGCGCGGGGTCGGCCTGGTCGACGTCGATCACCTGCACCAGGCCGGTGATGGCCTCATGGGCGAGCAGCGCCGCCAGTGACAGCCGGTCAGTGATCAGCAACTGCGCCCCGGCATCGTTGATGACCCGGCACAAGCGCTCGCTGCTTTCATTTTTTTTCTGCGGGTAGACCGGCACTGCGGCAATGCCGGCATACAGGCAGGCGAAAAACGCCAATACAAACTGCGGCCCCGGTTGCGTAGCGATAATCGCTGCCGGTTGTTGCCGGCCGGCGCCGCCGTGCTGGGCCAATTGCCGTTGAAGTTCCACGGCCAGTGCCCGGGCGGCGTGATCCAGCTCGGCAAAGGTGTAACTTGTGCCCTCTTCGCGCCCTTTGTCGAGCCACAGCAGATACTGTTTATCGGGTTGTACCCGGGCATGATGACGGGCGAGGTCCACCAGCGTTGCAAATACCGATGCAGCGGCCGACGGTCTCACCTGCGAGGTGCTCCGCTCAAGGTTCATATTCATGATTAACGGCTCTGGTTCGTTATTATTTTTATACAGCGCACAGCCCTGGCTCGCGCAGGCAACCGCGCGACCGACGTGGTAGGGATAGTGTGTTTTTAACGGTTAATTAAACCGCAAGACTCAACTGCTTAATATCAATCGCTGCGCTTCATTACGCTCAAGCTTCACGCAATAAAGAACAAAATAGGGGGTCCCCACGATAATATTGAGCATGATGGTTTTAAGAATTTCCGGGGTGCCAACCCATCGGTGCGCTGCGGCGTAGGTCAGCAGGGTCAAGCCATAGGGAACAAATGCCGCAATTGGAAAGCGCCAGGGTTTGGGCGTGACGCTAAAGGCAAACTCTACCAGGCCGGCAACCAGGTAGCCGCCAATAAAGCTGCCCAGCGCCTGTACCATAGCCGAGGCCATGGCGGTTTCCAGCCCGGCGTTTACATAATAGGCCCAGCCGCCATAGAGAATGGCCGACAACACCCCGGTTATAAACATTCGCCTGTTTTTACTGCCACGCGCTGATGTTGTTATTGTTGTGCTCATCTCGAACGGTCTCCGGTGATTGCCAGTAGTAGCCGCGGTCTATCATTAGAAACTAACAAACGTACTGTCAGAGGATCAGAAAGCCCAGGCGCACGCACATCGCCAGGAGCACCAGCCAGCTCAGCATGAACAGCTTGGAACGTGGCCCGACCTTGTTGTTGGTGACGTGCACCAGGCTCTGCAGCACCCGGCAGGCCACGTAGGCCCAGGCCAGGCCGATGAACACCCAGTCGACCTTGGCCAGGCTGATCAGGGCGACACACAGGAAGTAGAACGGTGGCGTCGATTCCAGCAGGTTGTGAAAGCAGCGCTCGGTCTGGCGCACCGCCCGCGGCAACTTCTCGCCGGTGTCGTAGGTCTTGAAGTAAGCGGTACTCAGCGCTCCGGACTTCACGGCACTTTGCCGCCCGCGAAACATCAGATACAGCACCACGACGGTCAGCAGGATCATTGCCAGCGCCGGATAAAACATCAGACCTTGATTCATTGCACACACCTTTTTATTGTTGGTTTTCTACAACTTTCTGAAGCCCAGCCACGCCCCTGCCAATAAACGGGCATGCAGGCTGGACCGTTGGCCTTGTGCTCAAGGCCAAATCGACGATAACAGACCGACTACTTTACGGTGGCGTAATACAGCGTAAGAAACATCCCAAACAGATGTGACTATTCAGGCTACTTCGGCAGCATTGACAGCGATTGCCCGTGACCGTATCTACTGCAGCACGCAGGACCGGTTACGCCAGCAATCTGGGCAGGACCGAGACGACAAAAGCCGTGTGGCGGCGGATTTAAATGCAATCCGAATGACGTGGCCGACTCCGTTCGACATATTCGCGCTCCTCGCTTAACTGTTTCCAAAAGTTGCACGGTTTTTTGGGAGCGTCAAGCAAAAAAAATGGCCGCTCATCGCTTTTGAATACATCCGACATACACATGCGCTGTTTACCTGAACAGCGATTGCCACAAGGTGCTCGAGCAACAAGTCTAAACCGGGCATTACACGTTAAAGATGCGTTGGCGATAAGGCCTATTCAAATGAGTTCATCTTTTTAATAAATAACTATCGGTCTTACAGTGACCAAACGGTCACGCTATTTTCCCGGTAATTTCGCAGTTTCTCCGATCATTGGATTTACATTTCATTACTGGACGCTCGGGTGCCGCAGACCTAGGCTGTTTGCGCTGCCCATAACAATTACAAAGCCCAGGGAAGGTTTATCCGCATGCACAGCCCCGTGTTGTCTATGGTATTGCCTGTCAGCCTCATTGCCCTGCTTGCGGCCTGCGACACCCCGCCACCGCCGCCGTCCCCTCCCCTTGCCGTGCTGATTGTTCACCCGCAAGCGGCGACAAACCTCGCCGATGCCTACCCCGGAGAAGTGCGTGCGCGCTTCGAGCCGGAGCTGGCCTTTCGCATCGATGGCAAGGTCAGCAAGCGCCTGGTCGAGGTTGGCCAGAAGGTCCGCGAAGGTCAGCCGCTGGCAGAGCTCGACCCGCAAGACCTGCACTTTCAGCTCGACGCCCGGCGCGCCCAGGTTGCTGCCGCCCAGGCCAACCTGCGCCTGGTGCAGGCCGAACGTGACCGCTACCAGCGGCTACTGGAGCGCAATATGGTCAGCCATTCGCAATTCGAGAATTTCGACAACGCCTACCGCGCCGGCGAAGCGCAACTCAGGCAGGCCACAGCGCAATTCAACACTGCCCGCAACCAGGCCGACTATGCCGTGCTGCGCGCGACCCAGAGCGGCGTGATCGCCCGGCGCATGCTGGAGGTCGGGCAAGTGGTCAGTGCCGGGCGCACGGTGTTCAGCCTGGCTGCCGACGGCGAACGTGAAGTGCTGATCAACCTGCCAGAACAGGCCTTCGAGCGCTTTCGCATCGGCCAGCCGGTATCGATCGAATTGTGGTCGCAGCCACAACGGCGCTTCAACGGCCAGATCCGCGAAATGTCGCCGTCGGCCGATCCGCGATCACGCACCTTTGCTGCCCGGGTGACTTTCACCGACAACGATGTGCCGGTGGAGCTCGGGCAAAGCGCGCGGGTGTTCATTGCCCATGACACCAGCGCTCCGATGGCGGTGCCGCTATCGGCGCTCAGTGCCGAAGACAACCGGCCGTTTGTGTGGGTGGTCGACCCGCAGCAATCAACCCTGCGCCGCACTTTCGTCAGCATCGGCAGCTACGGCGAACAGCAGGTATCGGTTCTGCAGGGTTTGCAACCTGACGACTGGGTCGTCAGTGCCGGGGTACAGGTGCTGCGCGAGGGGCAGAAAGTCCAGCCGGTCGATAACCAGAACCGTCAGGTTGCCCTGGCCGGCAAGGAGTAGCCCGGATGAATTTCAACCTGTCTGCCTGGGCGCTGCGCAATCGCCAGATCGTTCTCTATGTGATGTTGCTGATGGCCGTGGCCGGCGCCCTGGCCTACACCAAGCTGGGCCAGAGCGAAGACCCGCCCTTTACCTTCAAGGCCATGGTCATCCGTACCCTGTGGCCCGGGGCGAGCGCCGAAGAAGTGGCGCGCCAGGTGACCGAGCGGATAGAAAAGAAGCTGATGGAAACCGGTGAATATGAACGCATCACCTCGTTCTCGCGCCCGGGCGAATCGCAGGTGATCTTTACCGCCAGCCAGACCCTGAACTCGGCGAAACTGCCCGAGCTGTGGTACCAGGTCCGCAAGAAGGTCAGCGACATCCGTCACACCCTGCCCCAGGGCACGCTTGGGCCGTTTTTCAACGATGAATTCGGCACCACCTTCGGCAACATCTATGCCTTGACCGGCCAGGGCTACGACTATGCCGTGCTCAAGGATTACGCCGACCGCATCCAGCTGCAGCTGCAACGGGTCAAGGACGTCGGCAAGGTCGAGCTGCTGGGCCTGCAGGACGAAAAGATCTGGATCGAGCTGTTGAACACCAAGCTGGTCAACCTCGGCCTTAGCCTCGGCGCCGTGCGCCAGGCCCTTGAGGAGCAGAACGCGGTGGCCGCCAGCGGCTTCGTCGAGACCCCGACCGACCGTGTGCAACTGCGCGTCAGCGGGCGCTTCGAGACCGTCGAGCAGATCCGCAACTTCCCCCTGCAGGTGGCCGGCAACACCTTTCGCCTCGGTGACGTCGCCGAGGTCAAGCGCGGTTTCAACGACCCGCCGGCACCGCGCATGCGCTTCATGGGCGAACCGGCGATCGGTCTTGCGGTGTCGATGAAGGCCGGCGGCGACATCCTGGTCCTGGGCCAGGCGCTGCAAGGCGAGTTTGCCCGCCTGCAGCAACACCTGCCGGCGGGCATGCAACTGCACAAAGTCTCTGACCAGCCGGCGGCGGTAAAGACCGGTGTCGGCGAATTCGTCCGGGTGCTGAGTGAAGCGCTGGTGATCGTGCTGGTGGTGAGTTTTCTCTCGCTCGGGCTGCGCACCGGGCTGGTCGTGGCCCTGTCGATCCCGTTGGTGCTGGCCATGACCTTCACCGCCATGTACTACCTGGGCATCGGCCTGCACAAGATTTCTCTGGGCGCGTTGGTGCTGGCGCTGGGGTTGATGGTCGATGACGCGATCATTGCTGTGGAAATGATGGCGATCAAGATGGAGCAAGGCCTCGACCGCTTGGCGGCGGCCAGTTACGCCTGGACCAGCACGGCCTTTCCGATGCTCACCGGCACCCTGATCACCGCCGCAGGTTTTCTGCCGATTGCCACCGCGCAGTCGGACACCGGCGAATACACCCGCTCGATCTTCCAGGTGGTGACCCTGGCGCTGTTGATGTCGTGGATCGCCGCGGTGGTGTTCGTCCCCTACCTGGGCGCGCGCCTGCTGCCGGACCGCAGCCACACCGCGAGCCAGGCACAGGCTCACGCCAACGGGCCGCATGCCACCTATGACACGCCTTTTTATCGCCGCGTGCGGGCACTAGTAGCTTGGTGCGTGGACCATCGCAAAACCGTGATCGCCCTGACCCTGGGGTTGTTCGTCGCCTCGATCCTGCTGTTTCGCTTCGTCCCGCAGCAGTTCTTCCCGGCTTCGGGGCGCCTGGAGCTGATGGTCGACATCAAGCTGGCCGAAGGCGCCTCGCTGACCGCGACCGAGCAACAGGTCCATCGCCTGGAGCGCCTGCTGGCCGAGCATGAGGGTATCGACAACTACGTGGCTTATGTCGGCACCGGTTCGCCGCGTTTCTACCTGCCCCTGGACCAACAGCTGGCGGCGGCAAGTTTTGCCCAGTTCGTGGTGCTGGCGAAAAGCATCGAGGACCGCGAAGCACTGCGCCAGTGGCTGGTCGAAACCCTCAACGCACAGTTCCCGGCGCTGCGCACGCGGGTCTCGCGCCTTGAGAACGGCCCGCCGGTGGGCTACCCGGTGCAGTTTCGGGTATCGGGTGAGCACATTCAGGAAGTCCGCGCCCTGGCGCGCCAGGTGGCCGACAAAATTCGCGAGAACCCCCATGTGGTCAACGTTCACCTCGACTGGGAAGAACCGAGCAAGGTGGTGCGCCTTAACATCGACCAGGACCGGGCCCGGGCGCTGGGGGCCAGTACCGCCGACCTGTCGCGGTTCCTCCAGGGCTCGCTGACTGGCGCGGCGGTCAGCCAGTACCGCGAAGACAACGAACTGATCGAGATCCTGGTGCGTGGCAGCGAGCAGGAGCGCCAGCAGCTGTCGCAGCTCTCCAGCCTGTCGATGCCGACCGCCCAGGGCCACAGTGTCAGCCTGGCGCAGATTGCCATCCTGGAATACGGCTTTGAAGAGGGGGTGATCTGGCACCGCAACCGCCTGCCGACAGTGACCATTCGCGCCGATATCCAGGGCAACCAGCAACCGGTGAGCCTGGTCAAGCAGATCCAGCCGACCCTGGAACCTATCCGCGCCGCCCTGCCCGACGGCTACCTGCTGGAAGTTGGCGGCACGGTAGAGAATTCGGCACGCGGCCAGCAGTCGGTGAAAGCCGGCCTGCCACTGTTCGTGGTGGTGGTACTGACCCTGTTGATGGTCCAGTTGCGCAGTTTTTCGCGCTCGATCATGGTGTTCCTCACCGCCCCGCTGGGGCTGATCGGCGTGACCCTGTTCCTGCTGATCTTCCAGCAGCCGTTCGGCTTTGTCGCGTTGCTGGGCACCATCGCCCTGTCGGGCATGATCATGCGCAACTCGGTGATCCTGGTCGATCAGATCGAACAGGACATCAGCGCCGGCATGGACCGCTGGCACGCGATCATCGAGGCCACCGTGCGGCGCTTTCGGCCCATCGTGCTGACCGCCCTGGCAGCGGTGCTGGCGATGATTCCGTTGTCGCGCAGCATCTTCTTCGGGCCCATGGCGGTGGCCATCATGGGTGGCCTGATCGTCGCCACCGCCCTCACCCTGTTATTCCTGCCGGCGCTGTATGCCGCCTGGTGCCGGGTCAAGCGGCCTTAACCCGCGAGCGGCCCGCGCGATGCGGGCCTAGCCGGGCACGCGCTCGTCGGCAAAAAAGGCCTTGCGCCCATCCACCTGGCTGGAGGCGCGAGGCAGGTTGGCCGCCTCTGCCGTGGGCTTCTCGACATACCAGTAGCAGTGTTTCGCCGCGCGGGTAATGGCGACGTAGGCCAGGCGCAGGACTTCATCCTTTTGCGCATTGTCGAACGCCTGGGCATCGCCGCCGCGGCCCAGGCCCGCCTGGCGATAGACCTGGTTCTTGTACGGCGAATGCGTCAGGTGCTGGCAATCGCCGAGCATGAAAACCGCATCGGCCTGTAGCCCCTTGGCGCTGTGATAGGTCAGCTGGCGCAGGCGCCGTTGCGCCGCTGGCAAGCTGGCCTCATGGTTGACCAGTGCCTGCAGGTGCTCGGCAATCGCCGCCTTGTCGCTGCTCTTGCGGTACAGCAACATCACCGATTCGCCGTTGCGGTAGTGCTCCAGCAGGGTCTCGGCCAGGCTCGCTTCGTCGCGTTCGAGCACCTTGACCGGCAGCGGTGTCTCGGCCGCCGGGCCGCAGGCCCTGGCCTTCTTGCCGCTGATGGCCGGCGCTGATTTGACGATGTGCTCGGCCGCATCGATGATGTGCTGGTGGCTGCGGTAGTTGTCGGCAAGCATCACCCGCGTGCTGCTCGGCGCCGGGAACTCCTTGGCAAACTCCATGAAGTACTTGGGCGAACTGCCACGCCAGCCGTAGATCGACTGCCAGTCATCGCCCACGCACAAGAGCGACGAATGCTGCGCCACCCGCCCGACCTGCATGGCCGGGCCACGGCGGCGAATCTCGCGCAGGCAGGCGCGCAGCCAGGAGACGATCTGCGGCGAGACGTCCTGGAACTCGTCGATCATCAGGTGCGCCAGCGGGCGCAGCAGCGGGTCGGGCAACAGCTGCAGGTTTTCCGGATTGTTCTCGCCAAACAGGGCGAACATGCGGTTGTAGCTCATGATCGGCGGCGACTGGCCCAGCAGGTGCGCTTCCAGGGCCTTCCAGTACAGGCCCAGGGCTTCAAAGAACAGGGCGTCGGTGTCACCGGCCGGGAAGCTCATGGCGCCGACCGCCTTGTTGACCTCAAGCCCGAGGTTCTCGATAAAGCCGGCCGCGCCGACAAAGGCATCGAGCAATGGCGCAGCGGCCAGTTCGCCCTTGACCTTGTAATCAAAGCCCGGCCCGGCAACGGCATCACCGGCCAGGGACGAAGTCAGGCGTTTGGCTGCGGCGTAGTTTTCCAGCCAAATTACAGGCTTATCGCAGAAGGCTTGAAACAGGGTGCGCTTGATGACCCATTCCGCCCACACCGGCAGTTTGGCCCCGGGGCGCTTGTACTGCTGGTTTTCCTTGGGGTCGAAACCGAGCACCACGTAGGCGTCAAGCTCAGCGATATGGCCATGGAAGTGGAAACGGCTGCCGTTGATCTCGACCGTTTCGCGGCTCGGTTCGATACCCTTGATCGGCCAGGCACCTGCGCCAAACCACAGGTCTTCTAGGGTGTCGCACAGCTCTTCGTCGCGGCTGGCAGACAGCTGGGTCACCGCTACGCGCTTTTGCACGTCAGGGTGATCGCGGTCCAGCGCCTTGAGCTGCAGGGCCTCGCGGCGCAGGCCGGCGATCAACTCGGCAAAGCGCGGGCTGCTGCCCAGCAGGTCGCGGTAGCAGAGGTTGAGCTGCTGGCGCTGGGCATCGTTGATGCGCAGGTCGAACGGGTTGCTGTCGGCGTTGGCTTCGCTGCCGCCGGGCATTTCGCTGCCCAGGGTCTCGAACGCACGCACCTGGCTGAAGCCCGGCAGGCTGCGCACCAGCGGCAGGATGCGCGAATGGAAGGTGCGCACCAGCTCGCGCGCCTGCCCCTGGTTGAGCTCCAGTTGCCAGAGGGCAAACACCTGCAGCAAGCGGTTGATGAAGTCCTTGCGCGACTCGCGGGTAAAGGTCACCACGGTCATGGCGTCCAGCTCGTAACCCAGGTAATGGCGCAGCAACAGGATGCGCAGCACCAGAGAAGTGGACTTGCCGGCGCCAGCACCGGCGATCACACAGGTGGACGGCGTGTCGCTGAAGATCATCTTCCACTGCGCTGCGCTGGGCTGGGCATGGGCCGGCAGGCGCTGGGCGACGTCGGCCTTGAAGCGCTTCTTGAGCTCGGCAGTCAGCGCCAGGCGCCAGTCGTCGAACAGCGCGTCGTCGAGCCCAGGCACGCCATGGCCGTCGGGGCGGGTGTCGCGTATCACCAGAACCTGGCGCCCGGCCTCGTAGCCGTCGATCCGCCCTTCTTCGTAACCCTCGCGCAGGCCATCGGCGTGACCGGTACGCTGGCCATTGGCATGGCCCTGGAACCAGGAGTCACGATGCTGCGCCTGCATGCGGCTCAGGCCGCGCCCGAGCAGGCGTGCAGCGAGGCGACGCAGCCACGGCAACTGCGCAGGCGCAATCAACTCCAGGGGTAGCTTGGGACGCTCTTCAGACACACCGACTCCAACAGAATGAAAACCAGCGGCCATGTTCGCTCCATCGGGCAAAAATCACCAGCCGATTGCTTGCAGATCAGTGAATTAGGCGATGAAACGTACAAATTACCGCAGCTCTATCTATCGACTAATGTGATTATTATCAGCCGAAATTTACGCTTATTTTCGATCATTGTTTGATGGATCATTTGTCCCATCCACTCACTTTCGAGGACAACCATTATGCTGCAACTGCGCCCGTTCAAGAGCCTTGGCCATGCCGACCATGGTTGGCTCGACGCCCATCATCACTTCTCGTTCGCCGAATACCACGACCCGGCGCGCATGCACTGGGGCACCCTGCGGGTCTGGAACGACGACCTGATCGCCGCCGGCAGCGGCTTCCCGCCGCACCCGCACCGCGACATGGAAATCATCACCTATGTGCGTGAAGGCGCCATCAGTCACCAGGACAACCTGGGCAACAAGGGCCGCACCGAGGCCGGTGACGTGCAGGTGATGAGTGCCGGCACCGGCATCACGCACAGCGAGTACAACCTGGAGAAGGTCGATACGCGCATCTTCCAGATCTGGATCATCCCGCAGCGCGTCGGCCAGGCGCCGTCCTGGGGCACCCGGCCGTTCCCCAAAGGCGAGCGCGGCGAAGGCTTCGTGACCCTGGCCAGCGGCCGTGAAGGCGATGAGCAGGCCTTGCAGATCCGTGCCGATGCACGCCTGGTTGCGGCGACCTTGCGCGCCGGGGAAAGCGCCGAATACCGTTTCGAAGCCGGGCGTCGGGGCTACCTGGTGCCGGCCAAGGGCCTGGTCGAAGTCAATGGCGTGCGCGCCGAGGCCCGTGACGGGATGGCGATCGAGGATGAGCCGGTGCTCAGGGTGATGGCGGTGCAGGACAGCGAGGTTGTGCTGGTTGATGTCGCCTAGGGCCGCTATGCGGCCCATCGCCGGCAAGGCCGGCTCCCACAGGTCCGGTGTGCATGCTGTACCTGTAGGAGCGGGCTTGATGTCAGCGGTCAGGCAATCGCCGCATCCACCAGTTCCTGGGCTTCGGCCACCAGGCGCTGCAGGTGCGCTTGATCGATGAAGCTTTCGGCGTAGATCTTGTAGATGTCCTCGGTACCCGACGGCCGCGCGGCGAACCAGCCATTGGCGGTCATTACCTTGAGGCCGCCAATGGCCTGGTTGTTGCCCGGCGCATGGCTGAGGATCTGCTCGATCGGCTCGCCAGCGAGCATGGTCGACTTGACCTGCTCAGGCGCCAGCTTGCTTAGCAGGGCCTTCTGCTGCGGGTTGGCCTTGGCCTCGACGCGGGTGGCGAACGGCTCGCCCAGCGCTGCGGTGAGCTCGGCATAGGCCTGGCTCGGGTCGCGGCCGGTGCGCGCGGTGATTTCTGCCGCCAGCAATGCCGGGATCAGACCATCCTTGTCGGTGGTCCAGACGCTGCCGTCCTTGCGCAGGAACGAGGCGCCAGCGCTCTCCTCGCCACCAAAGCCCAGGGAGCCATCGAACAGGCCGTCAGCGAAGAACTTGAAGCCGACCGGCACCTCGAACAGGCGACGGCCCAGGCGCGCAGTGACACGGTCAATCAGGCCGCTGCTGACCACAGTCTTGCCCACGGCGGCGTCGCTGCGCCATTGCGGACGGTGCTGGAACAGGTAGTCGATAGCCACTGCCAGGTAGTTGTTCGGCGCCAGCAGGCCATTTTTGGTGACGATGCCATGGCGGTCGTGGTCCGGGTCGCAGGCAAAGGCCACGTCGAAGCGCTCGCGCAGGCCGATCAGGCCCTGCATGGCGTACGGCGAGGACGGGTCCATGCGGATCTGTCCGTCCCAGTCGACCGACATGAAGCGGAAAGTCGGGTCGACCTCGGTGTTGACCACTTCCAGGTTCAGCTTGTAGTGCTCGGCAATCGCCGACCAGTAGCGCACCCCTGCCCCGCCCAGCGGGTCGACGCCCAGGCGCAGGTTGGCGCTGCGGATCACGTCGAAGTCGATGACGTTTTCCAGATCGGCGACATAGCTGGCGATGTAGTCATGACGATGGGTGGTGCTGGCTGCCAGCGCCTGCTCGTGGGCCATGCGCTTGACGCCGTCGAGGCCTGCGGCCAGCAGGTCGTTGGCCTTGGCCTCGATCCACTTGGTGACATCGCTGTCGGCCGGGCCGCCATTGGGCGGGTTGTACTTGAAGCCACCGCTTTGCGGCGGGTTGTGCGACGGGGTGATGACAATGCCGTCGGCAAGGCCGCTGCTGCGCCCGCGGTTGTAGCAGATGATGGCGTGGGACACCGCCGGGGTCGGGGTGTATTCGTCGTCCTTGGACAACATCACCTCGACGCCGTTGGCCGCCAGCACCTGCAACGCGCTGGCCGCTGCGGGGGTCGACAGCGCGTGGGTGTCGGCGCCGACAAACAGCGGGCCGTCGATGCCCTTGGCCTGGCGGTACAGGCAAATGGCCTGACTGATGGCCAGCACGTGGTTTTCGTTGAAGCTCAGGTCCAGGGAGCTGCCACGGTGCCCGGAAGTGCCGAAGGCCACGCGCTGGGTAGCGATGCTGGCATCGGGCTGGCCGGTGTAGTAGGCGGTCAACAGTTGCGGGATATCCACCAGCACGGAGGCCGGGGCCGGTTTGCCCGCCAAAGGACTGAGCTTCATGCAAAACCTCAAGAAAGGATGTTCGGGGTGATAAAAAGACGCAGTTTACTGGCACTTTGACCAGCAAGCGACCGTGACTATCCCCACGCCGGCGATTATTTCTGCTGCGGCGCCCACCAGGCCGGAAACATGCGCTGTACCCGGGCTTCGGCGAAGCGGTCATCGATCAGCAACAGCGTGCCACGGTCGTCAGTGCCGCGGATCACCCGGCCTGCTGCCTGAATGACCTTCTGCACTCCGGGATACAGGTAGGTGTAATCGAAGCCTGCGCTGAACAGCCGGGCCATGCGCTGCCTGATCTGTTCATTGACCGGGTTGACCTGGGGCAGCCCGAGGGTGGCGACAAAGGCGCCGATCAAACGCGTACCTGGCAGGTCGACGCCTTCGGCAAAGGCCCCGCCGAGCACGGCAAAACCGACGCCCTGGCCCCCGGGAATAAAACGCTCGAGAAAGCCCTGGCGCTGCTGCTCATCCATGCCCGGCGCCTGGCTCCATTGGCCGATGGCCGGATAGCGCGCCGCCAAAAGGCTCGAGACCTGCTGCAGGTACTCGAAACTGCTGAAGAACGCCAGGTAGTTGCCCGGCGCCTGGGCATACTGCTCGGCGATCAGCTCGACGATCGGCGCCAGGGACGCCTCACGGTGCTGGTAACGGGTCGAAACGCTGCTGATCACTTGCACCTGCAATTGCTCGGCGGCAAAGGGCGAGGCGACCTCGATCCAGGCACAATCGGCCGGCATGCCGAGCAGGTCGGCGTAGTAATGGCGCGGGCTCAAGGTCGCGGAAAACAGCGTGGCACTACGCGCTGCCGCCAGTCGCGGGCCGATCAGCGCCGCCGGCACCACATTGCGCAGGCACAAGGTCGACAAGGCGCGCTTGCCCGGGCCCGCACGCTTGCTGATATCAAACAGGAAGTGTTCGTCGAACAGTTCACTGACACGGGTGAACTGCAGCGCCTGAAAGAAGAACTGCAACACCGCAGGGTCGATGCCGGTCGGCGACTGGTTGAGTTGCTCCTGGATCAGCCCGACGCACTGCTGCAGGGCCTTGAGCAAGGCTTCGGGCAGGCCGTCGACCACCCGGTAAGGCGCCAGCAGCTCCTTGTGCAAGGCATTCCACTGGCGATTGAGGCGGTCCAGGGCGCTGCCCAGCCCCGCAGGTTTAAGCTTGCGCAGGGCCAGCAACTGGCCCTGGTCGAGGCTGGCGCTGTACATCTGCCGGGCTCGTTCGACCAGGTTATGCGCCTCGTCAACCAGCAGCGCCAGGCGCCATTGGTTGACCTGGGCCAGGCCAAACAGCAAGGCGCTCTGGTCAAAGTAATAGTTGTAGTCGGCCACCAGCACATCGACCCAGCGGGCCATCTCCTGACCCAGGTAATAGGGGCAGACCTGATGAGCCAGGGCCACTTCGCGCAGGGCCGCCTTGTCCAGTACCGCCACCGCCTGGGCGGCCTGGCGCGCTGCAGGCAGGCGGTCGTAGAAACCCTTGGCCAGCGGGCAGGCGTCGCCATGGCAAGCCGTGCCGGGGTACTCGCAGGACTTGTCGCGGGCCACCAGTTCCAGGCTGCGCAGCGCCGGCTGGGTGCCGCTGGCCATCACCTGGCGCAATGCCTCAAGCCCCAGGGCACGGCCGGGGGTCTTGGCGCTGAGGAACAGGATTTTGTCCAGTTGCTGCGGGACCATGGCCTTGAGCAGCGGAAACAAGGTGCCCAAGGTCTTGCCGATGCCGGTGGTGGCCTGGGCCATCAGGCAGCGGCCGGTACTGACCGCCTTGTACACGGTTTCGGCCAGTTCGCGCTGGCCATGGCGAAACTGCCCATGGGGGAATGCCAGGGCCTGCAAGCCCTGATTACGCAAGACCTGGCGCTGCAGCTGCTGCTCGGCCCAGTGCAGGAAGACCGCGCACTGGGCGTTGAAGAACTGCTCAAGCTCCTGGGCACTGCGCTGCTCTTCGACCAGGGTCTGTTCATCGTTGTCGACATTCAGGTACACCAGCGCCAGGCGCAATGCCGGCAACTGGCGCTGCTGGCACAACAACCAGCCATAGACCCGGGCCTGAGCCCAGTGCAGCTGGCGGTGGTTGTCGGGCTGGCACGCCAGGTCGCCGCGGTAGGTCTTGATTTCTTCGAGTCGGTTGAGCCGCGGGTCGTAGCCGTCGGCGCGGCCGCGCACCTGCAAGGCTGCATACTGGCCTTCGAGACTGACCTCGGCCTCGTAGCCCTCGCCGCGCCCGGCCACCACCCGCCGGTGGCCGCTGATGCCCTCCTGGGCCGTGGGCGACGGGGTGAAGCGCAGGTCGAGGTCGCCGACCTTGGCCGTAAACTCGCACAGCGCTCGTACCGCAACGCTGTAGCTCATGGCGCCCATTGCACGTGGCAGACTTCCACCGGCAAGCCGTGCCCGGCGCAAAACTCGATCCAGCGTAGCTGGCTGTCCTGCAGGCGATCACCGGGGCCCTTGACCTCGATCATGTGGTAACGCTGCTGCTCGGGCCAGAACTGGATCAGATCAGGCATGCCCGAGCGGTTGGCCTGGATGTCTTCGAGCAGGCGCTCGAAACAACTTTTCAGGTGCGCCGGGGGCAGGCAGGCCAGGGCTTGCTCAAGCAGTTCTTCACTGAGCGCCTGCCAATAGACAAAAGGCGATTGCAGCCCTTGTTTGTTGACGAAATGACGGCGGATGGTCTGCCGGTAGCTGCCATCGTCCAGTTGCCCCAGGCAGCGGGCGAACAGCTCGCTACGCCGGCCATGAAACTCGGCGTCATGCAGGTCCTGCGGGGCGCTCTGGAACGGGTGAAAAAACGCCCCCGGCAACGGCGCGAAGATCGCCTCCCAGCACAACAAACCGAACAGGCTGTTGAACAGGCTGTTCTCGACGTAGTGCACCTGGCCGCCGCCCTGCCCCAGGTGCAGCTGCACGGCCTGCTCCACGCCCAGGGTCGCCAGCTCGGCCGGCAACTGCAGCTCGACCAGGTTGACCTGGGGCTTGGCCCGCCGCGGCTGCGGCGGCCCGCCCAATTTGCGCTGCAAACGCGGCAGCATCCGCGCCAGGGCCTGTATTTCAAGGCTGTTGGCCGGTTGCCGGGCAATCTGTGAGGCCATCTCGAAGGCTTGCGACCACTGCTCGCTACGCTCCAGCACCCGCACATGGCGGATGCGCGCCTGCGGATGCTGGCTGCGCGGGTAGATGCGCAGGGCCAGCGGCCAGTCGCCAAGACGCTCGCTGTGCTGGCCGAGCTGATACAGCAAACGCGAGCGACGGCGCAGCAGCCAGGGGTTGTCGCTGTCCAGGCCCTCGATGTGCCCGACCACCTGCTCAAGCGCCACGCCCCGCTCCAGCAGCTCGGCGCACTGGTGCAAGGCCAGCGCCACATCGATGTCGCTGCGTTGGCGCAAGGCCCGCGAGTCATCGCTGAACGCCACCTGCTCGTAGCGCAACAGGCCAAGGTCGGCCAGCACGAACTCCGACCAGTCCTGATAGAGGTTGCCAAAAAACAGCAGGCGCAGGCGGTCGCACAGGGCCTGCAGGCGCAGTTCGATGATTGGTTCGGCAAAACCCGGCAGCCATTGCTGCAGCGGCCGCGGTTGCAGCTCGAGCACCTGCAATTGAGACAGCAGATCGCCCTTGGCCGCCCTTGGCCGTGCGAGACGGTCGGCAAAACCGCTGGCCAGTTCGTCCTTGCGCAGCAGGTGGAACAGTTGCTCAAGGCTCAGCGGGCTGTTGTCGACCACCCAGCCCAGATCCAGCAATGGCGCCAGGGCGGCCTGGGTCGAGCCGATTTCGGCGTACTCGAGCTTGCTTGGACGAAACAGCAGGCCCTTGCGCATTACCATGCGCACCAGCAAGGCCCGGGCTGCCTGCGGCTGCTGGCGAAACTGGCTGATGAAGGCTTGCTCCTGGTCGTCGAGCAGGTCGGCATAGCGCAGCTCGATCCAGTCGAGCACTTGCTGGAAGTTGTGCAGGTAATAGAACGGGTCGTCGACGGAATGGGCGATCACGGCGCGGTACGGGCTGGCGGCTGGAGTACTGGTTATACATACAGACACCACCCGCTTGCAACCTGCGGGCGACCAACGCACCCCTCAGTGCGTCAGAATCAGCAGACCTGCAGGGCCCGCCGCAGCTCATCACTGAGCACACTCAAACCATACTGCAAGTCACCCTGCGGCCCCGCCGGCCAGCCCAGGCGCAGGTGCTGGCGAAAGTCGCCCTGCAGGCTGAACAGCTCACCCGGGGCGATCACCAGGCCTTGCTGCAACAGGCGATGGAACAAGGGCCGGGTCTCGACCGGGGCGCATACCCTGGCCCAGATGCAGGCGCCACCGGCGGGCATCTGGAACTCCAGTTGCGCGCCCAGGTACAACTGCATCTGCCGGTACAGGAGGCCCCGGCGTTCGTGCAGGCGTGCGCGCAACTGCTCCAGGTGCACATCAACGCGGCCCTTGCTGAACAGCCTGGCCACCGCTTGCTGGCGCAACGGCGGCAGGCGAAAGCCGCGCAACAGGAACTGGCGGTGCAAGGGCCCGTGCCACTGGCGCGACAGCAGGTAGGCGTATGGCGCCTCGGCGCCGACGCTGTGCTCCAGTGACGAGAACACCAGCAGGCGCTGCGGATCGATCAGATCGCGCAAACACCCCTCAGGGCCGGCCCCTGCGCACAGTTCGCCATCCAGGTCGTTTTCCAGCAGCCACACACCGTGCTGATCCAGCAGCCGCGCCACTGCCCGGCGCTTGTCTTCGGGCATGACACTGCCATGGGGCAGGCTCAGGCGCGAGGCCAGCATCGCCAGGCGCACTGGCTCCTCGCGCAACAACCGGGCAAAACGTTCGAGATCAAGGCCGCCGTCCGCCTGCAACGGCAGCTCGATCACCCGAATGCGTGCTGCCTGAAACACCCGCAGCAAGCGCCAGGAACAGGGCGTGGTCACCACCACGGCACTGTTGTGCAGTTCCAGGGCCGCCAGGGTGGTTTCCAGCAACGAGCGCAGGTCCAGCGCCAGGTACACATCCTCGGCGCTCCAATACTGCTGCGCCGAACGGGTATAGCGGGCCGCCAGGGCGGTGCGCAGTTCCAGTTCGCCGCAGGGCTGAGGTGCGCTGCCCAGGCGTGGGTACTGGCGCAGCAGCTGGCGTTCGATGCCCAGCAAGGTTGCCTCCAGTGACTGCAACGCCTGGCCCTGGCCACCGCTGAGCACCAGCATGCGCGAGGAGTTGGCGTGTTGTTGCAAATCCTGCAGCAGATCGCCGGCGCTGGGCGGTGCGCGCTCCAGAGCCGGCACCCTGGCGTAGTAGCCCGACTTGGGCACCGGCTGCACCCGCCCTTCGTGCTCAAGCATCTAATAGGCGTACTGGACCGTTGAAATCGACACATTAAGGCGCTGGGCCAGGTCGCGCAGCGACGGCATCCTGCTGTAGCTGCCCGGCGCCATCTGGCCGATCAACTCAACCAGGTAGCGATACACCATCCGGTAGGCGAATTCGCTACTCTGCGGTGCTTTCATCAGTGCCTGCCTGGCTGCTCTGCCTTGAGCCAGGCCCACGACGGCGGCTGCACCCGCAAGTGGCGCAGGTCGGCGCCACGGCCCTGGATACGCGCCAGCAACGAGCGCGGCCGGGCCCAGCTTTCTGGGTCGCGCTGATAGAGCATCTGCAAAAGCGGCAGTTCCAGGCCGCTGATATCGACCATCCACTGCACCACCGGCTCCGGCGCCGGCAGTTGCTGCAAGGCCTTGTGCAGGTAAGGCAAGGCCACCAGCATGCCGGGGTGACAGCGGCGCAAAAACACCTCCAGGCGCAGGCCACGGGAAACAAACGGTGCAAACAGCTGGCAGACCAGCTGCGCTTCACTCAGGCCATAGGCCTGCAAGGCGAAGTCGCTGGCCTGGCTACGGCGTTGCTGCAACTGTTCGGCGTGCTGCCAGCGGCCCAGCAGGCGGGTCTGCAATGCCCGCGGCAGGCCCTTGCGCTGCATCCGCTGGCGCGCCTGGCGCAGGTAGGCATCGACGCCTTCGCGGTAGTCGCTGTCTTCGATGAACTGCCCGTGCAGCCCGCTCAGGTGTGCCAGCAACAGCGGGTTGGCGGTACCGGCTTGCGCGCAGGCAAAGTACTGCTCGTCAAAGCGGCAGCCCAGAAAGCGGTTGAGGCGCTCGTCATGGGGCAAATCGGGGTCATGCACCAGGTCATCGATGATGATGAAGCGCATCGCCGGTGCGCAGTAGTCGCCGCTGGGCCCTGCCGACATGGGCCGGGTCTGGCCATAGAGCTGCTCCAGATAGCGCTGGCGCAACTCGCTCATGCCTTCGCACAGCGACGCGGCACAACTGTGAATGGGCCGGATACACAGCAGGTCTTCTTCGCGCAGCGCCCGGCGGCTCCACGCCAGCAGCCGCCTGCGCTCGGGCAGAGGCTGGGCGGTGATGATCGCATCGACGCCGCCGCGCCAGCCAAGGGCCTGGCGGCACAGTTCGGCAAGGCGCAGCGAGCCATGGCTGCCAAACCCCGCCCGTGGCCCGCCGGCAAGCAAGTGCCCGAACAGCAGCAACTCGTGACGCTCGGCCAGCTGCTGGCTGCGGGAAATACCGTGACGACTGTCAAACGGCAGCAGTTGCCGGTCGTCGAGCATCAGCAGCTCGACCCGCGGATCGTCGTGCAGAAACAGCGCCGAGAACCCCTGTTCGATGTTGCTCAAGGCCGTAGCGCTCATGCCCGCCTGACGCACCACGGCGATACGCAGCTCGAAGGTGCCCGATGAGCGTGCGGCAATGCTCAGTTGCGCCGCGCGCAGGCAGGCCAGGGCATAGCTGGCGTTCTGGCTGCCATCATGGGCGAACATCAAGCGGAAACCTTCGATCCGCTCGGCGCCGCCCGCCGCGACAATCAAGCGTTGAATCAATAACTGCAAAGAGGCCCGCTGGGCCTGGGACAAGTGTTCCAGCAAGCGCGCCAGTACTTGCTGGTAGATATACTGCATGGCTTGGTCGTGAATGCTGCTCATAACGCCTACCCGATCTCAATAAACGGCCACCTGAAAGAAATAGATTCCATCGAAGAACTTTCAATCAGCAAAGAAGGACAAATAAACTTATCCTCAGAAACTTCCTACAACTTCCTACGGAAAATAAATTCAGAAGCTCTTGCTCATCATCGTTCTTCCCTCCCCCAGCCTGGCAGTACAGCGCCTTTAACCCCTGGCTTACGACCCATCATGCCTCGCTCCGTGAGACGACTATTGAAGAACTATTATCGGGCGTTGCCCCGCGAATAAAAGATACAGATCAAGGTAAAAAAACCATTCAGATTCATCATCGACAATGACGACAATCAGACAGACCGAGAGTTCTTTTTCCTATTGCACAAACATAGCCCACGCAGACAAGCAGCAGCGGGCAAAGTTACCCCGGAAATATCCTAAACAGGCCTGGGAAATACCCACAAAAAAGCCCGAGTCAATGCTCGGGCTTGTACAGGCCAGGTAGCGCGCAGGTTTTACTCCGCTTGCGACAAGTCCAGCACCAGACGGCCGCCGCAGGGGCATTCGTCCATGTAGCGGTGCGCCTCGACCACCTTCTCGAACGGGTAGGTCTTGATGATCAGCGGCGTCAGCAGCTTGTCGGCGGTGAACTGGTTGATATCGCGCAGGGCGCGCTGCAGCGCCACCTGGTCCTGGCTGATGCCCAGCTCCGGCTTGCCGGTGAAGTTGCCGATGCAATGGACAAAGAACTGGATGTTCTTCTGAAACGCCGCACAGGCCGGGAACGGCGTCTGGTTGCCGCCTTGCAGGCCATACAGCACCAGGCTGCCGCGCGGCGCCAGGGCATCGCCGAGCAGGGCCATCTGCGGGCCGCCAAGGCCGTCCAGGACCATGTCGACACCGCGGTTGTCGGTGTACTTGTTGATCTGCATGAGCAGGTCCTGCTCTTCGGTGACAATCACCTTGTCGGCACCGAGCTTGATCAGGTAATCGCGTTGATCAGCCTCTTTGGTCGCAGCAAACACCTTAAGGCCCAGGGCTTTACCCAGTTGCACGAAAGCAGGGCCGGCGCAGTGGCTGGCGTCGGTGATCAGTGCGGTTTGCCCGGCCTTGGCCCGCGCCAGGTCGACGAAGGCAAAGTAGGCGATCAGCAGCGGCGTGTAGTGCACGCTGGCCTCGACCGGCGAGAGAATCTCGGGGTAACGGGTCAGGGCGTTGCGCGGCATGACGATGATTTCGCCGTACACCGGGTGCTCGTTGGCGCTGCTGGCCGGAAAGCTGGCAACCTTGTCGCCAGCGGCCAGGTCATCGACACCTTCGCCCACGGCCGTAACCACACCCGCCATCTCGTGTCCGATACCGGCAGGCAGGCGTGCCTGGGACGGTGCCAGGTTCTGCCGCCAGAGCACGTCGTACCAACTGATGCCGATCGCTTCAACGCGAATCTGCACCTCGCCAGCCGCCGGTTGCGCCGGGGCCTGCTCTTCGATCTTGAGCACCTCGGCCGGGCCGAACTTGTGGAAACGGATCATGCGGGACATCGCAAACCTCGCCAATTGAACCTCTAATGCCCTGAACTCTATCCGGGCTTTGACGGTTAGACCATCAGTGGCCATTAATAGTCAACATGCTTGTCATTGATTGATGGTAATGCAGCGTCCATCAAATTATGCGGTGCAGGGTAGCAGCCTTTACCCGTAAGATTCACCCCTGCCCCATCCGCCTTGTGAAGCCGAGCCGATGAACCGTAACGACTTGCGCCGCGTCGACCTGAACCTGCTGATCGTCTTCGAGACCCTGATGCACGAGCGTAGCGTGACCCGCGCGGCGGAAAAACTCTTCCTCGGCCAGCCGGCCATCAGCGCCGCCCTGTCACGTCTGCGCAACCTGTTCGACGACCCGTTGTTCGTGCGCACCGGGCGCAGCATGGAGCCTTCGGCGCGGGCGGTGGAGATCTTCGCCCTGCTGTCGCCGGCGCTGGACTCGATCTCCACCGCGGTCAGCCGCGCAGCGGATTTTGACCCGGCGACCAGCACCGCGGTGTTTCGCATCGGCCTGTCGGACGACGCCGAATTTGCCCTGCTGCCGCAACTGCTCAAGCGCGTTCGCGCCGAAGCCCCGGGCATCGTCCTGGTGGTGCGCCGGGTCAACTACCTGCTGATGCCGGCGCTACTGGCCTCGGGAGAAATCTCGGTCGGCGTGAGCTGGACCAACGACCTGCCGGCCAACGCCAAGCGCAAAGTGCTGCGGCGCAGCAAGCCCAAGGTGCTGCGCGCCGACAGCATGCCCGGCAGCCTCAGCCTCGACGACTTCTGCGCCCGCCCCCACGCCCTGGTGTCGTTTGCCGGCGACCTCGGCGGGTTCATGGACGAAACCTTGGAAAAGGTCGGGCGCAAGCGCCACGTGGTCCTTGCCGTACCGCAATTCAACGGCCTGGGCAGCCTGCTGACCGGCACCGACATCATCGCCACCGTGCCCGACTACACCGCCGAAGTGCTGACCGCCGCCGGCGGCCTGCGCGCCGAAGACCCGCCGCTGGAGGTGCAGACCTTCGAACTGCACATGGCCTGGCGCGGCTCGCAGGATAACGATCCCGGGGAGCGCTGGTTGCGGTCGCGGATTCAGATGTTTTTTGGCGATCCGGACAGTCTTTGAAAGCACTTCAGAACCTGCGCTAGCTATTCAACGCACTCACAACCCGAGTGAGTCCAAGGCCAAGCCCACCCTGAACAACGCCCTCATCAATCACACTAATGATTACTATCGAGTGCCCCACCTGTCTGCTTGCCACAACCCCCCCCTATAATCGCCCACAGATTTTCCCCGCTCCCCCCGCCTGCCCCAGGCGATATCCCCCCTTGGAACCCCGCACCATGCCAAGCGCAAGCCAAGGCCGTCACGGCCTTCCCGAACATAATCAACAGAGCGTCAAACAGCAGTGGCTGGCGATTCTCTCGGTCGCCGTAGGCGCCTTCGCCCTCGTAACCAGTGAGTTTCTGCCGGTGGGCGTGCTCAACGATGTCGCCAGCGACCTGGGCATCAGTGCCGGCCAGGCCGGCCTGATGGTTACCCTGCCCGGCATAATGGCTGCCCTCGCCGCGCCTTTGCTGTCGGTGGGTATTGGCGCGCTGGACCGCCGTTATCTGCTGATCGGCCTGACGCTGATCATGATCATCGCCAACGCTGTGGTGGCCTACGCCAGCGACTTCAGTCTGCTGCTGTTCGGCCGCGTTCTGCTGGGCGTGAGTATCGGCGGTTTCTGGGCGACGGCGATTGCCCTTAGCGGCCGCCTGGCGCCCAAGGGCGTGGGCGTGGCCCAGGCCACTTCGATCATCATGGTCGGGGTAACCCTGGCCACCGTACTGGGCGTGCCCGTCGGCACCTGGCTGAGTGGCTTGATGGGCTGGCGCATGACCTTCCTGGTCACCGCGCTGGTGGGTGTACCAGTGCTGCTGGCGCAGGTCTTCCTGCTGCCGCGGCTCAACCCCGACAAGGCGATTCGCATCAGTGACCTGCCGGCCCTGTTTATCAACCCACAAGCCCGGGTTGGCTTGATTGCGGTACTGCTGATTGGCCTGGCGCACTTTGCCGCGTACACCTATGTCGCACCGTTCTTCAAACAGAGTGCCGGCTTCGATGGGCCGACCATTGGCTCACTGTTGCTGCTGTATGGCGTGGCCGGGGTGGCGGGCAATATCTTTGCCGGTTTCGCCGCCAACCGCAGCGTGCGTCACACCCTGATGCTGGTCGCCCTGATGATCGCCATCAGCACCGCGCTGTTCCCCTACTTCGCCACCGGCATGACCGGTGCAGCGATGCTGATCGCGCTCTGGGGCTTCGCCTTCGGCGCCTTCCCGGCCTGCGCCAGCATCTGGATGTTTGTCGTCGCACCCAAGGATGTCGAGCGCGGCATGCCGCTGTTTGTCGCCATGTTCCAGGTGATCATCGCGTTGGGCTCGTTCTTCGGCGGGCAGATCGTCGACCAGCTGGGCAGCTCGGTGCTGTTGAGCCTGGCCACGGCCCTGGTGGGCTGCGGTTTCGTCACGGTGCTGGTGCTGGGGCGGAACGTCAGCAATCGCCTGGCAGCCCAACCCGCCTAGCCACTGGACAGACCCGTGGCCAATAGCTAGACCGTCTGTACTGAATCTATTCTCACTGTCGCGTTTGCACGCGACAGTGAGTGGACAGCAAGGCGTGGCAATGACAACAATCGCTGTGAAATCCCGCTTCAAAGCAAAGCTTCTTCGCCCGGCAAAGCCTGGCGACGATACCTCGTGGGCATTCGTCGTCCTGCCAAGGGAGGCAAGCGAACAGCTTCCCAGGCGCGGCCGGACGACCGTTGAAGGCACAATCAACGGCCACCCGTTCCAGGCAACGCTTGAGCCCGATGGCCAACTGAGCCACTGGCTGCAGGTGAACAGCGCCTTGCTCGAAGCCGCAGGCGCGGCCGTGGGGGATGTCGTTACACTGGAGCTCACTCCTGTGAAGAAGGAGCCCGAGCCCGACATCCCGGCCGACTTTCAGCAGGCCCTCGCCAGCGCTGCCGAGGCGCGTGAAGTCTGGAACAGTACGACCACCCTCGCACGCGTCGACTGGATCCACTGGATCACTTCAGCCAAGCAACTCAAGACCCGGGCAAAACGCATAAGCGATGCCTGCGATATGCTTGCATCCGGCAAGAAGCAGGTGTGCTGTTTCGATTCGTCCGGCTACTACAGCAAGGCGTTGCGTGCGCCCGAAGCAGAAAACTCCTGAGCTACCCCCTCCTTGCCAACCGCATGCCCGCCCGCGACAAAATCCTCCTTGCGCAACACCACCAACGCCAGCAACGACGCCAACCCGGTGCCCACATAGAAATACCAGGGCGCAGTGATGTCGCCGGTCACCTTGATCAGCCAGGTGGAAATCAGCGGCGCACTGCCGCCGAACACCGCCACCGGAATGTTATAGGCCACGGCGATGCCGGTGGAGCGGATGCGGGTTGGCAGCAGTTCGCTCATCAAGGCGTAGGTCGAGGACGCGTACAGCCCGAACAGGATGGCCACGGCCATTAGCGGCCAGAACAAGGTGGCCGGCGTTGCGCCAGGCGCGCTCTTGAAGAACCAGTACATGGCCAGGGTCGCCAGGGTGCCGATCACCATCAGGAACGGCTTGCGCCCGTAACGATCGGTGAAGGCGCCGCCCAGGGGCATGACCAGCGCCGCCGAGAGGCTGGCGACGAAGACGTAGAGCAAGGTGGTGCCGCTGTCGAACTTGAGGGTGTTGGACATGTAGGTCGAGGCGAAGGTCAGCACCAGGTAGAAGATCGAGCTGTGCAGGGTGATGATGAAAAACACCAGGGCAATCGCCCGCTTCCACTGCCAGACCTCGCGCAGCGGCGCCTTGGAGGTCTGCCCGGCCTCGACCAGGGCAAGAAACTCCGGGCTGTCTTCAAGCTTCAGGCGGATGTACATCGAGATAAAGCCCAGGGGCCCTGCGATCAAAAACGGGATGCGCCAGCCCCACTCCTGCATCAGCTCGGCGCCCAACGCCCAGGTCATGCCGTTGGCCACGGCGCCGCCCAGCAGCAGGCCGAGCACCGCGGTAACCATCAGCCAGCAGGTAGCAAAGCCGCGGCGGCCGGGGCCGGCGTATTCGGAAATGAAGCTGGTGATGGTGCCGATCTCGCCACCGGCCGAGAAGCCCTGCACGCAGCGGATCAGCACGAGAATTATCGGTGCGGCAATGCCGATGCTGGCGTAGGTCGGCAACAGGCCGAGCAGGAAGGTCGAGCCGGCCATCATCACCAGCACGGTGATCAGGGTTTTGCGCCGGCCGATCTTGTCGGCCAGAGGGCCAAAGAACAGCCCGCCCAGGGGCCGGATGAAGAAGCTCAGGGCAAAGGCTGCAAAGCTTGCCAGCAGGCTGCTGGTGGGATCGTCAGAAACGAAAAAGGCCTTGCCGATGTACACGGCCAGAAAGCCGTAGACGCCATAGTCGTACCACTCGATCAAATGGCCGGACGTGGCGCCGATAAAGGCCCGGCGCCGCTGGCGCTGGGGGTTGGAAGCTGGCACACCCATAGTGGGGACTCCTGTCATAGTGCTATCCATTAATGCTGCGGTTCAGAGGTCGAGCAAAGGCCCCGTGGGATCCTGCAACCACTGGCGCAAACGGGTCTTGAGAATCTTGCCATAGCTGTTCTTCGGCAGCTCGGGGCAAAACACAAATTTTTTCGGTTTTTTGAACGAGGCCATGCGCGCCAGAAACCACTGGTTGAGGGCCTGCGCATCGAGGCTCGGGGGCGAACGCAAGACCACAAAGGCTACCACCGATTCGCCCCACTCGGCATCGGCCTCGCCGACTACGCACACCTCGAACACTTCGGGGTGCTGCATCAGCACTTCCTCGACTTCGCGTGGGTAGATGTTGCTGCCGCCGGAGATGATCACATCCTTGCAACGATCGGTGAGGGTCAGGTAGCCCTGCTGATCGAGAAAACCGATGTCGCCAGTGAGTAGCCAACCGTCCTTGAGCGCCTCGGCGGTGGCGTCGGGATTATCCCAGTAACCCTGCATCACCACCGGCCCGCGCACAACGATTTGCCCAGGTTCGCCAGGGGCCAGGGGCTGGCCTTGACCATCTACCACACGCACCTCGACGCAGGCGTGGGCACGTCCCACCGAGGCGGCGATCAGCGGCCAGTCGGCTTGCTGGCAGTCGGCGATGGCCTGGCGCGACAGCGCGCTGATGGTCATCGGGCATTCGCCCTGGCCGTAGATCTGCACCAGGCGCGGGCCGAAGGTGTCCAGGGCCTGGCTGAGGTCAGCCAGGTACATCGGCCCACCGCCGTAGACGATGGTCTTGATCCCTTCGCCGCCATAACCTTGCAGCCGGGCTTGGTCGACCATGCGCTTGACCATGGTCGGCGCGGCAAACAGGCTGACCTGGCCCAGTTGCTGCGCAAGTTCAAACAGCTCCGCCGCCTGGAAGCCGCGCGACGCCGGCACCACGTGGCGGGCGCCACAGCGCACATGAATGAAGTTGTACAGGCCGGCGCCATGGGACATCGGCGCGGCGTACACCACCGCGTCACCAGCGGCCACCGCATCGACGTCCAGTGGATAGCACAGGGACATGGCGATCAAATTGCCATGGGACAGCATCACACCCTTGGAGCGCCCGGTGGTGCCGGAGGTGTAGAACAGCCAGGCGAGGTCGCTGTCCTGGCGCGGATACGGTTCGGGCAGTTGATCATCCGCCAACGGGCCTTGCTGGCTCGGCGCGTGCGCCGCCAGTTCGCGGCAGCCGACCGGCAAGGTGGCGCTGTCGAACACCCGGCCGTCGTCGGTGTAGACCAGCCGCGCCCCGGCATTGGCGGCAATCCAGGCGGCTTCCAGGGCGTGCAGCTTGCTGTTGATCGGCACCGCCACCGCGCCGCTCCACCAGATGGCATACAACAGCTCCAGATACGCGCAACTGTTTTTCATCAGCAGCGCCACCCGCTCGCCAGGGGCGATGCCGTACTGCTCGCGCAGTTGCACGGCGCGGGCCCGGGCCTGGGCGGCGAACGCCTGGTAGTCGGCGACCTGGCGCGGCCCCTCGAACAGCGCCGGGCGCTGCGGCCAGCGCTGGGCCGCATCGCGCAGCCAATGGGCGATGTTCATTCTCAGGCCTTGATCGCTTGCAGGACGCTGGCGTAGTTGGCTACCGCCATGCCGCCCATGTTGAACAGCAAGCCGAACTCGGCACCGGGCACGCCCAGGCCAATGGGTTCGCCGGTCAGTTGGGCAAAGCCCAGGGCATGCATCGACACGCCGGTGGCCCCCACTGGATGGCCCTTGGCCTTGAGCCCGCCGGACAGGTTGACCGGCAGGCGCCCGCCCTGGCGCACGATACCGTCATCGAGGGCGCGGTGCCCTTCACCGCGCGGGACCAGGCCCATGGCTTCGTAGATCAGCAGTTCGGCGATGGTGAAGCAGTCATGGACTTCGGCGAAATTCAAATCGCCGAGCGTCACGCCCGCCTCGCGCAGAGCGCCCTGGATCGCCCGGTGCGGCCCCTCGAAGGCCAGCACGTCACGGCGCGACAAAGGCAGGAAGTCGTTGACCTGGGTCATGGCGCGAATCGCCACCTGGCGGCGCATCGAGCGCGCACGCTGCGGCGAGGCGAGGATGATTGCCGCCGCGCCGTCACTGATCAGCGAACAGTCGGTCAGGCGCAGGGGCGGTGCAATCAGCGGGTTGCCCGAGGAAACATTGTTGCAGTGCTCGAAGTCCATCAGCCGGTGCATCTGCGCCAAGGGGTTGGCCATGGCATTGGCGTGGTTCTTCACCGCGATCGCGGCCATCGAGGCCAAGGGGCTGTGGTAGCGCTCGGCGTACTGTTGCGCCACCTGGCCGAACAGCTGGGCGAAGCTCAGGCCGGCCTCCTGCAGGGCGTTCTGGTAGCCGGCACCGGCCAGGGCGCGGGTGACTTCGACGGTGCTGTTGCCGGTCATTTTCTCGGCGCCGACCACCAGCACCAGGTCGGCGGCGCCGCTGCGGATGGCGTTGATGCCGGCCTGGATCGCCGCCGAGCCCGAGGCGCAGGCGTTCTCGCAGCGGGTGGCGGGCTTGAAGCGCAATTGCGGGTCGGCCTGGAGCATCAGCGAGGCAGGAAAGCCGTCGGCCACCAGGCCTGAGTTGAAGTGCCCGAGAAACAGTGCGTCGATCTCGCCGGCGTCGATCTCGGCGTCTGCCAGGGCTTCGCGGGTAACCTTGACGATCAGGTCTTCGAGGTTGAGGCCGTCCAGGCGACCGAAAGGGCTGTGGGCAGCCGCGACAATAGATACGGAATCATGAGTCATGGTGATTTTCTTCTGTCCTTGAAGCGCGTATTCCATACAATGATTCAGCGCCCGAATCCCACGCTAGTTGGGGCAACTACTTACGCCAGTAAGTAGTACCCGAGGTGGCGCGCCGATTAATCCGAGGCAGGATGCCCGATGACCGCACACACCCAGCACTTCCAGGACCTCGAGCGCCTGGCCTTCCAGGTTTCCCCTGCGCCGCAGATGATCACCGGCCATCGGCGCATGCTCGACTGCAACCAGGCCTTCGTGCGCCTGTTCGGCTACGAGCGCGAGCATTTGCAAGGCAACCTGACCCTGTTGCTGTACCCCTCCCACGCCGACTATCAGAGCATTGGTGAACGCAGCGAGCACTGGCTGCGCAACGGCCCCGGCGCGTTTTACTCCGACGAGCGCTTCATGCAGCATCGTAATGGCGAGGTGTTCTGGGCACGGGCCCATGGTTTTTCGCTGACGGTCGAGGACCCGTTCAAGCTGATGGTCTGGCATTTCGAACGCCTGGACCGCCAGCCGGCGCCGACCATCCAGCTGACCCCGCGCGAACGCGAGATCTCGCTGCATATCGTCAACGGCCTGACCTGCAAGGAAATCGCGCGCAAGCTGGACATTTCCCACCGCACCGTGGAAGTCCATCGCGCCCGGCTGATGAAGAAGCTTCAGGCCAAGAACAGCGCAGAGCTGGTGTCGAAGATCATTTTCATCAGTTGAGCGCCGTCAGGCGTCTCCCTTGGCTTGCTGTTCCAGGTGCACCTGCAAGGCCGGATCGATCTGCAGGGCGCCGGCCAGTTCGTCAAGGTAAGCCCGCTCTGCATCCTGCTGGTCATCCACCAGCATCACACTGGCCAGGTACATTTCCGCGGCCATGGCCGGGTCCTGGGCCGACTGCGCCACCTCAGCAGCATTCAGTGGCTTGCTGACTTCCTCATCCAGCCATTGCTGCAGTTGCGGGTCGTTGGTGTGACGTTTGATTTCAGCGTAAATCAACGCTTGTTCTTGCGGGTCGATACGACCATCAGCCTTGGCTGCCGCAATCAGCGCGCGCAAGATGGCATGACTGTGGCCCTCGGCCTCGGCGCCGGACAATTGATCGACGGTCCGCAGCGCCTGTTGCGGGGCTGCCGCCTGGCTGCGCTGCCAGCTTTGATAGGCCTGGAACGCCATCATGCCCAACGACGCCAGGGCCGCGTAATTGGTACCACCAGCGGAGCGCCCCTGGGCAGAGCCGCCAGCGCTGCCACCCAACAGCCCGCCCAGCAAACCACCCAGGCCACCGCCGCCAGCCGGAGCCCTGCCGCCGCCAAGCAGACCGCCCAGCAAGCCGCCCAGACCGCCCAGGCCGTCTTGCGCGGACCTGCCGCTGCTTCTTTGTTGCGCTTGCGAGCCCTGCCCGGCCCGAAGCAGCTGTTCGAGTAGATCACTGGTGTTCATGGCACCGCCCTCGGTCGGTAGTTGCTGTTTAGACAAGCAACGATAGCGCCCTCAAGGCGATCTGCCATGACCGTCTGGCCGACGGCAAACCCGGGGCTTACCGAGCATGCAGGTTTATGTGAGCATATCCACCCTGCCCCGGCCCACGCCCCATGAGAGGCTGTATGTCGATGTTCAACAAAACAACCCTGACGCTGACCCTGGCCGTCGTCGGCCTGTTGGCGCTGCCGAATCTGCATGCCGCGAGCAAACCCACCACCCAGCCGAAACCTGAAGTACAGGTCGCGGTGCTCGGCGGCAAGTTCGGTTTCACCCTGCCGGCAGGCTTCGTCGCCAGCCCCCTGAGCGCCGATGAACAGAGCAGCGAAGGCGCCGGCGCCGTGGGCACCCTGTATGCCAATGCGCAACAAAAGCGCGTGGTCATGGTGATCGAAAAACCGCTTCCCGAAGCGTCTCGCCCCGGTGACAACGACGACGCCTTCCTCGACGGCGCCGTCACCGGTTTCGTCGACCGCCAGAGCGCCGCGCTGCCAGACTTTAGACAAACCGGCGAAGCGCGCCTAAACCGCAACGGCCTGGGCGTGCGACAGATCGACAGCACGGCGACCCTGGGTGGCGGCAAAACCCTGAACAGCACCTTTATCGCGGGTTCCGGCGAGCGCATGGCGGTCATCCAGGTCATTTCCCGCAGCGACGGAGCCAGCGGTCATGCGGCACTGGTCAAGCGAATCGCGGGGCAATCCTCGGTGCCGGTTTCGCAATCTGGCAACAAACAGGGTAAATAGCAGGCAAGCATCCCCCTGCTTGCAAGGGGTAATTCATCAGAATAAGTTATCTATTCCTGCGGACCGTTCCATCTCAGGTCGCAAAACCTCAAGCACCAGCCTTTCAGTTATCTTCTTGACAACGTTAAGGCCCTGCATAAATTCGCCTTCCGATATGTCTTCTTCACACAGCAAAATCTTCTCATAGAGAAAATTAAAGTTACCCTCTTTATCCCCGGCCTTCTGGTTAGCCATCAGGATCATTATGCTCATCAGCGAGTCCTTGACCACCTCGTCATTCATCAAACCCGACAATTCCTGCATCCGGTCCTTGTTACCCTCAAGCAAAAAGACAAAGGGCGCAAGGAAAACCTGGTTCAGTCCAGACGCTTGCAACAGCTTGCGGGTCGCCAGGGTATAAAGATAAAAATCAAGATGAGCAGTGAAGACAAACCAATACGCAGACTCGTTCATCTGGTATTTTCTGGAATAGCCATTTACCACTGACAAAAAGGCATCCATGAATTCCGACGCAGGTTCGCCCTTGACGGCGAACACATTGACAAATGAGCATACCCTTGAAGCCCTTGCTGCTGCGTCCGCTTCGGCCTTTGCTTTACTTCTCGCAAGATCTTCCTTGCGCCGCAATTCCAGCTCCCGGGCTTCGGCCCGCGCCACATCTTCTTTGTAATAGTTCAACTCATCATAGAAAAATGACGAATAGTATTTGAACGCCATGTAAAAGAAATCGGTGGTTTTTGCGAGCTCATCGCCCTCCAGCCCCGAACACCCTACCAGGGCCGATGACAGCGCCTTCAAGTTCTCATCATGGACGATGAACTCGCGAATGTGCTCCTTATCCTTAACATTATGCTCCCCTATAAGCGCTACAATTTTCTCTTTGTTTTCATTTGCCTTAACAAAAAGAAAAAAACCTACCACCTCATCTTTCAGCGAAATATTGCTGATGATCCCTCTTCCGCCGACATGATTACTCACATCAATGAGGGACGCATCATTCCTTTTCAACGAGGCATACACCACCCTGAAAACATCAAAAACCAGGCCAAGGGAAATCTTCCTAAAGGTCAACGCGAGCGATGTGTTTATCACAACGTCCGAGCCCACGAATTCGATATTTGAAATACTGCAAAGCGGAATACGCCCGCGCTCGCCCAGCAGGTTATACACCAGATAATTTTTTGTAAAAAGAACCCCCTCGCCCCACAACCCTAAAAGACTATCATCGAGAAAAACCAGACAGTCATCCTCCGCCATGATCTTCAGATCAACGCGGGTCAAGAAATTATTCAGCTTGAGCTTTTCGATTTTCCCGTCAACAAAAACTCTCTTCAATGAGCAGAACTCATTAAAATCGCCGACCCTTAACATAGACCTTTCGCCTTAACAAAAACTGGCTGTCCCAACAGCGCGTGAGAGGGGGGATCCCGGCGCCTCAACATAGCAGCAATCTGCCAGTACCATCAACGGAACAGCCCATCTTCACCGAGAGAGCGTGCTCGAGCGCACGCGCGCCCCTACTGCGCAATAACCCGATACCGCGCCAGATTCAGCGCCACCAGCAACGCCACCACCGCCATCAGCGCCCCGGTGAGGAACCCGCCGCTGTAACCGACCTGCGCGGTCAGCCCCAGCAACAGCGACGACGACAACATCTCGCCGAGGTCGCGGGTGCTTTGCACGGCGGTCATGTCGGTGCCGGCCTGGTCGCTTTGCCCGGCGAAGGCCATCGAGGCGGTCATGATTGCCACTGAGGTCGCGCCGGTGGCAAACGAGCCCAGACCTACCGCCAGCCAGATCAGCTCGACCTGGGTCGCTACTGCCCCGCTGGCCTGCAGCAGCCAGATCAGCGCCGCCACCCCGGCCATGGCCACCGCCAGCATGAACGCCGGCCACAAGCCCAGCACGCGGATCAACCAGGCACCGCCGCCGCACCCGAGGACGATGGTCACCACACCGCCGCTCATGCCCAGTTGGCCGATGGCCTGCAACGACCAGCCGGCATCGTTGAGGAACAGTTTCGACAGGCCAAAGCCAGAAACCGCGGTCATTGCCGAGAGCAACGCCAGCACCACCAGCGACAGCGCCCCGGGGCGCTTGATGAAGCGCAACAGACTGGCATGGGCGACGTCGGGTTGTTTTTCTTGGGCCGGAGCCACGTGCAGCCAGGCTACGCAGCACAGGCTGGCCAACGGCACCAGCGCCAACAGGCCAAAGGCCGTGGTTTGCCCGAAGTGGCCGCTGAGCAACAGCGCCCCGGCACCGCCGACAAAGAAGCCGAACATGGTGCCGCCGACCTGGATGGCGTTGATCCGGGCCAGCATGTTGTCGCTGAAATACTCGGCGGCCATGCCGTCGGTGGCGATGTCCTGGGTGGCGCTGGCGAACGAGGCAAGAATCAACAAGCCCACGGCCCAGCCGGCGGTGTCGACGCTCAGGCCGATCCTCGCCAGGGTCACCAGGCACAGCAGCACCAGGATCTGCATCGGCATGATCCAGCTGCGCCGCCGCCCGAGGGGTGGGCTCCAGTGGTTGTCGACCTGCGGCGCCCAGACGAACTTCACCACCCATGGCAGGCCCACCAGCGGCAGGAAGGCCAGGGCATCGAGGGCCGCGCCATCGTGGCGCAACAGGGTTGGCAAGGCGTCCATGGCGATGCCAAAGCAAATGCCCTGAGACAGGTACAACAGGGCGAAGGTCAGCACCATGCGCCAGTGTTTCAACAGGTCCAGCATGCGAGTCTCCAATCAGATAGCGTTAGCGTCGGCAGCCCGTGCCGTACGTGTAGAAAAAACAGGGGCTGCCCAAGGCCCGGGCTTGCCATCAGAACGTGCCTCGCAAGGTCATGTTGAGGCTGCGCGGCTCCCCATAGCGGTTGTTCCAGTTGGGGTTGGACAGGCTCTGGTAGTACTTGCGGTCGGCCAGGTTGTTGCCGTTGAGCGAAGCGGTCCAGTGCTCGTCGATGCGATAGGCAACCCGCGCATTGAGCAACGCATAACCGCCCTGCTCCATTGACACGCTGCCCGACTGCGCAGAAAAATCGCTCTGCGCCTGCACCCCGGCACCGACGCTCCAGCGCCGCTCCTGCCATGGCAGCTCGTACTGGCTCCACAGGCGCAGCATGTGCCGCGGGGTGAACTCGGCATAGCGCTCGCCGGAGTTGCTGCGGGTGTCCTTGAGGTACTCGGTGGTGGTGTAGGTGTAGCCGGCGAACAGGCTCCAGTCCGGGGTAATGTAGCCGGTGCTTTCCAGCTCGAAGCCCTGGCTGCGCACCTTGCCGCCGCTGATGTAGTAGGTGTTGGGGCCGGCGCCGGGGTGTTCGGGGTCGACCTGCGGATTGTTCTCAAGGTCGATACGGAACGCCGCCAGCGACACGTTCAGGCGGCCCTCCAGCAACTCGCCCTTGATCCCGGTTTCGTAGGTCTTGCCTTCCACCGGTTTGAGCAGCTCACCGCTCCAGGTCTGCCCGGTTTGCGGCTGGAACACCTCGGCATAACTGGCGTACCACGACCAGTCCTGAGCGAAGTCCCAGATCAGCCCGCCGTACGGGGTGATCTCGCGCCCGGGCTTGAAGTGATCACCCGGTGCATCCTGGTCCCACCAGCTGGCCCGGGCACCGACCACCAGGGTCAGCGGATCGAACAGCTTGAAGCGGGTCAGCGCGTAGACGCCCTTGGAGGTGGTGGTGGTCGAGCCCGGCGAGGTGTAGGCACCGATGCCCGGCTTGGGCACGCTGTGCGGGTCCCAGCGATAGACGTTGACCGGCACGTTCAACGGCGTGGTGAAGTTCGCCGTGCGCTGCTCGGTTTCACCCTGGCTGTAGTTGCTGCCCAGCAGCAATTCATGGCTGCGCCCGAACAGCGAGAACGGCCCGTTGACCGAGGCATCGACGCTCTTCTGGGTGCTCTCGAACTTGTAGGCCGCGCCCATCAGATGGCCGCCGTCACCGGTGGCTGGATCGATTGCACCGTAAGCGCCGGCATAACGCAGGCTGGAGTCGGCGTCCTGGTATTCGGCGGCGATCTTGGCTTTCCAGCCGTAGTCCAGTTGCTGCTCGAGCGAGCCGAACACCCGCCGCGTGGTCCACTTGAAGCGGTCCCAGTCGACATCCAGGTAAGTTGAGCGCGGCAGGTTCAGGCTCGAGCCGTCCTTGGCCATCGGCACCCCGGCCATGTTGGTCACCGAGTCGATGGTCTGGTACTGCGCGCCCAGGGTCAGCAGGGTGTCCGGGCTCAGGTCGAATTCGCTGATGCCGTACAGCAGCTGGGTGTCTTGCTTGCCAATGTCGTAGAAGTAATCACGATCCTCGTAGGCCGCGACCATGCGCCCGCGCACATTGCCAGACTCGGTCAACGGCCCGCCGACATCGACCTCGCCGCGGTAACGGTCCCAACTGCCGCCGCTCAAGGTGGTGCTGGCGGCAAATTCCTTTTGCGGACGCTTGCGCACCAGGTTGACGGTGGCTGCCGGGTTGCCGCTGCCGTGTAGCAAGCCGTTGGAGCCCCGCAGGATCTCGACCCGTTCGTACACCGCCATGTCCTGCGGTGAGCTGGCGGTGTCGCCGAGCAACGCCGGCACGCCATCGAGCTCGAACGAATTGACCTTGAAGCCGCGTACGTAATAAGCAGTGGTCAGCAGCTGGAACGGCTGCACGGTGACACCGGTGGCTTGCTGCATCACTTCGTCGAGGCTGAACAGGTTCTGCTGCTCGATGCGCTCGCGGTCGATCACGCTCACCGACTGCGGCGTCTCGCGCAGCTTGAGCGGCATCTTGCCGAGGGTGGTGACACCGGGTGCGCTCACGCTGCTGGCGCTGTCCTTGCCGGTGATCTCGATGTTGCCCAGTTGCAGCGTGCCGTTGCCATTCTCTGCAGCAATCGCCAGCGCCAGCGGATTCAGGCCCAGTACCAGGACCATCCCCAAGTGCGCCCGGCTGCGTTGCCCACTCCGTCCTGCCTTTTTGACTCCCTGATGTAACATTGCCCCGCCCCAATTTCGATAATAATTCTCATTAGTATCCTTCAAACGAGTGGGCGAACTTTTCGATTTAGGGACTTTTTCAATTGATGCCGGGCGCCGTGCATTCAATCGACGACACCGTGCTGCGCGACGAACTGCGCATACCACGGGTGGGTGGCCAGCAGTTGCTCATGACTGCCGCTGCCGCTCAGGCGCCCGGCCTCCAGCACCAGGATCTGATCGGCGTCGCGCACCAGCGCCGGGTTGTGCGACACCAACACCAGCGTGCGCCGGCCGCGCAATGCCCGCAGGCTGCGATTGACCCGCGCCTCGCTGCGCGCATCGAGGCTGGCAGTGGGCTCGTCGAGCAACAGGATCGGCGCCGGCGACAGCAGCGCCCGCGCCAGCCCCACGCGCTGGCGCTGGCCACCGGAGAGCAAGGCACCGCCCGGGCCGATCTCGCTGTGCCAGCCATCAGCCAGGCTGGCGATCACCTCATCCAGCGCCGCCGCTTCAGCGGCCTGCTGCAATTGCGCAGCTGTCGCCTGTGGCCGCGCCATGCTGACATTCCACAGCAGGCTGCCGGCGAACAGGCCGCTGTCCTGGAACACCTGGGTCAAGTGCGCGGCAAGGGTTTGCTCGCTCAACTGGCGGATGTCCACCTGGCCCAGACGCACTTCGCCGGCCTCGGCATCCATGCCCCGCCCCAGCAACGCCAGCAGCGTGCTTTTACCGGCGCCCGACGGCCCGACAATCGCCGTGAAGGTGCCGGGCGCACAGTGCAGGTTGAGGTCCTTGAGCAACTGCTCGCCGTGTTCGCCGTAACTGTTCAGGCCCTGGCCCTGCAGGCTGGCATCCTGTGGCTGGAGGCCAGGCTGCGGGCTGTGCAGGGTCGGTTCGGCGAGTACACCCAGCACTCGCGACAACGCCTGCCAGGCCATGCGCAGGGCCTGGTCGAGTTGCGCCAGTTGCGACAGCGGCTCGATAAAGCGCACCAGCAATACCAGCACCGCCACCAGCAACGCCCCCGACAAGTATCCGGCCGCCACGGCCAGCACGCCGCCGACGAGCACCGCCGAAAACACCCCTTGCACTGCGCTGGCAAAGCCCAGGCCCGCGGGCAATGCCTGGCGGTTGAGCGAACGGGGCGCCTGATGTTGTTGCTGCAGGGCCTCGCGCAGGGCCACCTGGCCCTGGCTGGCATCGCCGCTACTGCGCATCAGCGCCTGCTGCTCGGCGAAGGCTTGCAGCAGTTGCCCGGCGTGACGGTCCACCGCCTGGCGCTGTTGCTCCAGGTCCAGGCAGCGGCGCCCGGCCCAGCGCAACAAGCCGAACAACGGCAGGTAGGCCAGGGCCAGCAGCAGCGCCAGGCGTGGTGCGATGGCAAACAAACCAAGGACCACCACCGTCGGCGTCACCAACGCGGTAATCAACGGCGCCAACAGGTGCGCCGGGATGCTCATGCTGGTGAACACCGGCCCACGCACCAGGTCTTCAAGATGGCGCTGGCGGCCCCGTGCCAGCCGTGGCAAATGCTCCAGCAAGCGCGACACCAGCCCCGCTGCCAGCCCTGCCCCGGCGAGGTAACCACGGCGCTGGGCGATGTAGCTGACCAGGGCCTGCAGCAGCGTCAGGCCCAGCAGCAGCCCCACCGGCTGCAGCACATCGGCACCTGCGCGATCGAACCAGGCCAGCACCAGCGGCACCAGTGCCAGCCCCGCCAGGCCATCGAGCGCGGCGGCCAGCACCATCCAGATCAGCGCCGCGCGCAGGGCTTGCCAGGTGCGCGGCGGCAATTGCCGCAGGGACGAAAAAACACTCATGACACAGGCTCCATTTGCTCGGCATCGGACATCTGTTCACGCCACAACTGACGGTAAAGGCCGTCCATGGCCAGCAACTGCTGGTGACAACCGCGCTGGACGATGCGGCCTTCACTGAGCACCAGGATCTGCTCGGCATGGCAGATGCTCTGCAGCCGGTGGGCAACGATCAGCCGGGTGCGCCCGGCCGCGCCCTCGTGCAGGGCCGTGCGCAAGGCCCGCTCGGTGTGCGGATCGGTGGCCGAGGTCGGCTCGTCGAGCAGCATGATCGGCGCACTCGAAAGCAGCGCCCGGGCAATGGCCAGGCGTTGCAGCTCGCCGCCCGATAGCTGCACATCGTCACCGGCAATGCTCGCGTAGCCCTTGGCCAGCGCCATGATCCGGCTGTCCAGGCAGGCCGCCCGCGCAGCCTCGCGGATCTGCTCGAGGCTGGCGTCGGGCTGGTATAGAGCGATGTTCTGCGCCAGCGACAGGCGAAGCACTCCGGCGTGCTGGAACACCAGCGCCAGCTGACGTTGCAGTTGCGCGCTGGCGATCTGCCGAACATCCACCCCGCCGACCAGCACCTGGCCGCTGTCGACGTCTATGAACCGCGCAATCAACCCGGCCAGGGTACTTTTGCCCGCCCCCGACGGCCCCACCAACGCCGTGGTGGTGCCCGGTTCCAGGCGCAGGTTGATCGCCGCCAGCACCGGCACCTGGCCATGGGCGAAGTACACCTCGCGCATTTCCACGCTGGCGTCCCTGGGCGCTTGCGGCGCCTCGGGCTCGGCCAGCGGCGGCGTGCTCAACACTGCCTGCAAGCGCTGCGCACTGACCCGCGCGCTGTTGAGGGCATCGAGGCCGTGCCCCATGGCCAGCACCGGCGCCGCCATGGCCCGAACCAGCAACAAAAAGGCACACAACTGCGCCGCGCCGACTTCGGTCAGCCCCGGCAACAGCGCGCCAAGCACCACCCAGGCCAGCAGCCAGGGCGCACTGAGCAGCACCTGGACCAACGCTGCGAGATGGCCGGCGCGGCTGACCCAGTGGCTGAAACGCTGATCAAAATGCTGCACCGCCTCTTGCAGGCTGCGCTGCACGCCGGCCCCGGGGAACTGGCGGACCAGGCGCAAGTTGGCGGCGAACTGGCTGTAGTCGCTGAACAACTGCTGGATCGCTGCGTTACGCTGCTCGACGTCTTCGCGGTAGTGCGCCGAGCCCAGCCGCCAGTACCCCAGCACCCCCAGTGCCAATGGCAGCAGGCACCACAGCGCCAGGGCGCTGTCGCTCCACAGCAGGTAGCCGAAGGTGGCCAGGGGAATCAGCAGCAGGTTGACCAGATCGGTCGGCGCATGGCCGACCAACTGGTGCAATGCACGTACGTCCTGCTCGGCATAGCGGGTCACGCCCTCAGGCCCGAGCCGGGCGAACCAGCCCAGCGGCAAGCGCTGAAGGTGCTCGGCCAGGCGCACGCGCAAACGCTCGCACAGGTCGGCATCGACGCCATGGGTGAGGTGCAGGGCCAGGGTCTGGCCACACAGCCACAGGGCCGAGCCGAGCACCGCCAGCCACATCCAGGTCATCACCCCCGGTGCCAGCGGCGGCGCCTGTTGCAGGCTGTCGGCCAGGTGCGCGAGGGCAATCAGCGGCAACAGCGAGCTGACCCCGGCGATGGCCTGCACCGCCACCGCCAGCCACAAGCGCGCGCGAAATGGCTGCAACAGTGCCCGCAGTTCAGGCCCCAGCAGGTTCATTGGCAACCCTCCAGGGCTTGCGCCAAGGTGGCTGCTGGCAAGGCCTGTGCGGGCGTCTGCGGAAAGCCGATGGCGGCCGTCACCTGCTGCCACAGCGCGACCACTTCCAGGCTGCGCTGTTGCTGGCGCACCAGGCCGACACCGTCGAGCAAGGGTTGCAGGGCATTGGCCGCCGCCTGCGGCCAGACCTGTCGGTAGACCTGCCCCCAGTCCGTGGCGGCATCCATGACCACCTCGACACACGGCAAGGCGCTGGCGTTCAGTGCGAACAAGCCGTGCTCATCCTCGTGCGGCGCACGCACCGCCGGCATCCACAGCAGCGGCCCGTGCGGTGAGGCCAGCAGCAAGGTGCCGCTGTCGGTGGCCAGGCTGATGCGCTGGAGCATCTGCATGCGCCCGTCATCGGCCGCCGCCAGTTCATTGAGCACCCGTAACGACACCGGCACCTCGGCCATCACCAGGCTGACATCGCGCCACGGCGACAGCGCCGGTGCCAGGTTGTCCAGCGACCACGGCCCCACCGACTCCAACAACGCCGCCAGGATGTCGAGGGTGGCGAAGCTGACCTGCACCGCGCAACTGGCCTCGATATGGCGGATGCCCTGCTGGCGATGCAACTGCCGACCCAGCTCGATGAAGCGCGCCACCCACGGCAACTGCGGGTAAAAGCTGTTGAGCAGGCAACGGCGCTGCAAGCGTGCCGCAGTACGCAGCAGCTCGTGCAACTCCTGGGGCAACAGCGGGTGCTCGATCAATACATCGATACCCCGCGCCATCAACGCTTGCGCCAAGGCCGGGCCCTGCTCGCCGCGCGCCGCGCCGCCTACTGCCACGCAGGCCAGGCGGGCATCATCGGGCAACTGCTCGAGGGCATCGAAGCACGGTACCCGAAGATGCCGGGCCAGGGCCTGTGAACGGCGGCTGCCCTGCCCGAGCACACCGACCAGTTCAAGCTGCTCGGCAGCGGCGACACCGGCGGCGTAGAACTGGCCGAAACGTGAGCCCACGACCAGGGTTTTGACGGGGGTGTTCATGAGCGGTGTTCCTCCAGCAGATAACGACTGAGCCCGGCGTTCAGGCAATCGAAGTGATTGCCGTGCAGGGTCTGCACACTGAGCGGCGCCAGCGACGCGGCCTGCCACCAGGCCTGCAGGCTGGCCTGGTGATTGGCGATCAAAGGGTTGCTGACACTGGGCACAAACAAGCGCACGGCACCGATGTAAGGCGCACTGTCGCTGTAGTGGCTGGCCCGTACGGAATGGGCGAAGACCCGGTACAGCTGTTCGTCGGCGATGCCGCTGGCGGCGCTCAGCACTCGGTCCTTGAGTTGAGCAACGTCGAACGCCGGCAAGGCTGCGCTCACGCTGCCCGCAGGTAGATGTTGCGGCGAGTCCTGCAACACCTTCGCCAGGGCCGCCTGCAACTGCTCGGCCGACGGCAAGCCAAGCGCCTGCGGGTCCAGGCCGAGGGTGGCGGCGAAGCTGTAGAGGATCAGCAGCTCGTCATCCAGCCGGTACGGGATGCGGTAGCTGGAGACAATGTCCACCCGGCGCACCTCGGCGCCCAGTTGCAGCAGAGCCTTGGCCAGCTCCAGGGTCACCAGCCCGCCGGAGCAGTAGCCGAGCAGGTCGAAGCTGCGCCGGCCGCTGTCCCACAGGGCCTGGGCATATCGCTTGCCGAGGGTGGCGTTGACATGCTGCGGCGCCAGGCGCAGGTAGGCCTCGCTGTCGTGCACCGCCAGCCCCAGCAGCGGGCCGCTGCCGGCAAGCTCGGCGATCAGCCGACGATAAGGCAACAGCGTGCCGAGGCCTTCATGCACCAGCACCCGGGCGACGCCCTCGCCTGCGGCCAGCTCGCTCAAAGCGTCGACCCGCTCGCGCCCGTCCAGCGGCGCCCGGGTGGCTGCCAAAACAGGCGTTGCTGGCTGTTCAGCGGCCGACGCCTCAGCCCCTGATTCACTGCGCAAACGCTGGGCCAGGCCGGCCGGGGTCGGCTGGCTCAGGGCCCAGCGCAGCAGGCGATCGAAGGGATGTACACGGGCCAGGGGTTCCTGCTCGCGCAAGCCGGCGATCAACTGGGCGATCAGCAGCGAGTCGCCACCGGCGGCGAAGAAGTCCTGATCGGCCGACAGCTCGTTGCAGTCGAGCACCCGCTGCCAGTGCCCGATCAGGCGCTGGACCAACTCGTCGCAAACCTCGCTGCGCACCTGGCGCACCGGCTCCAGCTGGCGCTGCTGGGCCTGATGGGTCAGGGCACGACGGTCGATCTTGCCGTTGGCAGTCACCGGCAGCGCATCCAGCACCCGCACCTGGGCCGGCACCATGTAGCGCGGCACGCGCTCGGCAATAAACGCCAACAGGTCCTGGCTGACTAGCACGGGCCGGTCGGTTTTCATCCGTGCCACCAGCAGGTCGTAGCCGAGCAACGACAACACGCTGTCCGCTGATCCCAGGGCCTGGGCATGATCGCCCGCCTCGGCGTTGAGCCAGTCCAGCCACTGCTGGCGGTGCACGAACAATTGCCCGGTGCTCGCCCGCAGGTCTTGCGGCGTCTCCATCATCAGGCTCTGGCTGATGCTGATTTCCCGGTGTTCGCGGGTCAGTTCCTGGATTACCAGCCAGGCATCGGCCTGCAACAACGGGCGCAGGCCCGCCAGCAAGCGCGGAGTGTCGAGGGCATTGTTCAAGGCCCCGGAGCTGAGCAGCAGGTCGACCGAGCCTGGCTGCAGGCCCTGCTCGCAGGCGGGCTTGTTCATGTCGAAATGCAGGAAGCGCACCCACGGGTAGTCGGCGAAACGTTCGCGGGCGGCGTTGAGGAAGTAGCTGGAGACATCGGAGAACAGGTAGTCGATCTGCACCCCGGCCGCCGCCAAAGGTGCCAGCGCAGCAATGATCGAGGCACTGGCCGCCGCGGTGCCGGCGCCGACTTCAAGGATCCGCCAGCTACGCTGGCCTTCACGGGCAACAATCGCCCTGACCGCCTCGGCCATGGCCTGGTGCAGCACCTGGGCATGCAGGCCACGGTTGTACATGGCTTCGGCGATGTGCGCCGAGCCCTCGGGAAACATCAGGCTGGCCGGGCTCAGCCGGCCGTCCAGTTGCTCGGCCAGGCGCATGGCGCTGCCACGCAGGTAGTCGACCAGCTCCACCGGCCACAACTGCGCTGGGGCCAAGTGCGCGAAGTCTGCCCAGGCCTGGTCCTGGTCGAACGCGCCGGGGTCTACCAGGCAGCGCCAGCCTGCACCCGCACGTTGCAAATAGCCGCTGTCGGTCAACAGCGTCAGCCAATGCTGCAGCAGCCGGTGCTGGCCGGCTTCTAGCTTGAGTGCCTGGCACAGCGGGGCAAAGGCCACCTCCTCGCCTTCTGCGAGCAAGCCACTGCTGGCCAGCCAGTGCAGCAACGAGGCATCGGCCGCCCGGTCCAGCGCCACCAGGGCCGCTTGAATCTCTTCACGCGGGCCGAAGTCGGCCTGTTCAAGGGTATCGCGCGCCTTGGCCATAACCTCGGCCAGTTCCTCGCCCACCCGCTGTGCGTCGCTGGCAGAAGTTTGCGCAGTGACAAAGCTGCACAGCGAACGCTCATGACGCTCGCCCACCAGCACGGTGGTGCTGGCGGCGATCTGTGGATGGGCCAGCCAGGCGGCGTCGATCTCCGCAAGCTCGATGCGATGGCCGCGGATTTTCACCTGGTCGTCCTGGCGCCCGAGGAACTCGATCAAGCCGTCTTCGTTCAGGTAGCGGCCGAGGTCGCCGGTGCGGTACAGGCGTCGGCCACTGGCATGGGTGATGAAACGCTCGGCGGTGCGTTGCGGGTCTTCGGCGTAGCCCAGGGCCAGGCCCAGGCCGCCGATATGAATCTCGCCGCGTACCCCCGGCGGGCATTGCCTGCCGAGGCTGTCGAGCACTTCCAGGGTCTGGCCGCTGAGGGCGAGGCCGTAGGGGATGCTCGGCAAGGCGGTGTCGGCCGGGCGAATGGGGTGCTCCACCGACCAGATCGCCGCCTCGGTCGCGCCGCCGAGGCTGAACAGCTGGCTGTCGGGCCAGCGCTGCCACCAGCGGGTTGGCAAGGTGGTGGGAATCCAGTCGCCAGACCACATCACGCAACGTGGCCCGGGAATGGCTGCCGGTTCGCTTTCCAGGTAGTCGATGAGCATCTGGCCCTGGGCCGGCACCGAGTTCCACAAGGTCACGCCGTACTCGGCCATCAACTGCACCCAATGGGAAGGATCGGCGCCGCGTTCGGGGTCTGGCAAGACCACCTGCGCGCCCACAGCCGTTGCGCCGAAAAAGTCGTACACCGACAGGTCGAAACTCAGTTCCGCCAGCCCCAGCACCCGGTCCCGGGCATTGACGCCGTAGCGCTGGTTGATGTCGTCGAGGGTGTTGACCACCGCACCATGGCTGAGCATCACGCCCTTGGGCGTGCCGGTGGAGCCGGAGGTGTAGATGATGTAGGCCAGGTCGCCAGCCTGCACCGCCAGTGGTTCGCGGGGCGGCCAGTGGCTGGCGGCGGCGAGGCTGTCGATGGCGATGCGCGGCAGCACAAGCCCTGCAGGCAAGACTTCGGTTTCCAGGCAGATGAGCGCAGCAATCCCGGCGTCACGCAAAATGGCTTCGCGGCGCAGGGCCGGTTGGCGGATGTCGATCGGCACATAGGCCGCGCCCATTTGGTTGATGCCGAGCACGGCCATCAGTTGCCAGGCGCTCTTGGGCAGCATCACCGCCACCCGCGCGCAGGGGGCAACATCAAGGGCCTCCAGCGCCGCGCGCACGGCATCGGCGTGCTGGGCGACCTGGCGATAGCTGTAAACGCCGTCGCGATCGCTGATCACCGGCGCATCCGGGCTGCGCAACGCCTGACCAGCAAAGCCGCTGGCGATGTTGCGATCCTCGGCTTTCGCCGCCGACAGAGGCGCGGCCCGCTGCTGCGCCAAGACAATATCGCCGCGCAGCTGCCACAGTTGCGCATCGTCGGCCAGACGCTGCAATAGGTCGACATAGGCCTCGAACATCTGCGCCGCCATGTCGTCCGGCAGGACGCCGACGCGCACGTCCCAGCCGATCTGCAAACCGCCGTACTGGTCGCTGACCTGGCAATCGATCCACACCTGGGGGGTCTGGCTGATCATGTAGCTCGGCGGCTGCAACAAACGCGCAGAATCGCCCAGCAGGCGCTCGACACTGCCGATGCCGCTGGTGAATACCACCGGCATCAGGTCGGCGCCGCGGCCCCGGACCCGTGCCAGTTCGCGCAATACCTCGACCCCGGTAAAGCGGCTGTGGTCGAGGTCGTCGAACAACTGCGCGCCGATGCGCCGCGCCCGCTGGACGAAGTTGGCACCACCGGCGCCATTGACCTGCAGCAGGCTCAAGGCGGTGAAGTCGCCCAGCACCTGGCCCAGTTGCGGGTGCAGGTCCGGGCGGTTGAGGACGGTGAGGTTGAGGCAAAAGTCAGCGCTCTGGCTCCAGCGCCCGATGACCTCGGCGAACGCCGCCAGGGTCACCCCCGCCGCGCTCAAGCCCTGGGCGCTGGCCAGGGCACAGAGGGCATTCCACTGGGCCACGCTCAAGCTGGCATGGTGATGCTGAAAGCGCCGCGAGGTGATCCCGGCGTCATCGCTCAGGGGCAGGTCCGGGCGCCCCGGCAAACTGTCCAGGCGTGCCAGCCACCAAGCCTTGTCGCGCTGCCAGGCGGCGCTTTCACGGCTCTGCTGTTCATGCTGCAAGTAGTCGCGAAAGGTCGCCTCCAGCACCGGCCAGTGCCGGTTCGGCTCCAGGTAGCGCTGGCTCAGTTCCACCAGCAGCAGTTGCAGGCTGGCGTAGTCGATCAGGGTGAAATCCACCGAGCAATGCAGAATCGCCCGCTCGGCGCCCAGGCTCAGCTCCGGCAGCAGGATCGGCCACTGGTCGAGGGCATGACAGGCGTGATCGAGGCGCTCGCGCACCTGCTGCAGGTGCGCGTCGAATACCTGCGCCGAGGCCTGGCGCAGGTCATGCAGCGGCAAGCGTTGCCAAGGCACCTGGGCCTGCACGCACTGGCGGCTGTTGTCCTGCACCAGCGCCCGCAGCATCGGGTGGCGCTGCACCTGGGCGTTCCAGGCCTGGTTCAGTTGCTCGCTGTCGACTGTGGCCGGCCAGGGGTATTCAACATACAGGTGACAGGCATTGCCGCCATAGTCGAACGCCGGGTTGCGCCCCAGCACGTAGGCGCCCTGCACCGCGCTCAGGGCAAAGGGTAGCAGCGCCTGATCGGGTTGCGAGCACCACTGCGAACGTGGCAACAAATGCACCATCAGCGCCTCGCGCTGGGCGCGGATGCGTTCGGCCAGGGCCGGGTCCAGCGCCCCTTGCGGCGCACGAAAATGCAACTGGCCTTCAGTGGCCCAGAGTTCGATCTCGCGTTCACGGCAGATGTGCAACAGGTCATCCAGGCTCATAGCACGCCCTCCTCTACGGCGGCACTGCGGGCCAGCAGCGCGGCCATGCCGGCCAGGGTCGGCTGCAGGTAGAAGTCACTCATGCGCAAGCTGATGCCCAGTTGCTCGCGCACGCTGGCCAGCAGCCGGGTCGCCAGCAGGCTGTCGCCGCCGAGGCTGAAAAAACTGCCCTGGGCACTGCGCACCGGGCGTCCCAGCACCGCCTCCCAGCACCCGGCCAAGGGTTGCAGGGTCGGGCTCAACTCGCCTTCGACGCTGCTGGCCGGCTGTTGGCGCTGCAACGCTTGCGTCATGCAGACTTGCAGGCGCTTGCGGTCGATCTTGGCATTGGCATTGAGCACCAGGCGCGGCAGGCACCAGAGGTGTTCGGGGCGCATCGCCTGCGGCAGGCGCTGTTGCAGCCAGTGCTGCAGGCTGTCGGCGTTCAAGGCATCAAGCGCCGCCGTGGCGCTGACCAGCAGCATCGCCGGGTTCTGCCACAGGCTGTGCAGCTGGGCAAAGCCGCTGCGGCCGAGCAGCCGCGCAATCTGCGCCGCATCCGCCAAGACCGGCGTGCGGCTGTCGAGCAGCGCTGCGCTGACCAGCCTCAGCGGCGAGTCACGCAACAGCTCGGCCAGCAGCAGGCGCCCGCCCGGCTTGAGCAGCGCCTGGGCCAGGTTCAGGCAGTCGACCGGTTGCGCATAGCTGTGCAAGGCGGCGAAGCTGATCACCAGGTCGTACTGCGCGCACTGCTCGACGAGTAGCAGGCCGTCCACCAGCAGCTGGCTGGCAGTGCCCGGGCGCTTGCCGGCAGTGGCGGCCAGGAGGCCGGGGCTGGTTTCGAACAAGGTCAATTGCAAGTCGCAGTGGCTCAGGTGTTCGAGCCATTGTTCGAGCAACTGGCCGCCGCGCACATCCAGCACCGCGACCTTCAACGGCCCGGCATGGGCGCTGCACTGCTGCTGTACAGCCTGGCTCATGGCATCGAGCAACTGGCGCCCGGCCGGCAGGTTCAGCGCCATCGCCTGGGGTGCCAGCAACCGGTCGAACAGCACCTGCGCACCGCCATCCTCGGCCGTTGACAGCGACTGCAGCGAAGCGACCATGGCCTGCAGGTCGGCCTCGCGCCAGCCCAGTTGCGCCAGGGCGTCACCGAGGCTCATGGCTTGAGTGGATTGTTCGCCCAACCACTGGCGCCAGGTATCCAGCAACGCCGGCGCCGGCAACGCTTGGCCATTGAGCAGGCGTTGCAGCAGCTCGGCGGTAACCCGTGCTTCAGCTTGCAAAGTGTCGTCCAGCATTGAGCGGTCTTGCAGGGCATCCGTGGCCACGGTAACCGGCGCCGGGTTGATCACCAGCACCGCGCCGAGGCTTGCGACAGGGCCTGGCAACACCGCGGCGCAGGCGCTGTCGATCAACGGATGGGCGCTCAGCGCCGCCTCGATCTCACCCAGTTCGATGCGTTGCCCACGCACCTTGACCTGCTGGTCGATACGGCCGAGAAACTCGATGGTGCCATCGCCCCAGAAGCGCCCGCGATCGCCGGTGTGGTACCAGCGCCCGTGCTCGTCGCTGCGAAACCGCTGGGCGGTTAGCTGCGGATCATTGCGATAGCCACGGGCAAGGCTGGCACCGCCGATCAGCAATTGCCCGACCACCTGGTCGGGCACATCCCGACCGCTGTCATCGACCACCCGATAGGCCTGCCCGGCCAGGGGCTTGCCATAGGGGATCGAAGTCCACTGGCCCGGCACTTCGTCGATGCTGTGCAGGTTCGACCAGATCCCGGCCTCGGTGGCGCCGCCCAGGCCATACACCCGGCACTGCGCGGTGGCGTGGCGGCGCAGGCGCGCGGCAAGGTCCAGGGCAATCCAGTCGCCCGAGAGCAACACCGCCCGCAGGCTCTTGTAATGACAGTCGCCGGCGGCAATACCCAGGGCCATTTCCAACAGCGCCGGCGCCGAGTTCCATAGGCTCACCCGGTGCTCGGCAATCAACTGCGCCCAGCGCGCCGCGTCGCGGGTTTCCTCCGGTTGCAGCAGCACCAGGCGGGCGCCCTGCCCGAGTACGCCGAACAGGTCGAATACCGACAAGTCGAAATCCAGCGCAGACACTGCCAGCAGGCAGTCCTCGCGGTCGATGCCGAGTTCGGCCTGCAAGGCGTCGATGGTATTGATCGCCGCGCCATGGCTGACCTCGACGCCCTTGGGCACGCCAGTGGAGCCTGAGGTGTAGATCACATAGGCACTGGCCTGGGGTGTTACTGCACGCGGCGCTGCCAATGGCGCGCACCGCTCCAGCTGCGCCAGGTCCAGCCAGCGCAACGACGGGCCGCCGGCCGTGGGCGTCGGTGCTTGCTCGGCAATCACCAGGCTGATGCCCGCCGCCGACTCGATCAAGCCACGGCGCGCCGGCGGTTGCGCAGTATCGACCGGTACATAGCAGCCGCCTGCCGCGAGCACGCCGAACACCGCGACGATCTGCCCGAGCCCGCGCGGCAGGCAGACTTCCACCGCCTCGCCCTGGCGCATGCCGGCTTCCAGCAAGCCAGCAGCCACCCGCAGCGCGCGCGTGGCCAGTTCGCCGTAGCTGCAACGCTGGGCGCCACAGATCAGCGCCAGGTCATCCGGGCGCTGGCTGCTGTGGCGGAAAAAGTCGTCCAGCAGGCCGCGCCCCGGAGCCAGTGCCGGTACGCTGTTCTGGCGCTCGCGGCGGGCCTGTTGCGCCAGCGGCAGGAGCACCGGTTGCGGCAGGCTCCAGTCACTGTCGGCAAGGCGCTGCAGCAATTCAATGTAGGCCTGGAACATCGCCTCCAGCACACCGTCGGCGAACAGCTCACTGATGCTGTCCCAGGCCAGCAACAAGCCGTCTTCGACCCGGTACAACTGGTGATCGAGCCATACCTGCGGGGTTTGCGAAAGCATGTCGTCGAGGTCGCCGAACACCTGGCGAAAGCTTGCCGGAACAAACCCCGACTCATTGAGGTTGCTGGAAAACACCACCGGCGCCGAGCGCGGATGGCCCTGGCGGCGGCCCTCGCGCAGCACTTCCAGCGCCGGGTAGGCCGAGCGGTCGATGGTTGCGTGCAGGCTGCGCTGAAACTTGCGCACCGCCTCGGCGAAGGGCAGCTGCGGGGCGTCCTGGCATTCGACCAGCAGCAAGGTAGTGAAGTCGGCGATCGCCCGGTCGATGTCCGGATGGTCATCATGGCGGTCGAACAACGGCACGTTGAGCAAGAACGTCGACTGCCCGCTCCAGCGCGCCAGCACTGCGTTAAAGGCGGTGGCGAACACGCAGGACAAGGTCAGCCCGTGGCCGCTGGCCTGGCGCTGCAAACGCTCGGTTTCAGCGACGCTTAAGACAAACGCCTGGCGACTGAAACGCGGTTCGCGGATCGACTCGGGGGCGCAGGCCAGCGGCAGCGCCGGGCCATCGGGCAACTGCGCCAGGCGCTGGCACCAGTACTCGCGGTCGCGGCCGTAAGCCTCGGCGCGCCGTTGCTGGCGGCGGCTCAGGTAGTCGGCAAAGTGCAGGGTCGGCGGCGCCGGCAGCAACGCCGGCGTTTGGTAAGCCTGGCCCAGATCGGCCATCAGCAGGCGCAGGCTTTCTACGTCGGCGGCCAGCAGGTCGACACTCAGCCAGACCCGGTCGCGGCCGTCGGGCATGTGCACCAGACCAACCAGCATCACCTGCCCCACCTCTACCGCCAGGCACTGGTGCGAGCGCCAGCGGCGCAACTCGGCCCAGGCCTGTTGCGCGCCCAGGGACGACTGTTGACGCCAGTCCTGGTGGTCGAATACCGGCGTAGTCGGCGCCGCCAGGATCCGTTGGCGGCCGTCGTTGAAACTGGCCCGCAGCATCGGGTGGCGGGCTTGCACCAGGTTCACCGCTGCTTCGAGCCGCTGCGGGTCGATGCCCTGGCAGTCGAACTCAAGCCAGGCGTGACAACTGATATTGCCCAGCACTTCGGCGGCGCCACGGCCCAGCCAGTAGGCCTGTTGCACGGCGCTGAGCTCGAAACCCTCCTCGCCTGCCGGTGCAGGTGCGACGGCAGTTACCTGCGCAAGTTGCAAGGTTTGCCCGTGCAGCAGCGCCAGCCAGGCGGCCAGGCTCGGCTCGGCGCTCAACTGGGCAAACTCGACCTGCAGGCCGTGGCTGCGCAGGCGCTCTTGCAGGTACATCAGGCGGATCGAATCGAGCCCGCAGCCAAGCAGGTTTTGCTCGTCGCCCAGGCTGTCGATTTCAGCCACCGAGGCGCCCAGCAACTGGGCGAGGTTTTCGATCAGCCAGGGTCGCAGCGGGTTGGCCGAGAGGGTGTCTGCTGTTGTCAGCTCGCGCATGAAAAGCTTCCTGTAGCCCATGAAAATAAAGTCTGCGTGGCTCACAAAGATGCAAGCCATTATCAAATGAGACTTTATCGCAAGCAGGTTTTCAGGAAGCGCTCAAGGCTTTAGATGCACAGGCCTTTTTATTCGATTCAGAGTCAGCGCGCGTCAGCGGATCTCGCTGGGCGATACGCCGTAGCGTTTGCGAAAGGCAATGGAAAAGTGCGCCGGGCTGTAGCCCACGCCATAGGCGACGGTTGAAACGTTGCTCTCTTCATCGCTGAGCATGCGGTGCGCTTCGCTCAGGCGATGCTCGTGCAGGTAGCCGAAGACACTGGTGCCAAACACCTTGCGAAAGCCTGCGGTGAGCTTGCGCGGGCTCATGCCGACATGGGCGGCCAGGGCATTGAGGCTCGGCGGCTCGAGCAGCGAGCGCACCAGCAGATCGCGGGCGGCGTGCACGCGCTCGACATCCGAGGCGGTGATGCGCAGTTTCTGCTCTGGCTGGGCGCGTTCATCCAGTAAAAACTGGGCACTGAGCGCGGTCAGTTCCAGGGCCTTGCCACCCAGGTACAACGAACGGCTCGGGCCCTGCATCGGGCAGGTGGCAATCTGCGTGGCCAGGGCCTGCATCGCTCGCGGCGCCGGGCGCACCATCATGTAGGGATCGCCACCCTTGGCGGCCAGCAACTTGCGCGGGGCCATGCCCAGGTGACGGTCAAGGGACTCCAGGTCGAGCTGGACGATGGTGTAGCGCAGCGGCGTCGAGGTGCCGTAGATCTGCGAGGAAGTGAACTCCCCGTCATTGACGATGGTGCACAGGCTCGGGCCACGGATCGATTGCTCGGCGTGCCCGGGGATTCGACAGGACAACTCGCCACTCTGCACCAGGATCAGCTTGAGACCGCGCTCCAGCGGGTCTTCGACCCAGGCCTCGCTCTCTGACCATAAGGTGCCGGTGACCAGGGTCATGTGCGGCTCCAGGTAGACCGTGCCGGGTTGGTTGCCCTTGGGTTCGGCCTGCTTCTCCGGGTGAGTGGGGGCGATGATCGTAATAGTCATTGGGTTTTCCCTTTTCCTGAGGCCATTACGTGGGGGCCTGACCTGAAATGACGGGAGGTTTGTAAACCCTTAACCTCCCTGTTTGAAGCCACTGCGTATTTCATCTAATGAAAAAGTCGCGGCACCGAAAGCCTTGGCGTTGAGAAGCCCTCGGCGAAGGATAATGATAATAGATCTCATTAAGACATTTGTAGCCAATTATTTCTACAAATAGGAGATTTCATGTCATTGCACACCTCGACCCCCATGCCAGACGCCTTGGGCGATGCTCCCGACTGGCCGCCCGCCTTTGCCGAGCGCTACCGCCAGGCCGGCTACTGGCAAGCGCAGACCTTTGCCCAGGCCCTCGACGCCGCCGTTGCGCGCAATCCGGCAGCGATCGCCATCAGCGACGGCGCCCTGCACCTGAGCTACGCCAGCCTGGCTGAGCGCTGCCGACGCCTGGCCGGTGGCTTGCGAGCCCTTGGCCTCAAAGCCGGTGACAACGTGGTGGTGCACCTGCCCAATGGCAGCGCCTTTGTCGAAGTGTGCTTTGCCCTGTTTCGTCTCGGCGCGCGGCCGATCCTTGCCCTGCCCGCCCACCGCCAGCACGAGATCGGCGGCTTCTGTAGCTTCGCCCAGGCGGTGGCCTACATCGGCTGCGATAAGCTCGAAGGTTTCGACTGCCGGCAGATGGCGCGCCAGTTGCGCACTGGCAACCCGCACCTGCGGCATGTGCTGATCGACGGTGACGCCGAAGAGTTCACTGCCCTCAACACGCTGTACAGCGGCGAAGCAATGGAGCAGGACGCCGGCGATCCCGAGGCGGTGGCCTGTTTCCAGTTGTCGGGGGGGACCACCGGCACGCCCAAGCTGATTCCGCGCCGGCACGCCGAATACCTCTACAACGTGCGCGCCAGCAGCGCGGTCTGTGGCCTCGACAGCCACAGCGTGTACCTGGCCGCGCTGCCCATGGCGCACAACTTCACCCTCTGCTGCCCCGGGGTGATCGGCACCTTGCTCGCCGGCGGCCGGGTGGTGTGCAGCCGCCGTCCCGACCCGGACACCTGCTTCGCCCTGATCAGCGCCGAGCGCGTCACCGTCACCGCGCTGGTGCCGCCGCTGGCCATGCTCTGGCTCGACGCCCAGGCCCAGCGCCAGGCCGATCTGTCGAGCCTGCGCCTGCTCCAGGTCGGTGGCGCAAAGCTGCTCAGCACTGCGGCGGCGCGGGTAACGCCGGTACTCGGCTGCACCTTGCAGCAAGTGCTGGGCATGGCCGAGGGGCTGCTCTGCTACACCCGCCTGGATGACCGCGAGGAGTTGATCCTGCATACCCAGGGCCGGCCGCTGTGCGCCGATGACGAAGTGCGCATCGTCGACGAACAGGGCCAGCCGGTGCCCGACGGTGAGGTCGGCGAGCTGCAAGTGCGCGGCCCCTACACCATTCGTGGCTACTACCGCCTGCCCGAACACAACGCCAAGGCCTTCACCGCCGACGGGTTCTATTGCAGCGGTGACCGCGTGCGGCGTACCGCCGAGGGCTACCTGGTGGTCGAGGGGCGGGACAAGGACCAGATCAACCGCGGCGGCGAAAAGGTCGCCGCCGAAGAAGTGGAAAACCTGCTGATCAACCATCCCCAGGTGCATGACGCGGCCCTGGTGGCGATGCCCGACGCGGTGCTGGGCGAATCCACCTGCGCCTTTATCGTCGCCCGCGATCCGGCGCCCTCGGCGTTTGGCCTCAAGCAGCACCTGCGCAGCCAGGGCCTGGCCGCCTTCAAAGTGCCGGACCGCATCGAGTTCGTGCCGCAATTCCCGCAGACCGGGGTCGGCAAAGTCAGCCGCAAGGACCTGCGCGCGATCCTGCGTCAGGCCTGGCTCGACGCCAACTGCGCGAGCGCCGCCTCGTGATGCCCGGGCTGCTGTCCCAGGGCGAGCGCTGGGTGCGTCCGTATCGATTGACGCCGATGCCGCGCTGGCGCCTGGTGTGCTTTGCCCATGCCGGCGGCAGTGCGAGTTTTTTCCGCGACTGGGCCAGCGCCCTGCCCGCCGATATCGACCTGTTGGCCATCCAGTACCCGGGCCGTGAAGACCGCTTCGGCGAAGCCTGCCTGAGCGATATGCCCAGCCTGGCCGAGGCCGCGAGCGTTGCGCTGCGTGGCTATGCCGACCGGCCGCTGGCGCTGTTCGGCCACAGCCTCGGCGCGGTGGTCGCCTATGAAGTGGCGGTGCGCCTGGCGCAGCAGACAATCGCCGTCGAGCAGCTGTTCGTCTCCGCCCACCCGGCGCCGCAGCGCCAGCGTGGCGGGCAGTTGCACAGCGGCCCCGACCAGGCCCTGCTGAACGATGTGCGGCGGCTGTCGGGCCGGCCCAACCCATTGCTCGAAGACCCGGCCCTGCGCGAGATGTTCCTGCCCAGCCTGCGCCATGACTACCAGATTGTCGAAACCTACCGCTGCGCTGCGCCGCAGCCGCTCAACAGCCGCATCACCGTGTTCTACCCCGAGCAGGACCCGGAGATCGACCTCGGCGAAGCCCTGGCCTGGCAAGCCGCGAGCCTCCAGCCACTGCACCTGCAGCGCTGGCAGGGCGAGCACTTCTACCTCATCGAGCAGCGCCAGGCGCTGCTCGATGCCCTGGCGGCCAGCCTGCTCGGCCGTCGCCCGCTGACATCACCTGCCCTTGAGGAAGCCCTCTGATGAAATCCCCTGACACTTGTGAAGGCCTGCCGGACATCCGGATCGCCATCGACTCACTGGACCAGCAGATCATCGAACTCATGCGCCACCGCATGGCTTACGTCAAAGCCGCCGCCCGTTTCAAACCGACCGAAAGCAGCATCGCCGCGCCCGAGCGCGTCGCCCAGATGCTCCCGCAACGGCGCCTGTGGGCCGAAGAAGCCGGGCTGGATGCACACTTTGTCGAAACCCTGTTCGCCCAGATCATTCATTGGTACATCGCCCAGCAGGTCTTGCACTGGCGCAGCATGAGGGTCCCGGCATGAAGACCCTGACCCGACTGGAGGCGCACCGCGGCGAGCTGGCACACGTCTTCGAACAGGCCCGCCAGCGCGCTGTTTTGCAAGCTGAGCCGGTGCTCGCCAGCTACGCCCTGGCGATCGATGCGGTGGACCTGCTTGAACTGTTTTGCCGGGTCGACCAGCCGTGCGCCGAGGCCATTTTCTGGCGCGCGGCTGATGGCGGCAGGAGCCTGTTTGGCTGGGGCGTGGCCGCAGAGATCAGCGGTGCTGGCGAGCAGCGGTTCGCCAGCGTTGACCAGCAGTGGCAGCACTGGCTGCGCAGTGCGGTGATCCACGGCCCGCAGCCACCGCTGCTCTGTGGTGGCTTTCGCTTCGATCACCAGATTGAAGCCAGCAGTGCCTGGCAAGGCTTCGGCGACGCCTCGATGCGTCTGATGACCTTGCTGTTGATGCGCGATGGCGATGCCTGCTGGTTGCTGTGCCAGCAGTTGGTCGGGCCTGCGGACAATGCCGACAGTCGCTGCGAGCATGTGCTCAATGAGTGGCACGGCCTGATGGATCGCTACCTGTCGGCGCCGGTTATTACGCCGCCCGCGCAGCACCGCCGTGACCAGAGCCTGCCGCGGGCTTGCTGGGAGAGCAAAATCGTCCAGGCCCTGGACGCGTTGCGCGACACCTCGATGAAAAAGGTGGTGCTGGCGCGCGAAGTGCTCAGCGAGTTTTCCCATGCCGTCAGCCCGGGACGCACCCTGGCGCGCCTGGCCAGCAACGACCCGGCGGCCTACCTGTTCGGCTTTCGCCGCCAGCAACGCTGCTTTATCGGCGCCTCGCCGGAACGCCTGGTCAAGCTTGACGACGGCCGCCTGCAGACCCTGGCGCTGGCCGGCACCAGCCGCCGCGATCCCGACCCGCAACACGACGCGCAACTGGCACAGGCGCTGCTGGCCTGCGAGAAAAACCGCCACGAACATGCACTGGTGGTGCAGATCATCGAAAGCAGCCTGGCGCCGTGGGCAAGCCAGTTGCAGGTACCGGCGACACCTTCGGTGCAACGCCTGAGTCGGGTCCAGCACCTGAGTACGGTGATCGAAGGTCGCCTGCGCCCGCAAACAAGCCTGCTGCAAGTGGTTGAAGCCTTGCATCCGACACCCGCCGTCGGCGGCCACGAGCGCCAGCAGGCCATGGCGCATATTCGCCACTGCGAAGGTTTTGACCGCGGCTGGTACGCCGCGCCCCTGGGTTGGCTGGACGCGCGGGGCAACGGCGAATTCATCGTCGGCCTGCGCTCGGCGCTGTTGAATGGCGAGCAGGCCCGTCTGTTCGCCGGCTGCGGCATCGTGCCCTGCTCGGATCCGGCCAGCGAATACGAGGAGACCTGCATTAAGCTTGCGGGGATGCAGTTGGCGTTGCAGGCTTGAATGGGGTGTGAGTTGTGAGCTTATCCATTCGCTGTGGCGTCGCTGATGGCCCCTTCCGCCCTTACGGCGGCCTACTTTTCTCTTGGGAAAAGTAGGCAAAACCGCTTGCTCCAGCATACGGCCCTACGCTGCGCTTCAGGTCCCCTCGCTTCGGCACCTTCCGGGGCATCGCGGCCTACGACTTGCTTCGCAAAGTCTACGTCTCGCGTCTTCGGCTAACGCCGAAGGTGCTACGCACTGCCCCTACAGGCACCTACGCTCGGCCTCCTGAAGTCGCGAAGTTACGGGCGCCGCCTGCACTGGCGTATCTTCGAAGTCAGGTTTGCTGGAGCCAAGCTGATACCAGCCTCGCTACACCAGAATTGCGTTAAGCCCCTATAATTGAATTGACCGGTAGCCAACCCGGGCACAGCCCCCTTCGGCGATCCGGACTGCCTTTGACATGAACACTACCCTCTTCACCACCTGCCTGCTCGCCCTCTGCCTGGCACTCACGGCCGGTTGCTCGAGCAAACCCAAGGCCAAATACCTGGCCGCCAACGCCGGTTCCAACTGCCACGCCAAAGCCGTGCCCACAGCCGGCGAAGGCGGCCTGGCGTGGGGCCCGACTTTGCAGATCGCCCGGCAGAAATCCATGAACAACTGTATCCGCTACGCCGGGCGCTCCGGCGGCCAGCCCAAGACCTGCAAGGTGGTGCTGGCCGAATGCAAACGCTGATCCGCATGTAAGCCATACGCTATATAAATTCTTATATAGCGTTGTCAATTTGCTCGCCTGGCTCTAGTATCTGCGGCGTTCTGCCGTGGCGCGTACCCGCTTGATCGATACGATCAGACGGCTCCGGGGAGGGAGCTGTCGGTCGTTTTGCGCTACGCGCTATATAAAAAAATATATAACGATGCCGACAAAGGAGCGTCATGACCCCGTTCGCCCCCCGTACCCTGCTGCTCGCCCTGGCCGCCTTCAGCGCCGAGGCTGCCGTGGCCGAGCAGAAGAAAACCTTCAGCCTCGGTGAAATCCAGATTTGGGCCCCCCAGGATGAAGCGCTCGCCACCGGCAGCAGCGTCGTCGAGCTCGAAGACATGCGCCTGCTGGATCGCGAGACCGTCGACCGCGCCCTGGCCCTGGCGCCCGGGGTCAACCTCGCCTACATGGGCGGGCGCGCCGAGCAGGTGGTGTACGTGCGCGGTTTTGACCGCCTGCAGGTGCCGGTGTATATCGACGGCATCCCCACCTACGTGCCCTATGACGGCAACATCGACCTGGGACGCTTCACCACCTACGACCTGTCGCGCATCGAAGTGGCCAAGGGTTTCGCCTCGTTGCTATACGGCCCCAACACCCTGGGTGGGGCGATCAACCTGATCACCCGGCGGCCCACCGAGGCCTTTGAAGGTGAAGTCGGTGGTGGCCTGGAGCTGACCGACCACGGCAACGTCAACGCCTATCGCAGCTACGCCAACCTGGGCTCCAACCAGGGCAACTGGTGGATGCAGGGCGGCGTGTCCTATGTCGACTATGACTACACGATGCTGCCCGACGACTTCGAGCCAACCAACAACCAGCAAGGCAAGGGCCGCCGGGAAAACAGCAACAAGCGCGACGGCAAGTTCAGTTTCAAGCTCGGCTTTACCCCCAACGACACCGACGAGTACGTGCTCGGCTATGTCCAGCAGGAAGGCCGCAAGGGCCAGCCGCCCTACGCCGGCGACCTGCCCGCCACCGGCCAGCGCAAGCGCTGGTGGGAGTGGCCGCAGTGGGACAAGACCAGCCTGTTCCTGGCCACCAATACACGCTTCGGCGAGCACGGCCTGAAAACCCGGGTGTACCGCGACACCTTCAAGAACTCGCTGGAAAGCTTTGTCTACAACAACGGTGTCCATGGCGCGATGCAGCCCGGGTTCACGAGCAAATACGATGATGAGTCCACCGGCTTCTCGGTCGAGGGCGACCTGGCCCTGAGCCAAGGCAACCGCCTGGGCATCGCTTATCACTTCAAGGAAGACGTGCACCGCTCGCGCGATGGCAGCGACCCGCAAACCCACTTTCGCGACCAGACCCAGGCCATCGCCCTGGAAGACACCCTGCGCCTGAACGACATCTTCAGCGTGGTCGGCGGGGTGTCGTACAACTACCGCAAGAGCCTTGAGGCCGAGAACTTCGGCACCAGCGCCGCCTCGCCCCGGGTCAAGACCCTGTATGACGAGCCGACCGGCAGCGACGATGCAGTCAATAGCCAGCTGGGCCTGTTCATCAACACCGGCCCGCTGCTGGACATCGACCACAACGGCCAGGTGCGCCTGACCGTGGCGCGCAAGAGCCGCTTTGCCACCATCAAGGACCGCTACTCGACCCGCTTTGGCACGGTGATCCCCAGCCCCGATCTGAAGTCCGAACGCGCCACCCACTACGAGCTGGGCTACAGCGGCGCGATCAGCCGCCAATGGACCCTCGACACGGCGCTGTTCGTCAGCAACATCGAAGACTCCATCCAGCAGGTCACCGTTGCCCCGGTCGCCGGTTGCGCAGCGCCCTGCGGTCAGTACCAGAACATTGCCAAGGCGCGTAACCAGGGCGTCGAACTGGGCCTGCGCGGCGATCTGGGCAACTGGGAATTCAACACCAGCTACACCTACCTGGACCGGAAAAACCGCAGCAACCCCGAGCTGCACCCGATCGACACACCGCGCCACAACCTGTTTGCCTCGGCCAGCTTGAACCTCGATGCCTGGCGCCACACCGCCGGCGTCGAAGCCGCGTTGCGGCGCTACAACATGTCCGATGGCAGCCAGATGAGCGGCGGCTACGCGGTATACAACCTCAAGAGCGGCTACCGCTTCAGCAACGACGTGCGCATCGAAGCGGGCATCCGCAACCTGTTCGATCGCCTTTATGAATACAGCGAGGGATACCCGGAAATTGGCCGCAGCTACTTCGTACAGTTCAATGTGCCGCTCTAAGGCCTGGCTGCTGGCGCTGCTGCTGGGTGCAGGCAGTGCCCGGGCGGGCGCGCCGCAGCCGGTGGTGGTGTTGACTAGCTACCCCGAGGAGATGATGACGCGCTTCGAAGAGGCCTTCGAGCGCGCCAACCCCGATTACCGCCTGCAGATCCTCTGGCGCCAGGGCTTCGATGCCCTGCCCTATCTGCGTCAGGCCAATCAGGGCGGGGTCGATGTCTATTGGGCACCATCGCCGGGCAACTTCAAGCGCCTGGCCCAGGACGCTGGCTGGCAACCGCTAGGGGTCGAGCTGGACGGTTTGCCGCCGCGCATTGGCGGCATCGCCCTGCGCGATCGCGCAGCGCGCTACCAGGCCACCGAGCTTGCCGGTTACGGCTTTGCCATCAACCCGGAAGAACTGGCCAAGCTGAACATGCCCGCCCCGCAAGACTGGCCTGACCTGCTCGATGCCCGCCTGCGCGGACGCGTCGCCCTGCCCGACCCTGCGCGGGTCGGCTTTGCCCCGGTGCTGCTGGATATCGTTTTGCAGGCCTACGGCTGGGATAAAGGCTGGGCACTGTGGAGCGAACTCGCCGGGCAATCGCGGCTGGTCAGTCGCGGCGGCACCCTGGTCAGTGACGAGGTGGCCAGCGGGCGCTCGGTGGTGGGGGTGTCGATCGACTTCTTCGTGGCCTCAGCGGCGAGCAATGGCGAAACGGTCGAATTCATCTACCCGGCCCATGGCGGGCTCAACCCGGCGCATATCGCCATCCCTCGCCAGGCCACGCAGGTCGAGGGCGCACGAGCCTTCGTGCGCTTTGTATTGTCGCCTGAAGGTCAACGCCTGCTGGCCGACCCGGACATCCGCAAATTGCCGGTGCGCCCCAGCGTTTACGCCGACTTGCCGGCGGACTATCACGACCCCTTCGCCGCCGCCCGCCAGGGCGTCTATGCCTACACCGACGACAGCTCGCGCGAGCGCCTGGCGCTGATCACTTCGCTGTTCGATCAATGGCTTGGGCAACCCCATGAGCGCCTCGGCGCGTTGTGGGCGCGGGTGCATGCCGGCGAAGCACAGGGCCGGGACCTGACCGCCGTGCGCGAGTTCCTCAGCGTGCCGCCCATCGACGAGGAACATGCGGCCTCCGCGCCGTTGCTGGCACTGTTTGCGCAGCGCCAGGAGCATGGCATGCAGCGCCAGCCGGCGAACGAACAGGATGCCCTCGGCCGCGAAGAAATCGCCTGGCAGTTCCATAGCGCCCGGCAACAGGCGCAGGCCGAACGCCTGCTATCGGCCATGGGCCTGTGAAGCGCGGTATCTGCTTGCTGCTCGGCGCGCTGCTGAGCCAGCCCGCCAGCGCCGCCGTCAGCCGTGAAGCTTTCGCCCAGCCCTTACCGGGGCTGGACGAGCCGCAGCAGCTTGAGCGCTTCTTTCACGGCCGCAGCCTGTTCCGCCAGGCCTGGGTAGTCGCGCCCTCGCGGGACGAAGCGGTCGATGGCCTGGGGCCGCTGTACAACCGCATCAGTTGCATTGCCTGCCACCCGAAAAATGGCCGTGGCCAGGCCCCGGCCAGCGACCACGAGCCCCTGCGCACGCTACTGGTGCGGCTGTCGCGGCCCGGACGCGATGCCCATGGCGGGCCACTGCCGCATCCGGCCTATGGTGATCAGCTCAACGAATCGGCCATTCCCGGCGTGGCCGGTGAAGGCCGGGCGCATGTCCGCTGGCAAGAGCAGTTTGTGACCCTGGCGGATGGTGAGCGCATCGGCCTGCGTTCGCCACGGCTGAGCTTCAGCGAGCTGAACTATGGTCCATTGGATAACGTGCACACCTCAATGCGGGTCGGCTCGCCGGTGTTCGGCCTGGGCCTGCTCGAAGCCATCGAGGCCAGCACCCTGCAAGCGCTGGCCGACGCACCTAAACCTGATGGCGTGACAGGCCGCGTCAACCAGGTGTGGAGCGTCGAGCGCCAGCGCCTTGAGGCCGGGCGCTTCGGCCTCAAATCGAACCAGCCGGACCTGCGTCAGCAGATTGCCAGCGCCCTGCACGGCGACCTGGGGATTACTTCGCCGCTGTACCCTGAACAGAACTGCACGTCGATGCAACAGGACTGTCGCCAGGCGGTCAGTGGCGGTGCGCCGGAGCTCGATGCCCTGCAACTGGGTGACCTGCACTTCTACCTGGCGCATCTGGCGCCACCGCCGCGGCGAGGCCTGGACAATCCCGAGGTGCAGCGTGGCGAGCGGCTGTTCAATGAAGCGGGATGCGCCCAGTGCCATCGCCCGCGCCTGACCACGGGCCAGCATCCGCTGTACCCGCTGTTGTCAGCGCGGCAGATCGAACCTTACAGCGACCTGTTGCTGCATGACATGGGGCCGGGCCTGGCCGATGGGCGCGACGACTACCTGGCCAGCGGCCGCGAGTGGCGTACCGCGCCGCTGTGGGGGCTGGGCTTGCTCGAACGGATCAACAACGGCGCCGGGTATCTGCATGATGGCCGGGCGCGTACGCTTGAGGAGGCGGTGTTGTGGCATGGCGGGGAGGCGCAAGTGGCGCGGGAGCGCTTCAAGGCACTGGTGGCTGGTGATCGGCGGGCGTTGCGGGCGTTTTTGCAGTCGCTGTAATCTCAGGATAGCCGGGGGCTGCTGCGCAGCCCATCGCTGGCAAAGCCAGCTCCCACAGGATCGGTGCATCCAAGTTCATTGTGGGCACCTGCCGTTGCCCTCATATCATTCCCGATGATAATAACCTTCGCCCCATTCGATTCGTCGTTAATAGTTACAAATCGCAGAATCCGCCCACTATCAATAAATTGGCGGACTCCCCATGGAACAGTCACTCAAACCTTTGCGTTACCCCCTTGCTCTATTGGCTGTATTGGTGATGAGTGCCTGCGGTCGCACCCCGGAGGCCGTGCAGGCGCCGGCGGCGGCCAAGGTCAGCGTGGCCAAGGTACTGGAACAACCGATCAACGAATGGGACGAGTTCACCGGCCGCCTGGAGGCGCCGGAGACCGTCGAGGTGCGCCCGCGCGTCTCCGGGCAGATCGACCAGGTGGCCTTCACCGAAGGCGCCCAGGTAAAAAAAGGCGATCTGCTGTTCCAGATCGACCCGCGTCCGTTCCAGGCTGAGGTCCGCCGCCTCGAAGCCCAACTGCAACAAGCCCGCGCCACCGCCATCCGCAGCGAAAACGAAGCCCAGCGCGGCGAACGCCTGCGCAGCAGCAACGCGATTTCCGCCGAACTTGCCGAGTCGCGCACCAGCGCCGCGGCCGAAGCCCGCGCCGGCGTCGCCGCAATCCAGGCGCAGCTGGACCTGGCGCGCCTTAACTTAAGCTTCACCCGCGTCACCGCGCCAATCAGCGGCCGGGTCAGCCGCGCGCAGTTCACCGCCGGCAACATCGTCAGCGCCGACGTCACACCGCTGACCAGCGTGGTCTCCACCGACAAGGTCTATGCCTACTTCGACGCCGACGAGCGCGTGTACCTCAAGTACACCCAGCTGGCGCGCGACGGTCAACGCGGCCAGAGCACCCCGGTGTACCTGGGCCTGTCCAACGAAAACGGCAACCCGCACCTGGGCCAGATGAACTTCGTCGACAACCAGGTCAACCCCAAGACCGGCACCATCCGTGGCCGTGCGGTGTTTGACAACCGCGACGGGCAGTTCACCCCGGGCCTGTATGCACGCCTGAAACTGGTCGGCAGCGCCACTTACTCGGCGGTGCTGATCAACGACGAAGCGGTTGGTACCGACCTTGGCAAGAAGTTCGTGCTGGTCATGGACAAGGACAACAAGGCCGCCTATCGCGCCGTCGAGCTGGGGCCGAAACTCGAAGGCCTGCGCATCGTGCGCAACGGCCTGAGCAAGGATGACCGCATCGTCGTCAAGGGCCTGCAACGGGTACGCCCGGGCTCGCCAGTCGACCCGCAGGACACGCCAATGGCCAGTGACGCGACCATCGCCGCCCTCGCCCAACAACGTCAGGCGCTCGAAGCCAGCATTCAAGGCAAAGCCGTGGCCACCCCCAGCGTAAAACTCGCCAGTGCCTCGGCACCGCGCGGTTAAGGGATCAGTCCAATGAATTTTTCCAAGTTTTTTATCACCCGGCCGATCTTCGCCGCGGTGCTGTCGCTGCTGATTCTGATCGCCGGCAGCATCTCACTGTTCCAGCTGCCGATCAGCGAGTACCCGGAAGTGGTACCGCCGACCGTGGTGGTGCGCGCCAACTTCCCCGGCGCCAACCCGAAAGTGATTGGCGAAACCGTCGCCGCACCGCTTGAACAGGCGATTACCGGGGTCGAGAACATGCTCTACATGTCCTCGCAGTCCACCGCCGACGGCAAGGTCACCCTCACCGTCACCTTCGCCCTCGGTACCGACCTGGACAACGCCCAGGTCCAGGTACAGAACCGCGTGACCCGCACCCAGCCCAAGCTGCCCGAGGAAGTCACGCGCATCGGTATCACCGTCGACAAGGCTTCGCCCGACCTGACCATGGTCGTGCACCTGACCTCGCCGGATAACCGTTACGACATGCTCTACCTGTCCAACTACGCCATCCTCAACATCAAGGATGAACTGGCACGCCTGGGCGGTGTTGGTGACGTGCAGCTGTTCGGCATGGGCGACTACTCGCTGCGGGTCTGGCTCGACCCGAACAAGACCGCTTCGCGCAATCTCACCGCCAGCGACGTGGTCGCCGCCATTCGCGAACAAAACCGCCAGGTAGCCGCGGGTCAACTTGGCGCGCCACCCGCACCCGGGGCCACCAGCTTCCAGCTGTCGGTCAACACCCAGGGCCGTCTGGTCAGTGAAGAAGAGTTCGAGAACATCATCATCCGCTCCGGCGCCGATGGCGAAATCACCCGCCTGAAGGACATCGCCCGGGTTGAGCTCGGTTCCAGCCAATATGCCCTGCGTTCACTGCTGAACAACCAGCCGGCGGTGGCCATCCCGATCTTCCAGCGCCCAGGCTCCAACGCCATCGAGATCTCCGATGAGGTCCGGGCGAAAATGGCCGAGCTGAAGAAGGACTTCCCTGAAGGCATGGACTACAGCATCGTCTATGACCCGACGGTGTTCGTCCGCGGTTCGATTGAAGCGGTGGTGCACACCCTGTTCGAAGCACTGATCCTGGTGGTGCTGGTGGTCATCCTGTTCCTGCAGACCTGGCGCGCCTCGATCATCCCGCTGGTGGCGGTTCCGGTTTCCTTGATCGGTACCTTCGCGGTGATGCACCTGTTCGGCTTCTCGCTCAACGCCCTGTCGCTGTTCGGCCTGGTACTGGCCATCGGTATCGTGGTGGACGACGCCATCGTCGTGGTGGAGAACGTCGAGCGTAATATCGGCCTGGGCCTCAAGCCCCTGGAAGCCACGCAAAAGGCCATGGGCGAAGTGACCGGGCCGATCATCGCCACGGCACTGGTGCTGTGCGCGGTGTTCGTGCCGGCAGCGTTCATTTCCGGGCTTACCGGGCAGTTCTACAAGCAGTTCGCGCTGACCATCGCCATTTCCACGGTGATCTCGGCCTTCAACTCCCTGACCCTGTCGCCGGCCCTGGCCGCGGTACTGCTCAAGGAGCACCACGCGCCCAAGGACCGCTTCTCGAAAGTGCTCGAGCGCCTGCTCGGTGGCTGGCTGTTCGGCCCGTTCAACCGCTTCTTCGACCGTGCCAGCCATGGCTACGTCGGCGCTGTCGGCCGGGTCATCCGCAGCAGCGGCATCGCCCTGTTCGTCTATGGCGGCCTGATCATCATGACCTGGCTGGGCTTCTCGTCGACGCCTACCGGCTTTGTACCGGCGCAAGACAAACAGTACCTGGTCGCCTTCGCGCAACTGCCGGATGCCGCCAGCCTCGACCGCACGGAAGCGGTAATCAAGAAGATGAGCGAGATCGCCCTCAAGCAACCTGGCGTGGCCGACTCGGTGGCCTTCCCGGGCCTGTCGATCAACGGCTTCACCAACAGCCCCAACAGCGGCATCGTGTTCACCCCGCTCAAGCCGTTCGATGAGCGCAAGGACCCAAGCCAGTCGGCCGCCGCGATTGCCGCCGCGCTCAACGCACAATTCGCCGATATCGAAGATGCCTACATCGCGATCTTCCCGCCGCCGCCGGTTCAGGGGCTGGGCACCATCGGTGGTTTCCGCCTGCAGATCGAAGACCGCGGCAACCTGGGTTATGAAGCGCTGTACAAGGAAACCCAGAACATCATCGCCAAGAGCCACAACGTGCCGGAGCTGGCCGGACTGTTCACCAGCTACCAGGTCAACGTGCCGCAGGTCGATGCTGCTATCGACCGCGAGAAGGCCAAGACCCACGGTGTAGCGATCAGCGATATCTTCGACACCCTGCAGATCTACCTGGGTTCGTTGTACGCCAACGACTTCAACCGCTTTGGCCGCACCTACCAGGTCAACGTCCAGGCCGAGCAGCAGTTCCGCCTCGAAGCCGAGCAGATCGGCCAGCTCAAGGTGCGCAACAACCAGGGCGAGATGATCCCGCTGGCGACCTTCATCAAGGTCAGCGACACCTCCGGCCCTGACCGCGTCATGCACTACAACGGTTTCATTACCGCCGAGATCAACGGTGCCGCAGCGCCGGGCTACAGCTCCGGGCAAGCGGAAAAGGCCATCGAGAAGCTGCTCAAGGAAGAACTGCCCAACGGCATGACCTTCGAATGGACCGAGCTGACCTACCAGCAGATCCTGGCCGGTAACACCGCACTGTTCGTCTTCCCGCTCTGTGTACTGCTGGCGTTCCTGGTGCTGGCCGCCCAGTACGAAAGCTGGAGCCTGCCGCTGGCGGTGATCCTGATCGTACCGATGACCCTGCTGTCGGCGATTACCGGGGTGATCCTGTCCGGTGGCGACAACAACATCTTCACCCAGATCGGCTTGATCGTACTGGTGGGGCTGGCGTGCAAGAACGCCATCCTGATCGTCGAGTTCGCCAAGGACAAACAAGCCGAAGGTCTCGACCCGCTGGCCGCGGTATTGGAAGCGTGCCGCCTGCGCCTGCGGCCGATCCTGATGACCTCGATCGCCTTCATCATGGGTGTGGTGCCGCTGGTGTTCTCCTCCGGCGCCGGTGCTGAAATGCGTCATGCCATGGGTGTGGCGGTGTTCTCCGGGATGATCGGGGTGACCTTCTTCGGTCTACTGCTGACGCCGGTGTTCTTTGTCCTGATCCGCCGTTACGTGGAACGCAGCCAGGCCCGCAAAGCGGCGCGTGCGCTGAAGCTGGAGACTCATGCATGAACCGCAGTATGAAACTCTTTATGCCCAGCCTGCTGGTCCTGGCCCTCGCCGCCTGTGCGGTGGGCCCGGACTACAAGGCCCCGGACACCGCGGCAGCGCAATTGAGCGCCGCCAACGAACCGACCGCCAAGACCGCCTTCGACCGCAGCCGCTTTGAAAGCATCTGGTGGAAGCAGTTCGACGACCCGGTACTGAACAAACTGGTCAATCAGTCGCTGGACGGCAACCGCGAACTGCGCGTGGCCTTCGCCCGCCTGAAAGCGGCGCGGGCGATTCGCGACGATGTCAGCAACGATGCCCTGCCTACCGTGACCAGCCGCGCCAGCGCCGATCTGGGCAAGGGCCAGATTCCTGGCCAGACTGAAAACCGGGTCAACAGCGAACGCTACGACCTGGGCCTGGACATGGCCTGGGAGCTGGATCTGTTCGGCCGCATCCAGCGTCAACTGGAAGCCAGCGAAGCCGAACAGGACGCAGCCCAGGCCGACCTGCAGCAACTACAGGTGAGCCTGATCGCCGAGCTGGTCGATGCTTATGGCCAGCTGCGCGGCGCGCAGTTGCGCGAAAAGATTGCCCTGGCCAACCTCAAGACCCAGCAAGATTCGCGTGGCATCACCGAAACCCTGCGAGACGCCGGGGTCGGCAACGATCTCGACGTGGTCCGCGCCGACGCCCGCCTGGCGGCGGTCGAGGCCAGTGTGCCGCAACTGCAGGCCGAACAGGTACGGGCGCGCAACCGCATCGCCACCCTGCTCGGCCAGCGCCCGGACGCCCTGGCGGTTGACCTGTCGCCGGCGCAACTGCCGGCCATCGCCAAGGCGCTGCCGGTCGGTGACCCGGGCGAACTACTCAAGCGCCGCCCGGATATCCGCAGCGCCGAGCGCCAGTTGGCGGCCGCCACCGCCAATATCGGCGTGGCCACCGCCGACCTGTTCCCGCGGGTCAGCCTCAGCGGCTTTCTCGGCTTTACCGCCGGGCGCGGCTCGCAACTGGGCTCGTCGGCGGCCAAGGCCTGGGCCCTGGGCCCGAGCATCACCTGGGCGGCCTTCGATCTGGGCAGTGTGCGCGCCCGCCTGCGCGGCGCCAACGCCGATGCCGAGGGCGCGCTGGCCAACTATGAACAGCAGGTCTTGCTGGCCCTGGAAGAGTCGGAAAACGCTTTCAGCGACTACAGCAAACTCCAGCAGCGGCTACTGGCCCTGCTGCGCCAGAGCGAAGCCAGCCGCAAGGCGGCCGACCTCGCCTCGATTCGCTACCGCGAAGGCACAGTCGATTACCTGGTGCTGCTCGACGCCGAACGCGAACGCCTGAGCGCCGAAGATGCCCAGGCCCAGGGCGAAGTCGACCTGTACCGCGGCATCGTCGCCATCTACAAGGCCCTGGGTGGCGGCTGGCAGGCCGAGCGCGTAGCTGCGGCAAACTGATTCAACGGCTCCTTTGGTTGGTTTCTGACCGGCCCTTTGCCCCGCTTGCTTAGGCTTGCGGGGCTTTTTTGTGGCCAGGAGATTGCCGGGGGCTGCCTTGCAGCCCATCGCTGGCAACGCCAGCTCCCACAGGTACTGCAGCCTTGACGCCAACCCCACCCGTGACCCAAGCTCAACCCTTTGCAGCCGCGACACGCTTCGGATTCACCATGTCGAAACAGCGCCAGTACACGCTTGTCAGCCTGACCCTGCTCATCATCCTCGGCCTGGGTGGCTATTTCTGGCGTGACGACAGCCCTGCTCCGGCCCCGGCCCTCAAGCACAGTTACACCAAGGCGCTGACCATGGCCCATGACGGCCAGCCCGGCGCCGCCCGGGTGCTCTACCAGCAACTGGGGCGCAATGACCTGTCGCCCATCCGCCGCGCCAGCCTGTACGCCGAACTGCCCAACTACCCCTCGCCCCTGGCCCTGAAACTGGCCAGCCGCGACTTGCAGCATGACGAGCCGCTGGTGCGCCGCGCCGCCATCGCCAGCATCCAGGCGATGCTGCCCGGTGCCCAGCGCAGCCTGGTGCTCGGGCCACTGCTCGATGATCAAGAGCAAAGCGTGCGCTTTGCCGTGGTCGATGCCTTGCTGGGGCTCAGCGCCGATGATATCGGCCTGTACTTCGGCCCGCTGCAGGCGGTGCTGGAGCAGTACCAAGCGGTACTGGCCCAGCGCAACGACGACGCCAGCGCGCAGTTGCACCTGGCCCAGTTGTACCTGCACGAAAACAGCTATCAGGAAGCCGCACAGGCCATTGAGCGCACCCTGCAACTGGCCCCGGACAACCTCGAGGCGCTGGCGGCGCAGGTGCAGTTGCTGGAGCGCCAGAACCAGACCGACGCCTCGCGCCAGGTCCTGGCCAGGGCCCTGCAACAACGCCCCGACTCGGCCTTCCTGCAACACGAGCTGGGTCGTTGGCTGCTGCGCCACGGCCAGGACGAATATGCCCTGCTGGCCTTTGCCCGGGCGCTGGAGCTTGAGCCGGACAACAACGACTACCGCTACACCCTGGCCACCAGCCTGCACCAGCTGGAGCAGGTCGATGCCGCGCAAAAGCAGCTGGAAACCATCCTTGCCCGGCAGCCGGCCAACCGCAAGGCAAGGGTGCTGCTGATCGAGTACTGGAAAGAGACCGGTCAGTTGCAGAATGTACAGGTGTTGCTGGCCCAGCTGGAGCAACAGAACCCGGACGATCCGCTGGTGCAGCAAGGCCTGTAGCCCTGAAAACGACCGTCTGACAACCCGGTTGAACCCCTCAATGCAGACTGTGGTCCAGAGATAGTGCGAGGACAGCAGGCACCGGCGGTGCTTGCCTGAGCGTTATCAAAGGAGACCACCTGTGGGCAACGCGTTAGCCAATGCCGAACGAGCACTGATACTGGCGCCGGCCCAGCTCAGTCAACTGGCCCAGCGCCTGCTCGATCAAGCCGGCATCCAGGCCCTGGCAACGGCCACCATGGAAGACCTTGGCCTGGCCCTGGAACAGGGCGTGGGCCTGGCAATCATTGCCGACACCTGCCTGGACGGCGATTCTGGCACGCCCTTGCATCTGTACCTTGGCGGACAGCCGTTATGGTCAGACCTCCCCGTGGTACTGCTGACAGGCCCGCCGATCAAGGGCCAGAGCCCGCCTCAAAGCCGACACGCCGACCTCGGCAATCTGTTTCTGCTGCAATATCCATTCGAGCCCGACAATCTTGTTGCCCTGACCCACGCTTCGCTGCGAGCCCGGCGCCGACAGTATGAAGCCCGCAACCAAGGCCAGGAACTGCAACGCCAGACCCAGCGGGTCGAAGCCCATTTGCGCCAGTTGCGCGAAGAAGAACACTACCTGCGCCAGGCGCAGAAAATGGAAGCCATCGGCCAGTTGGCTGGCGGCGTGGCCCACGATTTCAATAACTTGCTGACCGGGATCGGCGGCAGCCTGGAAATGATCGGCAAGCGCCTGCAGCAAGGCCGCACCGAAACCCTGCCGGCCCTGCTCAGCCTCAGCCAGGAGGCGGTCAAGCGCGCCGCCAGCATGACCCACCGCCTGCTGGCCTTCTCCAGCCGCCAATCGCTCGATGCGCACCCGGTGCAGCTTGACGCCCTGTTGACGGCCGAACGCCTGAGGCCGCAGCTGGACCCGCAGATAAAACTGCAACTGCAGATCGAGCCGCAGCTATGGGCTGTGGAAGCGGACCCGGTACAGCTGCAGGAAGCACTCGGCAACCTGCTCAGCAACGCCCACGATGCCATGCCCAACGGCGGCCGCCTGACCATCACTGCCAGCAACCAACGCCTGGACGGCAGCCTGTTTGGCGGCCACTCGCTGGCCGCTGGCGACTATGTGCTGATCAGTTTCAATGACAATGGCTGTGGCATGCCGCAAAGCACCCTGGATCGCGCCTTTGATCCATTCTTCACCACCAAGCCGATTGGCCAGGGTACGGGCCTGGGGCTGTCGATGGTCTACGGTTTCAGCAAACAGTCCCAGGGCCATGTGGCGCTGCAAAGCCGCATCGGCCACGGTACCCGGGTTGATGTCTACCTGCCCCGTTACGCCGCCCCCTGCCCGCAGCCTGAAGTCGAGGCGACGCAGCCCTCGCCCTGCCAGGTTGGCCAGAACGTGCTGATCGTCGAGGATGACCCCGCCGTGCGCCTGCTGGTGCACCAGACGCTGGAAGAACAGGGTTACCTGTGCCAGGTCGCCGAAGATGCCAATGTTGCCCTGGCCATTTTGCAGGCAGGGGAACCGGTTGATCTGCTGGTCAGCGATGTCGGGCTACCGGGAATGAACGGCCGCCAGCTGGCCGAAATCGGCCGGCAACTGCGCCCACAGCTCAAGGTGCTGTTCATTACCGGTTATGCCGAGACCGCCGTGGCCCGCGGCGGCTTTCTCGACCCTGGCATGCAGATGATCAGCAAACCGTTCGAATTCGCCCAGCTGACCGCCAAGGTCGCGCAGATTCTGGGCAAGGGCAGCCGGACATGAGCCAGATGCAATCCACCGCGTCCCTTGCGGCGGCGCCGGCGGTGCACCGCTTGCGGGTGCTCACGGTCAACGCGCACAAGGGTTTCAGCCCCCTGAACCGCCATTACCTACTGCCGGAACTGCGAGAAGCGGTACGCAGCGAGAACGCAGACCTGGTGTTCCTCCAGGAGGTGCTGGGCAGCCACCGTCAGCACGGCCGGCGCCATCGCAACTGGTCGGATGTACCGCAATACGAGTTTCTCGCCGACAGCCTCTGGCCGGTGTTCGCCTACGGCCGCAACGCCGTTTACCCGGAAGGTGAACACGGCAATGCGCTGCTGTCCAAGTACCCGATCGTGCGCCACGACAACTTCGATGTCAGCGTCCATGGCACCGAACAGCGCGGCTTGCTGCACTCGGTACTGGCCTTGCCCGCCGACCGTGAACTGCATACCGTCTGTGTGCACCTGGGCCTGGACGAGCGCCAGCGCCAGCAGCAACTGCGCCTGCTCTGCCAGTTGCTGCACAGCCTGCCGGTTGACGCGCCGGTGATCGTCGCCGGCGACTTCAACGACTGGCGCCAGCGTGCCGATGGCGTGCTGGCCGAGTGTGGCCTGCAGGAAGTCTTCAGCCAGGCCCACGGCCGCCCGGCGCGCAGTTTTCCGGCGCGCTGGCCACTGCTGTGCCTGGACCGCATCTACCTGCGCAATGCTCGCGCGCAGGCGCCCAAGGTCATGGCCCGCAAGCCCTGGACCCACCTTTCCGATCATCTGCCATTGGCCGTGGAGGTGCTGCTGTGAACGGCCAATGGCGACCCGACAACCAGGTGCAACTGCTGATCAACGGCGAGGACTATTTCGCCAGCGCCTTTGCCGCCATCGAGCAAGCGCGCGCAGAGATCCTCCTGGAAACCTTCATCATCTTTGAGGACAAGGTCGGCAAGCAGCTGCAGCAACTGTTGATTGCCGCCGCCAAGCGCGGAGTGAAGGTCGAGATGCTGGTCGACGGCTATGGCACCGCCGACCTCAGCCTTGACTACCTGCGTGAACTCAGTGATGCAGGCGTGCACCTGCAAGCCTTCGACCCCAGCCCGAAACGCCTGGGCATGCGTACCAACCTGTTTCGCCGCCTGCACCGCAAGATCCTGGTGGTCGATGGCGAGGTCGGTTTTGTCGGCGGCATCAACTACTGCGCCGATCACCTGGCTGATTTCGGGCCGATGGCCAAGCAGGACTATGCGGTCCAGGTACGCGGGCCGATCGTCGCCGACCTGCAGCGCGCCACCCTGAAACTGCTCGAACAGCAGAGTGCCCTGAAGCCGGGCAGCCGGCGCTGGTGGCAGCGCCGGGTGCCGATCGCCCCGGACAGCGAACAGGCGCGCATGACCCTGTGCATCCGCGACAACCAGGATCACCCCAATGACATCGAGCAGCACTATCTGCGGGCGCTGAACGCCGCCCGCGAACGTATCACCATCGCCAACGCCTACTTCTTTCCCGGGTACCGCCTGCTGCGCGCGATTCGCAACGCCGCGCGCCGGGGCGTGAAGGTCACCCTGGTACTGCAGGGCATGCCCGACATGCCCTGGGTGCGCTTGTGCTCGCGCTTGCTGTACAACTACCTGATCCGCGACGGCGTGCGTATTTTCGAGTATTGCGAGCGGCCGTTGCACGGCAAAGTGGCGCTGGTCGACCGGCAGTGGTCGACGGTCGGTTCAAGCAACCTCGACCCCTTGAGCCTGGCGTTGAACCTTGAGGCCAACCTGATCATCCGCGACGAGATCTTCAACGCCCGCCTGCATGAACACCTGCAGGAGCTTACTGCCCACCGCTGCAAGCCGGTGAGCCTGCAGCGGGTATTACGCGGCTACTGGTGGCGGGCGCCGCTGATCTTCCTGACCTTTCACTTCATCCGTCATTTTCCGGCCGTGCTCGGCTGGCTGCCGGCCCATGTTCCACGGCTCAAACCGCTGTACGACGCCGATGACCCTCCAGGCAAGCCGACATGAACACACATAAAAAGCACTGGCGCCGTGCCCGCCAGGCGCTGACCCTGGTTTTTTTTATCCTGGTGCCGGTGCTGCTGTTCAGCGTGCTGAAAAACCTCGACTGGCAGGAAGTACGTCAAGCCCTGGCCTCCTATCGCTGGAGCACCCTGGCGATGGCCGCTGGCGTGACCCTGTGCAGCTTTGCCCTGTTCAGCAGCTTCGACCTGCTCGGGCGCCATTACACCGGCCATCACCTGCCGACGCGCCAGGTGCTGCCGCTGGCCTTCGTGTGCTACGCCTTCAACCTCAACCTGAGCGCCTGGGTCGGTGGCATCGCGTTGCGCTACCGCTTGTATACCCGCTTGGGCCTTAAGGTTTCGACCATTACCCGGATACTCAGCCTGGGGCTACTGACCAACTGGGCAGGCTATTTCGCGGTGGCTGGCGGCCTGTTTGTCTGCGGGCTGCCGAAGTTGCCGGCCGGCATGGAGATCGGCAATACCGGCCTGCGCCTGATCGGCGCCGGGTTGCTGCTGGTGGCCCTGGCCTACCTGCTGGCCTGCGCCTTCGCCACGCGCCGCACCTGGCGCTTTCGCAAGCAGCAGATCACCCTCCCGGGCATCCGCCTGGCCGCGCTGCAAGTGCTGATGGGCGCCCTCAACTGGTCGCTGATGGCGCTGGTGGTGTTCACGCTGCTGCCCAAAGGCGCCGACTATCCGACGGTGCTGGCGGTGTTGATGATCAGCAGCATTGCCGGGGTCATCACCCATATCCCGGCCGGGCTGGGGGTATTGGAAACAGTATTCCTGACTCTGCTGCAGGGCACCTACGGCAAGGGTACGCTGCTGGCGGCGCTGATTGGCTATCGGGCGATCTATTTTCTCTTGCCGCTGCTGATTGCCACCCTGACCTACCTGGTGCTGGAACGCCTGGCCAGTCAGCGCAGTACCGGGGAAGGGCCGCAAACCGCCGGTTGAACCGGCTCGAGCATCCCGTGCACCTGATGCACCAGGTCTTCCAGGGCAAAAGGCTTGGTCATCAACGCGAGGCCCGGTTCGAGGACTTCCTGGTCGGTGACTTCCTGCTCGGCGAAACCGGTGATGAACAGCACCTTCTGCTGCGGTTGCAGCATACGCAGTGCATTGGCCAGCTGACGGCCGCTGAAGCCACCTGGCAGGCCGATATCGCTGATCACCAGGTCAACCGTGCCCTGCTGGCGATACTGTTGCAGCGCCCCGTTGGCGTCGCTTGCCTCGAACACCTCGAAGCCCTCTTCCTCCAGCGCTTCCTTGATCAACAGGCGCAAAGTGCTCTCGTCGTCGACCAGCAGAATGCGTTCGCCATTGGCGCGGGCGTAGGTCTTGCGCGCCGAATCACTGGCCTGCGGCGGTGGTATTTCGCCCAGGTAGCGTGGCAGCAGTATCTTGACCCGGGTGCCCTGCCCGGGGCTTGAGTCGATCCATACCCGCCCGCCCGACTGGCGCACGAAACCGTAAACCATCGACAGGCCCAGCCCGGTGCCCTGGCCCACCGGCTTGGTGGTAAAGAACGGGTCAAAGGCGCGGGCAACGAGGTCGGCGTTCATGCCATGGCCATTGTCCTGTACCTGGAGTGAGAAATAATCGCCCGCCTCCAGGCCATCCTCGCCTTCGAAAGCCAGCTCGTGGCGTTCATTGCCGGTGGTAATGCGCAGGCAGCCACCGGCGCCCATGGCATCGCGGGCATTGATGCAGAGGTTGATCAGGGCGTTTTCGAGCTGGTTGGCATCGATCAACACCCACCAGGGGGCGGGTTCGACCTGGACCTGCAGATCGATGTGGGTACCGATGGTCTGCTGGATCAGATGCTCGATGTCCTGTACTAGCTGATTGACGCAGGCAGGCTTGGGGTCGAGGGCCTGGCGCCGGGAAAAGGCCAGCAAACGGTGGGTCAGGGTCGCTGCGCGCTTGGCCGCGCCGCGGGCGGCATCGAGGTAGACATGCAGGTTATCCAGGTGGCCCTGGGCGATACGTCGCTCCAGCAATTCGAGGCTGCCACTGATGCCGGTCAACAGGTTGTTGAAGTCATGGGCCATGCCCCCGGAAAGCTGGCCGATCGCTTCCATCTTCTGGCTTTGGCGCAGCAGCTCTTCGGCATGGCGCAGCGCTTCTTCGCGCTCGCGCTCCTGGGTGATGTCGCTGCCCACGGCAGTAAAACCAAGCTCGGAGGGCACCGCCGCCCAGTTGAACCAGCGGTAGTGCCCATCCTTGTGGCGCAAACGGCTGACGGTGTTTTCGGTGCGCTGGCCGGCGCGCAGGCGCTCGACCACCGAGGCGACCTCCTGATGGTCGTCGGCATGCAGCAGGTCCATGACCGAGGTGTCCAGCACCTCCGCCTCACCCCAGCCCAGCACCTGGCTCCAGGCCGGATTGATCGCATTGATGCGCAAGTCCGGCAGGACCATCAGCATGATGTCGTTGGACAACGCCCAGAGCTGGTTACGGTCGGTGGTACGGGCCTGTACCTGACGCTCGAAGGTGTCGGCCAGGTGACGCCACTGCTGCGCCGATTCGACGCTTGCGGTGGTTTCGATCACCGTGTCGAGAAACCCGGCCACTGCCCCGCGCTCGTCGCGAATGGGGCTGTAGCAAAAGGTGAAGTAGGCCTGCTCCAGGCTGCCATTGCGGTTGATCATCAACGGGAAGTTCTCGATGAAGATCGCCTCGCCCGACAGGGTGCGGAACACCAGCGCGCCGATATTCTCCCAGGCCTCGCTCCAGACTTCGTCAAAGCCGCGCCCGAGCGCCTCGGGTTTGGCCCCGAGGATTGGCTTGAAGGCATCGTTGTAGATGGTCACCAACTGCGGGCCCCAGACCAGGCAGCCGGGAAATTTCGATGCCAGCAGCATGTCCACGGCGATACGCAAGGACGCCGGCCACAGGTGCAAAGGCCCCAGGGCCGTACTGGCCCAATCGTGGTTACGCACCTTTACACTCATTGATCCTGGCATGGGCAAGCTCGGCTGGCGGTTGGGGGTCTGAACATTCGGACCTAGACGCCGATATCTTCGTTCCAGAGCGCGGGGCTGTCCTGGATAAAATCGCGCATCATCTTGATGCAGTTATCATTGTGCAGCACCTGCACCTTGACACCGCGAGCCTCGAGCAATGCCTCTTCGCCCATGAAGGTCTGGTTTTCGCCGACAATCACGTGCTTGATGCCATACAGCAGGATCGCCCCGCTGCACATCGGGCACGGCGACAAGGTGGTGTACAGGGTCGCCTCGGCATAGACCCTGGCCGGCAGGCGGCCGGCGTTTTCCAGGGCGTCCATTTCACCGTGCAGGATCGCGCTGCCCTTTTGCACCCGGCGGTTGTGGCCACGGCCGATGATCTGGTTGTCGTGCACCAGTACCGAACCGATCGGTATGCCGCCTTCGTCGCGGCCCTTGCGGGCCTCATCGATAGCAGCCTGCATGAACGCATCCACGTCTTGGTTCAAAGTGCTCATCGGCGGTTCGACTCCCTGTAGCGATACTGGTTTTCCTCGCAGGCTAGCATACCGCCAGCAGGTAATGGCATCCATGCCAGTCGCTACTATGCTGAACAGGTTTCTCCTCTGCGACCTGGGCAGTCCGGGTCCGTTCCAGTATAGGGAGCGTTGCGATGAGCAAGAAAATACTGGTGGTGCTGACCAATACGGCCAAATACCCGACGCTTAAGCGCGCCACCGGATTGTGGCTGGGCGAGGCGGTGCACTTTGTCGACAAGGTCGAAAAGGCCGGCTACAAGGTCGATTACCTCAGCCCCGGCGGCGGTTACGTGCCGATTGACCCTCACAGCCTGCAGATGGCGGCGGATATCGACTGGCAGTGGTACCAGGACAAGGCGTTCATGAACCGTCTGGGCAAGACCTTGAGCCCCGGTGAAGTCAAGGTCCAGGACTACAGCGCCATCTATTATGCCGGCGGCCATGGGGTGATCTGGGATTTCCCCGACAACAGTGAGCTGCAGGACCTGGCCCGGCGCATCTTCGAGGCCGGTGGCGTGGTGGCGTCGGTGTGTCATGGCGCAGTCGGCCTGCTCAATATCAAGCTCAGCGACAACACCTTGCTGGTCAAGGACCGCGAGGTCACCGGCTTCTCCGATACCGAAGAAAAACTCGCAGAGCTGGACAAGGTGGTGCCCTATCTCACCGAAACCGAGCTCAAGGCCCGCGGTGGCTTGTACCGCAAGGCAGAAGAGCCCTGGCAGGCCTTCGCCATCGCCGACCAGAAGGAAGGACGGCTGATCACTGGTCAGAACCCGGCATCGGGGGGCGCGGTGGCTGACCTGGTCTTGACCGCACTGAAAAAGCACTGAAACGCTTACCCGCATTGGCGATTGTTACTGCACCCAGGGTGAACGCAGCCTACATCCGCCGCTGATTACGCTCTTTATGCTGACGAGCATCACCAGACCAGGAAGGTCGGGTTCCTGCTCAGCATAGAGGTGTAATCATGGCTCCACCCCGTCTTGCCGGCCGCAGCCTGCTCGAGTTTCTGCTAACCCTGCTGATTGGCCTGGCACCAGTGGCCTGCGGGCTGCTGGTGCTAGCCCTGCAGGTCGAGCGCAAACAGGAAGAAACCGCCGAGGTGTCTGTGGTCGAGGCTATCTATGCTATCGACCGGGTCTTCGATGCCATGCACGGCTCCAGCAATGCTGTGCTCGGGTTGGTCGGGCAACCCTGCGAGAAAATCCTCCCGACTCTGCGCCAGGAAACGCTGAGGCAGCCAAGCGTGCGCTCGTTGGTGCTGACCCGGGAAAACCGTGCCTACTGCAGCACCCTGCTCGGCAGCATCGACATGGCAATCGACCCGGGCAGCTACTTCAACCAGCGCCTGCGCCTGGACTCGCGCAACGAGATCACCCCGGACATGCCGGTGCTGCACTACCGCTTGCAGGAATATCCCATTGGCGTCATCGCCATCAGCGATGCGCGCTCCCTGCAAACAGAACTGCAGGGCTTCAAGAACGCCATCTTCCTGGCCCTGCAGTTCGGCAGCGATTTTGTCTGGGCAACCGGCAGTGGCAGCGCCGACCAGGTCCCCAACCATGAAGAAGACAGCCAGCGCATGGTCTCGGAGAAATACGGCTACACCGTACATGCTGGCTACCCCACTGGCCACACCCGCAAGAAACTGAGCCAGGCCATGTCCTCCACCGTACCTTCACTGCTGCTGGTTGGCATCCTCACTTCTGCGGTGGCGTACTGGGGGCTGTTCAGAAATCGGCGCAAAGAGTCACCTCCTGCAGCTTGAACACCAGGATAAAAAAAGGTTCTTCACGGAATCCCGGGGGCTATGATCTTTGGGTTGGGTTGTTGCGGTTACGGCTGCGGGCTTATCCATTTGATGTGGCGCGGCTGCCGGCCCCACACTGAAGGGATAAACTCGCAGCCTCAACATCCCAGTGAAGAACCAAAAAAAGGCCATTGAGCAAACGCCCAATGGCCTTTTTCAGACACCCGCCGGATCAGTCGGTGGTCAGCACACCGCGGCGGACCTGGTCACGTTCGATCGACTCGAACAGGGCCTTGAAGTTGCCTTCACCGAAGCCGTCATCACCCTTGCGCTGGATGAATTCGAAGAACACCGGGCCCATCAGGGTTTCCGAGAAGATCTGCAGCAGCAGGCGCTTGTCACCGGCCTCGGAAGAGCCGTCAAGCAGGATGCCACGGGCCTGCAGTTCACCGACCGGCTCGCCATGACCCGGCAGACGCCCTTCGAGCATCTCGTAGTAGGTGTCTGGCGGCGCGGTCATGAAGCGCATGCCGAGCTTTTTCAGGGCATCCCAGCTCTCGAGCAGGTTGTCGCTGAGGAAGGCCACGTGCTGGATGCCCTCGCCGTTGAACTGCATGAGGAACTCTTCGATCTGCCCGGCGCCTTTGGACGACTCTTCGTTCAGCGGGATGCGGATCATGCCATCGGGCGCGGTCATGGCCTTGGAGGTCAGGCCGGTGTATTCGCCCTTGATGTCGAAGTAACGGATCTCGCGGAAGTTGAACAGCTTCTCGTAGAAGCCGGCCCAGTAGGCCATGCGCCCGCGGTAAACGTTATGGGTCAGGTGATCGATGATCTTCAGGCCCGCACCGACCGGGTGACGATCGACGCCTTCAATGAAGTTGAAGTCGATGTCATAGATCGAACTGCCTTCCTCGAAACGGTCGATCAGGTACAGCGGCGCGCCGCCAATACCCTTAATCGCCGGCAGACGCAGCTCCATCGGCCCGGTTTCGATCTCGACCGGCTGAGCCCCCAGCTCCAGGGCGCGGGCATAGGCTTCGTGGGCGTTACGCACACGGAAGGCCATGCCGCACACCGACGGGCCATGCTCGGCGGCGAAGTACGAGGCGACGCTTTTCGGTTCGTTGTTCAGGATCAGATTGATACCGCCCTGGCGGTACAGGTGCACGTCCTTGGAACGGTGGGTAGCCACCTTGGTGAAACCCATGATCTGGAAGATTGGTTCCAGGGCGCCCGGGGTCGGCGATGCGAACTCGATGAATTCAAAGCCCATCAGGCCCATCGGGTTTTCAAAGATATCAGCCATGCTCGTTTCCTCATCATCAAAGCGGGTAAATAACGGTCGTTAATTGCTATCGATGTCGAGCAGGCGTGGTGGCGCGCAAGAGATGCCCCTCACACTTCTGGCGAGGTAGTCACCATAAATCAGCTTGAACCCATGACACTTCATATGGACCCATTCTCGGCGGGTTGATTCCCCGAAAGTGGAGAACCTTATTATTGTATGCGTAACGGGATTCTACAGTGCGTAAAACGTTTTGTCCGCACTTTAGTTGACGCCCGACCGGCGACGAACGGCTATCCTAGGCACACAGCCGTTTTCATTCCCCGCTTGTACAGGTTAGCCGCCATGCCGCTCACGGTAAAACGCCCCGGACGCTGGACCCTGCGTGCCCTGCTGCCCTGGGCGGTTGGCGCCGTGCCGGTGCTGTGCGGCCTGCTGATCATGCACCTGCAGGCCCAGCGCGAGCTGGAGGCCCGCAGCCAGGCCACGGCGCAGCAGGTGGTGGCCCAGGTAGAGCTGATCCTCGACAACATTTCTGGCGCGGCCAGGTCGTTGCTGCCCTTGGCCGGAATGCCGTGCATGGAAGAGAAACTGGCCTTGCGCGACCAGGTCACCCGCCGCTCGTTCGTACGCTCGACCAACCTGGTGTACCGCAACGAGCTGTATTGCAGCTCGCTGTTCGGCCCCTACAGCGAACCGGTCAATGCCAGCGACTATGTCGACGGCAAGCTCTGGCTGATGAACGGTAACTCGGTGACTCCTGGCCACCCATTGCTGGTGTATCGGGTCTATGAAGGCGAGCGCGGCGCCATCACTACCGTCGATGGCGACCACCTGCTGACCGCCCTGCGCCTGATCGGCCCGCACACCCAGTTGCTGCTACAGGTGGGCCGTTACTGGATGGGCAAGGACGGCGTGGTGCATGAAGGGATCGCCCCCGCCGCTGAGGTCGCGCCAGTGCGCCTGACCTCCAGCCACTACCCGTTCTCGATCCACAGCGGTTATGCGCCAGGCAAGGTCGGCCAGGTAATGCGCGATGAATACCCTGCCCTGTTCGGCCTGCTGGTGTTTCTCGGGGTGATTGCCGGTACCGTATGCCGCTGGATGCTGCGCCGTGCCAGCTCACCACGGGCCGAGCTGCAGCGGGCCATGGAAGCCAACGAGTTCTTGCCGTACTTCCAGCCGGTGGTGCGCAAGGGCGACTACCGCTGGGCCGGCGCCGAAGTGCTGATGCGCTGGCAACACCCGCGCGAAGGCCTGGTGCGCCCCGACCTGTTCATTCCCTACGCCGAGCACAGCGGCCAGATCGTGCCGATGACGCGCATGCTCATGCGCCGTACTGCCGAGTTGCTGGCGCCACATGCCGCGCTGATGGACGAGGGTTTTCATGTCGGCATCAACATCACCGCCGATCACTGCCAGGACCTGGCCCTGTACGACGACTGCCGGGACTTTCTCGCCGCCTTCCCTCCCGGTCGTGTGCTGCTCACTCTTGAATTGACCGAACGCAAGCTCATCGCCCCCAGCGAAGTCACCCAGACGCTGTTCGCCAAACTCCACGAGCTGGGGGTGATGATCGCCATCGACGACTTCGGCACCGGCCAGTCCAGCCTCAGCTACTTGCGCCAGTTCAAGGTCGATTACCTGAAGATCGACCAGAGCTTCGTCGCCCTGATCGGTGTCGATGCGCTGTCGCTGCACATTCTCGACAGCATCATCGAACTGTCGGCCAAGCTTGAGCTGGGCATCGTCGCCGAAGGCGTCGAGAACGAAACCCAGCGCGATTACCTGGCGCGGCACAATGTCGACTTCCAGCAGGGTTACCTGTTTGCCCGGCCGATGCCGATCGAGGGGTTTGTCGCGGCCCTGGAGGCCCAGACCGACACCGCGCCGCAGATCGCGCAGGTTGCCGTTTAGGCCTGCGCCCTGAGATCATGGCGGGTTACCCGCTCTTTTTCTTCTGCAACCGAGGCATTTGTGTCAAAAGGCATCATTACATCGGTCACGGCGTCGTTCCTGTTTGCCGTGATGTATTACTACACCTCGCTGCTCACCCCGCTCGATGGCGAGGAGGTGTTCGGCTGGCGCATGCTTCTGACCCTGCCCTGCGTTACCCTGTTCATGCTGTTTACCCGCGACTGGCCGCTGGTTACCGGCTTGCTTGCGCGGATACGGCGCACACCGTTGCTGTTGCTCGGCCTGCTGGGCACTTCATCGCTGATGGGCGTGCAGCTGTGGCTGTTCCTCTGGGCGCCGCTGCACGGGCGCAGCCTGGAAGTGTCGCTGGGCTATTTCCTCTTGCCGCTGACCATGGTTCTGACCGGGCGCCTGGTGTATGGCGAACGCCTGTCGCGGCTGCAGAAAGTGGCGGTAGCCTGCGCGATCACCGGCGTCGGCCACGAGCTCTACCAGCACGGCAGCTTTGCCTGGGAAACCTTGCTGGTAGCCGGTGGCTATCCCCTGTACTTCGTGCTGCGGCGCAAATGCGCGACCGATCACCTCGGCGGTTTGTGGGCCGACATGTGCCTGTTGCTGCCGGCAGCACTGTACTTCGTCATCCGGGGGCCGCTGTCGGCCCAGGACCTGGTCGAGCATCCAGGGCTGTACGGCCTGATCCCGCTGCTTGGGGTGATCAGCGCCCTGGCGCTGATCTGCTACGTGCTCGCCAGCCGCCTGCTGGCCTTCAGCCTGTTCGGCCTGCTCAGTTATGTCGAGCCGGTGCTGCTGGTGGCCGTGGCCCTGCTACTGGGCGAGACCATCGGCCCCGACCAGTGGCTGACCTACCTGCCGATCTGGCTGGCAGTGCTGGTGCTGATCGCCGAAGGCGTCAGGCACCTGCTGCGTCAGCGGCGGCGTTCGGTGTAAGGCGCACCTGGCGTACACGGCGTTCCTCCACCGCAACCACCGTCATCTTCCAGTTGTTCCACACCAGGCTGTCACCGACCATCGGCAAACGGTCGAGCAGGCTCATGACCAGGCCGGCGAGGGTCTGGTAGTCCTCGGTGGGCTTGGCGGCAAAACCGGTGCGCGCCTGGATCTGGCTCAGGTTCAGGGCGCCGCTGACGACAAAGCCCTGGTCATCCTCGACGATGCCCGGCCCTTCCACTTCACTGGCGTCGGGCAATTCACCGGCAATGGATTCGAGAATGTCGGTCATGGTCAGCACCCCGGTGAAATCACCGAACTCGTTGACCACGAAAGCGATGTGCGTCGACTGGCTGCGCATCTGTTCCAGGGCGTTGAGGATGCTGAAACTCTCCAGCAGGTTCAACGGCGCCCGGGCCAGGCTTTCCAGGTCCGGCTGATTGCCGGCCAGCAGTTCCTTGAGCAGTTCCTTCTTGTGCACGAAGCCCAGCGGTTCTTCGATACGCCCGTCACGAATCAGCGGCAGGCGCGAATAGGACGAATGCATCAGCGCGGTACGAATTGCCTCGGCTGGTTGGGCCAGGTCGATGGCATCGACCTCGGCGCGTACCGTCATCACCGTCTTGATCGGACGCTCGGCCAGGTTCAGCACGCCGCTGATCATCACCCGCTCGCGACGGTCGAACAACACCTGTTCTTCACCGCCTTCGACCAGGTCGGCAATCTCCTCGCCGACATCATCGGCCTCGACCCGGCGCCCGCCCAGCAGGCGCAGGACCGCGTGGGCGGTGCGTTCGCGCAGCGGCCGGTGTTGCTGCAGGCTGCGCTTGCGGCGGGCCCGGGCCAGCTGGTTGAACAGCTCGATCAGAATCGAGAAACCGATGGCGGCGTACAGGTAGCCTTTCGGAATATGGAAACCCAGGCCTTCGGCAGTCAGACTGAAGCCGATCATCATCAAGAAACCCAGGCACAGCATGATCACTGTCGGGTGATTGTTGACGAAGCGGGTCAACGGCTTGCTGGCAACGATCATGATGCCGATGGAGAAGATCACCGCGATCATCATGATCGACAGTTCCTCAACCATGCCCACGGCGGTGATCACCGCGTCGAGGGAGAACACCGCATCAAGCACCACAATCTGCGCGACGATCGGCCAGAACGCGGCGTGACGCACGCTGCCGGTGTTTTGTGCAACGTGGCCTTCGAGACGCTCGTGCAGTTCCATGGTGGCCTTGAACAGCAGGAACACACCACCGAAGAGCATGATCAGGTCGCGGCCGGAGAAGCTCTTGCCAAACACCTCGAACAGCGGCGCGGTAAGGGTCACCATCCAGGAAATACTGGCCAGCAGGCCCAGGCGCATGATCAGCGCCAGCGACAGGCCGATCACCCGCGCGCGGTCGCGCTGATGGGGCGGCAGTTTGTCGGCGAGGATGGCGATGAATACCAGGTTGTCGATACCCAGTACCAGTTCCAGCACAATCAGCGTGGCAAGGCCCAGCCAGGCCGTGGGGTCGGCTAGCCATTCCATGGGCGATTACTCATGTGCGAGAACGGGCGGGGAACGTCGCAAGGACGGGAGAATGGCCGGGACGGCCGGGTACTGGGAGGCTCCGAGAACGAAGTCATATCAACCTGAAATCAATTGGGGATGTGATCCTACAATTTCAGCAGGCTTTTCTCACAGCATGAAACTATTTCAAATTCTGTATACGGCGGGGCAAGCCCGCACTTGTCGATTGGGTAATTTTCTTCAATACCCGCCGGTTTAGCGCCCCGTAGGCTGTAACGGTCTCCCCTTGTTCTGGATAAGATCCCATGAGCCTGATGCTATCAATGGCTGCCTTCGCGCTGGCCGCTTCCATCTCTCCCGGCCCGGTCAATATCATCGCCCTGGGCGCTGGCGCCCGCCACGGCCTGCGTGCCAGCCTGCGGCATGTCACCGGGGCCACGCTGGGTTTTACCCTGTTGCTGGTGCTGATCGGCCTGGGCCTGCACCAACTGCTGCGCTACTGGCCGTCTCTGACAACGGTACTGCACTGGGCTGGGGTGCTGTTTTTGCTGTACATGGCCTGGAAACTGGCTTGCGACAATGGCCAACTCGGTTCAGCCAGCCAGCAGGCAGCACCTTCGATGCTCGCCGGCGCCACCCTCCAGTGGCTCAACCCGAAAGCCTGGCTGGCCTGTGTTGCCGGGATTGGCGCCTATGTCGGCGATGGCGAAATCCGGCAGCTATGGCAGTTCAGTACGATCTATTTTGTCATCTGCTATCTGTCGATCGCCACCTGGGCCTGGGCTGGCAGCGTGATCAGCCAGTACCTGGACAACCCACAGCGCATACGCCTGTTCAACCGCAGCCTGGCACTGCTGCTGTTGGCCAGCGCCCTGTACCTGCTACTGGGCTGACCGGTAATGCCCCGGCGTCGCCGCCAGGTGGCGCTTGAAGGCACGTTGCAAATGCGCCTGATCGGCAAAGCCGGCCTCTACGGCCACCTCGGCGATCTGCCGCCCGCGCCGCAACTGGGCGCGAGCATACTGCACACGCTGGTCGAGCAGGTAGCCATGAGGTGTCAGGCCAAACTGCTGCTTGAACGCCCGGATCAGATAAGACGTGGACAGCCCCGCAGCCTGGCTGATGTGCTCAAGGCGCAAGGGCTCGGTGCAATGGCTGCGAATGAACGCCGCAGCCGCCAAAAGTCGCTGGTCACCTTCGCTCGCCGATTGTTCACTCGCCCCCAGGTGCTGGCCCAATCCGCGGAAAAACCCCCGCAAGGCTGCCTCTTTGGCGGTGGCCGGAGGTTGTTCTTCCAGCAGCACGTCGAACAACTGGCGCAGCTCGCCGAACAACGCCACCGACGTACTGCTGATCGCCGTTGGCGGCGAGAACCCGAGGCCCTGCAACCAGGACCAGTCGACGTACAGCATCAGGTACGACCAGGGCTCGCCGGCGATGGGATTGCAGGTGTGCACCACCCCGGGGTTCATCAACACAACGGTGCCCGCAGCCACCTGCTGCTGGCTGTCACCGCTGATGTAGGTACTGCGCCCCGCGGTAATGGCGCCAATCGAGAAACTCTCGTGCGAATGCGCCGCGTAACAGACCTTGCGGCCATCGGCGACACTGCGCGCTTCAATGAAGGGCAATGCCGGGTCACGCCAGAATCGGGAGTTTCCACGCATTGGATCAGCCCTCGGCGTCGTGCACCACTACCAGCAACTGCGCTTGCAGCTCACCCAGTGAACGCAGGCGGTGCGGGGTCTGGGCGTTGAAATACAGGGCATCGCCGCGCTCGAGGATCACTCGCTCATTCATGAAGTCGACCTCGACCTGGCCCTCATGGACGAACAGAAACTCCTCGCCCAGGTGCTCCTTGAACGCGGCATCGCTGAACTGCGCTGGCGGGCTGATGATAAATGGCAACAGGCTGCGACTGCCGATCTGCTTGGCCAGCACCGAATAGCCCGAGCCCTGCCCCGACACCGCCTGGCGCTCACTGCTGCGCACCAGGCTGTAACGGGCCTGGCCGGGCTGGTCTTCGGCAAACAGCTCCTCGACATTGACGTTCAAGGCGCGCGCCAGCTTCAACGCTGCAGCGATGGAGGGCGTGTTCAGACCGCGCTCGACCTTGGACAGGTAACTCTTGGTCATGCCAGACATTTCAGCCAGCGCTTCCAGGGTGATACCCAGTTTTTTTCTCAACAGTTTCAATCGGATAGACATGTGACGCGGTTTTCCCAATGCCATGGGCAAGTATTTGCTTGCTAATGACACTTTGTGTCATGTAGCCTTTATTGTGTCATGCAGATAACCACCCCGTCACCTTCCAAGCAACCGGGGTGGGCAAGCGCCGTGACAACCCATCACGCCACCGAGGATAGCCCCATGGCCAAGACAATGGCACTCCCCAAGGACCAACTGATCCAGCAGGCCCTTAAGCAGATGCAAGGCTCGCTTGCCGATAATACGTGGACTGTGCGCGAAAAGCTGGCACTGACCTGCCGGATTCTGTTCGACAACGGCCACGACTCCGGCCTGGCCGGGCAGATCAGCGCCCGCGGCCCGCAACCAGGCACCTTCTACACCCAGCAACTGGGCCTGGGTTTCGACGAAATCACCGCCAGCAACCTGCTGCTGGTCAACGAAGACCTGGAAGTGCTCGAAGGCCAGGGCATGCCCAACCCGGCCAACCGCTTCCACAGCTGGGTCTACCGCGCCCGCCCGGATGTGCACTGCATCATTCACACCCACCCGACCCACGTGGCCGCCCTGTCGATGCTGGAAGTGCCGCTCCAGGTGTCGCACATGGACCTCTGCCCGCTGTACGACGATTGCGCGTTCCTCGAAGCCTGGCCCGGCGTGCCGGTGGGCAACGAAGAAGGCGAGATCATCAGCGCCGCGCTTGGCGACAAGCGCGCCATCCTGCTGTCGCACCACGGCCAGTTGTCGACCGGTGCCAGCGTCGAGGAAGCCTGCGTGATTGCCCAGTTGATCGAACGCGCCGCCAAGCTGCAACTGCTGGCCATGGCCGCTGGCAGCATCAAGCCGATCGCCCCTGAACTGGGCCGTGAAGCCCATGACTGGATCTCCCGGCCCAAACGCCACAGCGCCGCCTTCAACTACTATGCGCGCCAGTGCCTGAGGGTGCATGGCGACTGCCTGAACTGAGCCGAGCCTGTCACTTACCTTGCGGAGTAGATTTCATGTCCAAGACTTTTCACGGCATCATCGGCTACACCATCACCCCGTTCAGTGCCGACGGCGAGCAGCTTGACCTCCAGGCCCTGGGCCGCTCGATCGAGCGCCTGATCGACGGCGGTGTTCACGCCATTGCGCCACTGGGCAGCACTGGCGAAGGTGCCTACCTGAGCGATCTGGAGTGGCAACAGGTGGCCGCGTTCAGCCTGCGCCAGATTGCCGGGCGGGTCCCGACCATCGTCAGCGTTTCCGACCTGACCACCGCCGGCGCCATTCGCCGCGCGCGCTTTGCCCAGGAGCACGGCGCCGATGCGGTGATGGTACTGCCGGCGGCTTACTGGAAGCTCACCGAAGAGGAGATTCTCGAGCACTACCGGGCCATCGGCGCCAGCATCGACCTGCCGATCATGCTCTACAACAACCCGGCCACCAGCGGCACCGACATGTCGGTAGAACTGATCCTGCGCATCGTGCGCGAGGTCGAGAACGTCACCATGGTCAAGGAGAGCACCGGCGATATCCAGCGCATGCACAAGCTGCAGGTGCTTAGTGAAGGCAAGGTGCCGTTCTACAACGGCTGCAACCCGCTGGCCCTGGAGGCATTCGTGGCCGGCGCCAGCGGCTGGTGCACCGCCGCAGCGAATCTGATCCCGGCACTCAACCAGCAGCTGTACCAGGCCGTGCAGGCCAACGACCTGAGCACAGCCAAGGCGGTGTTCTACCGTCAACTGCCGCTGCTGGAGTTCATCCTCAAAGGTGGCCTGCCGGCAACCATCAAGGCCGGCCTGGGCATGACCGGCTTGCCGGTGGGTGAGCCACGGCGGCCGGTGTTTGCCCTCGACAACAAAGGTCAGGCGCACTTGCAACAACTGCTCAAACAAATGCTGTAGGACGACCGTAACAACCCGGCACTGCAACAGTGCCGGAGACCGGTCCAGAGTCACCCAGCAGTTCGAGAGAAGTCCGACACTGCTTGAAGAAAGCCCATCTGGGGCTGCTGTCCTGCCGTTTCTATCATCGGCTGCACTAACCCATGACAGGACAGTCACCATGAGCACCCGACGTTTCTCAGGCTTTACGCTGGGCGTACTCGCCTCGGCCGTATTGATTGCCAGCACGGCGTTCGCCGCCCCGCTAACTCGCGACAATGGCGCCCCGGTGGGCGACAACCAGCACTCGCAGACCGCTGGCAGTACCGGCCCCACCCTGCTTCAGGATGTGCAGTTGATCCAGAAGCTGCAGCGTTTTGACCGCGAACGGGTGCCTGAGCGTGTGGTGCATGCCCGCGGTACCGGTGCCCATGGCGAGTTCACCGCCAGCGCCGATATTTCCGCACTGACCCGGGCCAAGGTATTCACCCCCCGGTGAGCGCACCCCGGTATTCGTGCGTTTCTCCTCGGTCGTGCACGGCCTGCATTCCCCGGAAACCCTGCGTGACCCGCGCGGCTTTGCCACCCGTTTCTACACCACCGATGGCAACTGGGACCTGGTTGGCAATAACTTCCCGACCTTTTTCATTCGCGACGCCATAAAGTTCCCCGACATGGTCCACGCCTTCAAGCCTGACCCGCGAACCAACCTTGGCAACGACGCACGACGCTTCGACCTGCTTTCACACATGCCCGAAGCCACCCGCACCCTGACCCTGCTCTACTCCAACGAAGGCACGCCGCTGAGCTACCGGCACATGGATGGCAACAGCGTGCATGCCTACAAGTTCGTCAACCGCGACGGTGAAACCACCTACGTGAAGTTTCGCTGGAAAACCCTGCAAGGTCAGAAAAACCTGACCCCTGGCGAAGTGGCCAAGATTCAGGGGCATGACTTCAGCCACATGACCAACGATCTGGTCAATTCGATCAATCGTGGTGATCATCCGAAGTGGGACCTGTACATCCAGACGCTCAAGCCCGAGCAGCTCGCTGGTTTTGACTTCGACCCACTGGACCCGACCAAGATCTGGCCAGATGTGCCTGAACAAAAAGTCGGGCAGATGGTGCTCAACCGCAATGTCAGCAACTTCTTCCAGGAAACCGAGCAGGTGGCCCTGGCGCCGTCCAACCTGGTGCCAGGCATTGAGCCCTCGGAAGACCGCCTGCTGCAAGGCCGACTGTTCTCCTATGCCGATACCCAGATGTACCGGGTCGGCGCCAATGCCGGCGGCTTGCCGATCAACCAGCCCAGGGTCAGGATCAATAACGCCAACCAGGATGGTGCGCTAAACAGCGCGCGCAGTGTCAGCGGCGTCAACTACGAGCCCAGCCGACTGATGCCGCGTCCCTCCAGCGAGTCAGCACGCTCCAGCCAGTTGCCCTTGAGTGGCAGTACCCAGCAACAGGGTATCGAGCGCCAGCAGAACTTCAGGCAGGCCGGCGAGCTGTTTCGCACCTACGATGCCAACGACCGCCGCGACCTGATCAACAGCTTCGGCCAGTCGCTGGCCAGTAGCGACGACGAAAGCAAGCATCTCATCCTCTCCTACCTGTACAAGGCTGATCCTGACTACGGTAAAGGTGTGGCCAAGGTTGCCGGCGGCGACATGGTCAGGGTCAGGCAACTGGCGGCGCAACTGCAGGACTGAGCATGCGCTGGCGGTAGCTGCCGGGGCTCTCGCCGGTCCACTTCTTGAACGCCCGGTGAAACGCGCTGGGCTCCTGGAAGCCGGTGTGCTCGGCCACTTCAGCGATACTCAGGTGCGTCTGGCGCAGGCATTCGAAGGCCATGGCCCGGCGCACCTCGTCCTTGATCTGCTGGTACGAGCGGCCCTCGCGCTCCAGTTGCCGGCGAAAACTGCTGGGGCTCAGGCCCTGGCGTTCGGCCATGGCCAACAGGGTCGGCCACTGGCCGTACTGGCGGGCGCGCAGGTAGCGATACACCTGGGCCACCTGACCATTCTGGTTGCGGTAGCGAATCACCAACCACTGCGGAGCACTGCGCAAAAACGTCTTCAGCGCCGCCAGGTCCTGGACCACCGGCAAGCGCAGGTAGTCGGCGGCAAACTCGATCTCGGTGCGGCCACTGCCCAGTTGCACGTTGGCGCCCCACAGCAACGGGTCATCGTCCTGGGCCGGGCGCGTATCGGCCAGCGCCGTGCGATCGATGACGATGCGTCGCCCGACCAGCCAGCACGCCAGGCTGATCACCAGGGCCAGGAAGGTTTCCTCGGCGTAAACCCGGGTCAGCGGGTCAGCGATGGCGGTGCGCAGGCTGATCACCGCGCGCCCGCCCTTGATCGTCAGCTGCCCGCGAATATCACGCAGGAACAGCGAAAAGTTGTTCAGGCACTGGCGCAGGGCCTTTTCCAGGTTCGGTTCCTGGATCAGCCCCCGGCATATCAGGGCAAAGCTGCCCAGTGGCATGCCATGGCTGTCGAGGTTGAAAAATTCGTCGTTCAGGCGCTCGATCAGGATCAGCCACAACCGCGCAAAGGCTGACGCCGGCACGCGCGCACCGGGCGCAGCGAGCAACGCCGGATCGATCCCGGCCTCGGCCAGCAGCGCAGCCGCTCGCTCAGGCTGAGCGCGCAAAGCGTGGAGCATGGTGCGAACGAAATAGACGGCGACTGTATCGTTTTCCCGCATGGCGGTTTCCGCAAGGGTGTGGCAAAAAATACCAGCGTCACTGGACAGTTATGGCATAGGCCCGCGCGCAGGCTTTGCCTAGACTCGAAGCCAACCTGAAGATGGCCGAGGGCAGCATTCTGGCAGACGCCAGCCCTGCCCCGCCACGCTTTCGCACACTGGAGTCGATCATGAATACCCCGGACATCTATGTAGTCAGCGCCGTACGCTCGGCCATCGGCAGCTTCGGCGGCGCCCTCAAGGACCTGCCCCTGGCAGACCTGGCCAGCACCGTGACCCGTGCCGCCATCGAACGTTCAGGCGTTGCGCCTGAGCAGATCGGCCATGTGGTCATGGGCACCGTGATCCCGACCGAACCGCGTGACGCCTACCTGGCGCGGGTAGCGGCCATGAACGCCGGCATTCCCAAGGAAACCCCGGCGTTCAACGTCAACCGCCTGTGCGGCTCGGGCCTGCAGGCCATTGTGTCGGCAGCGCAAAGCCTGCTGCTGGGCGACGCTGAAGCAGTGGTCGCCGCCGGTGCCGAATCCATGAGCCGCGGCCCTTACCTGCTGCCGCAAGCCCGTTGGGGTGCGCGCATGGGCGACCTGAAGGGTATCGATTACATGCTCGGCGTCCTTCATGATCCCTTCGCCGGTTTCCACATGGGTATCACTGCCGAGAACGTTGCCGAACGCAATGGCATCACCCGCCAGATGCAGGACGAACTGGCCCTGACCAGCCAGCGCCGCGCCGCCCGCGCCATCGCCGAAGGCCGCTTCGCCAGCCAGATCGTGCCGATCGAGATCCCCAGCCGCAAAGGGCCGGTGCGTTTCGAGATCGACGAGCACGTGCGCGGCGATGTCACCGCCGAGCAACTGGCCGGCATGAAGGCCGCATTCAAGAAGGACGGTACAGTCACCGCCGGTAACGCCAGCGGCCTGAACGACGGTGCCGGTGCCCTGGTGCTGGCCACCGGTGACTTCGTCAAACGCCACAACCTGCAACCGCTGGCCCGCCTGGTGGCCTACGCACACGCGGGCGTCGAACCGGAGCTGATGGGCCTGGGCCCGGTGCCAGCGACCCGCAAGGTACTCGACAAGGCTGGCCTGAGCGTTGCCGACCTCGACGTCATCGAATCCAACGAAGCCTTCGCCGCCCAGGCCTGCGCCGTTGCCGGCGAACTGGGCTTCGACCCGGAAAAGGTCAACCCCAACGGCTCGGGCATTTCCCTCGGCCATCCGGTGGGCGCCACCGGGGCGATCATTGCCACCAAGGCCATCCATGAACTGCAGCGCATCCAGGGCCGCTACGCCCTGGCGACCATGTGCATCGGCGGTGGCCAGGGTATCGCCATCGTCTTCGAACGCGTTTGAGCAAGGAGCAGAAGGTGAGTATTGAAAATATTGCGGTGATTGGCGCCGGCACCATGGGCAACGGCATTGCCCAGGTCTGTGCGGTAGCCGGTTACCAGGTGACCCTGATCGATGTCAGCGACGCCGCCCTCGAGCGCGGCGTGGCAACACTGCGCAAGAACCTCGAGCGCCAGGTCAGCAAGCAGACCCTGGCCGTTGAAGATGCCGAGGCAGCCCTGGCGCGCATCCGCACCAGCACCGACTACGCGCAACTGCAACAGGCCGAACTGGTGATCGAGGCGGCTACCGAAAACCTCGACCTCAAGCTGCGCATCCTCAAGCAGATTGCCGCCAGCGTCAGCGACCAGTGCGTGATCGCCACTAACACCTCCTCGCTGTCGATTACCCAGTTGGGCGCGGCGGTCAGCCAACCGGAGCGCTTCATCGGCGTACACTTTTTCAACCCGGTGCCGATGATGGCCCTGGTCGAGATCATCCGCGGCCTGCAAACCAGTGACGCCACCTACGCCAAAGCCCTGGCACTGACCGAAAAGGTCGGCAAGACCCCGATCAGCGCCGGCAACCGCCCAGGCTTTGTGGTCAACCGCATCCTGGTGCCGATGATCAACGAGGCGATCTTCGTGCTCCAGGAAGGCCTGGCCAGCGCCGAAGACATCGATACCGGCATGCGCCTGGGCTGCAACCAGCCGATCGGCCCGCTGGCCCTGGCCGACCTGATCGGCCTGGACACCTTGCTGGCGATCATCGAAGCCTTCCACGAAGGCTACAACGACAGCAAATACCGCCCTGCTCCACTGCTCAAGGAAATGGTCGCCGCCGGTTACCTGGGGCGCAAGAGCGGTCGCGGTTTCTTCACCTACTAGGGAGCCTGCCATGGACGCCGCTTTGCGTTGTGCGAACTTTGAAGAGCGGCGTGACAAGGCCCTGGAGCTGTTCGCCGAGAAGGGGTTCGGCCAGGTCAGCATGCGTGAACTGGCCGCGCACCTGGGGCTGACTGCAGGCTCGCTGTACCATCACTTCCCGAGCAAGCAACACTTGCTGTTCGACCTGATCGAAGAGCTGTTCGAGGAGCTGCTGGCGACCCTGCATCCGCCGCGGCGCGAAACCACTGCGCTGGCTGCGGTCATTCGTGCCCACTGGGCCTTGCATGCCGAACGGCCTTTGCAGTTTCGCCTGGCTGAGCGCGACCTGTGCTGCCTGAACGAAGACCAGCAAGAGCAAATTGCTGCACTGCGCGGTCAATACGAACGCCAACTGCTGCAGCTGATTACCGGCAAGAACGTCTTGCCGGCCGCCAGTTTGCAAGCAGCCGGTCACGTGATTGCCAATCTGCTCAACAGCCTGCCGGGCTGGCTTCAGGACTCCCCCCTAGCCCAGGCACAACGCCTGGCATTGATGGAGAGCATGCTGCTGGGCGCCATCGAACGCACCCTGAGCGGCCACTGCATGAGCGCTGCCGCCTGAACTAACGCAACTGCTCCTGAATCTGGTCGCGAAGGCTGTTAAGGTCGAACGGTTTGGCCAGGATTGGCGCCTTGAAGGCGATCGGGCTGCCTGATTCGCGGATTTCCGCCGGGTAGCCGCTGATGAAAATCACCTTGAGGTCCGGGCGCAGCTTGACTGCAGGCTCGGCGATCTGCACCCCGGAGATCCCTCCCGGCAAACGAAAATCGGTGACGATCAGGTCCAGGTGCGGCTTGCTCGCCAAAATGGCGAACGCCTGCTCACCGTCCTCGGCCACCAGCACGTGGTAACCCTCGCCTTCGAGGTAGTCCTTGAGAATCATGCGAATCACCGGCTCGTCTTCGACCACCAGTACTACGTCTTGCGCATCTTCACTCATGCCAATGCCTTGTTCTGTAAATTGCTTGGTTGCATCGCTGTATGACCCCTGCCCAGCACAGAGGTTGCCTGCTAGCGGTCATTTTCTCGCAGTGGCTGCGGCAACGGCAGACGCACGGTAAACGTCGCGCCCTCGCCTTCGACGCTGTACACGCTGATGCTGCCGCCGTGGGCCAGGACGATCTGCTCGGAGATATACAGGCCAAGGCCAAGGCCTGCGCTGCTCTGGCTGGAAGCGACCCGCTCGAACTGCTGGAAGATCCGCTGCTGGTTGTGCTCGCTGACGCCGATGCCATGATCGCGCACTTCGACGCAGGCCATGCCACCTTCCTCGAAGGTACGCACCTGCACCGGGCTTTTCGCCCCGTAGCGCAGGGCGTTGGTCAGCAGATTGGCGACCACCTGCTCGATGCGAAACTCGTCCCACACGCCGGCCAGCGGCACGCCGGCATTGAACTCGATATGCGACCCGGCAGCCGCGGCCTGGGCTTCGAAATTCTCGATCAAGCCGCCGACCAGTTGCCCCAGATCGAACTGGCTGGGGCGGATCGACAGCTTTCCGGTGCGGATCCGCGACACGTCGAGCATGTCCTCGATCAGGCGGATCAGGCTGTTGATCTGCCGCTCGTCGCGCTCGACCATGGCGCGCATCTTGTCCAGGGTAAAGGCATCGGCGTTGTCCTTGGCCAGGTGCAGCTTGCGCAACTGGGTTTCGAGGATCAGGCCGTTGAGCGGCGTGCGCACCTCATGGGAGACGATCGACATGAAGTCATCGCGCATGCGCACTGCGTGTTCCAGTTCGCGGCGGGTCACCTGCAACTGGGCCAGCAGCAATTCCTGCTCTTCGCGGCTGCGCTCAAGGGCTTCCAGTTGCTGGCCGAGGGCCTTGCGCTGGCGGAACAGGTCGACGAACACCGCCACCTTGCTTTTCACTGCCAGGCTGTCCAGCGGCTTGTGCAGGAAGTCTACCGCGCCGCTTTCATAGCCCTTGAAGGCGTAGTTCATCTCGCGCCCGGCGGCGCTGACGAAAACGATGGGGATGTTCTTGGTCTTCTCGGTGCCGCGCATCAGTTCGGCCAGCTCGAAGCCGTTCATGCCGGGCATCTGCACGTCGAGAATGGCCAGGGCGAACTCGTGTTCGAGCAACAGCGCCAGGGCCTGGTCGGCGGACTGGGCCTGGTGCACCTCGCGGTCTTCGCCTTTGATCAACGCCTCGAGCGCCAGAAGGTTTTCCGGCAGGTCGTCGACGATCAGCAGTTTTGCTTGTATGTGCCTTAGCATTCAGGGGCTTCCAGGCTGGCGAGCAGTTGCCCGATGCCGTTCAAAGGGAGTATGTAGTCGGGCCGGTGCAGGGCCAGCGCCGCACGCGGCATGGTCGACACTTGCGCCTCAAGGGGGTCCTGGACGATGGTCCGGCCGCCTTGGCGCTTGATACAGGCAAGGCCACGGGCGCCGTCTTCATTGGCGCCGGTCAGCAGTACGCCGACCAGGCCCGGGCCATAGGCATCAGCCGCCGACTCGAATAAAAAGTCGATCGAAGGCCGGGAAAAATGCACCCGCTCTTCCTGGCTCAACGACAGGCTGTAGTCGTTCTCCACCGACAAGTGATAACCGGGCCCCGCCACGTAGATGATGCCGGGGGCGATGTCTTCCTTGTCGCGGGCCTCGCGAACCGGACGCTTGAGCCTGCGGGCAAAGACCTCGGCCAGATGGCTCTGGCGATCGTCCGGCAGGTGCAGCACGCACAGCAGCGGGATGCGAAACGCCGGCGGCAAGGCCTGGAACACTGCGAGCAAGGCGCTGACACCACCTGCCGAGGCGCCAAGGGCAATGGCTTGAACGCCGCTCATGATTTGCGGTAGATCCGTTCGGGCTTGACCAGCGCTTCGAACTTGTCGGCATAAGCCGAAAAATCCAGGGTTTCCTTGCTGCCCAGTACCAGAAAGCCGCGATGACACAGCGACTCGTGGAACAGGCCAAACGCGCGGTCCTGCAATGTCTTGTTGAAATAGATCAACACATTGCGGCAGGAGATCAACTGGGTTTCGGAGAACACGCTGTCAGTGGCCAGGCTGTGGTCGGCAAAGGTCACGTTGTCGCGCAGGCTGCTGTCGACAATGGCATTGCCATAGGCCGAGGTGTAATAGTCGCTGAGCTCGCCACGCCCGCCGGCCTTACGGTAATTGTCGGCATACAGGCGCATGTTGTGCATGCTGTAGATGCCCTGCTTGGCTTTCTCCAGGGAGCTGGGGTTGATGTCGGTGGCGTAGATGATGGTGCGCTCCAGCAAGCCTTCTTCACGCAGCAGGATGGCCATCGAATAGACCTCCTCGCCTGTACTGCAACCGGCGATCCAGATCTTGATCGACGGCCAGGTGCGCAGCAGCGGCACCACTTCCTCGCGCAGCGCAAGAAAATGCTCGGGGTCGCGAAACATCTCGCTGACCGGGATGGTCAGGAACTGCAGCAACTGCATGAACATCCCCGGATCGTGCAGCACCCGCTCCTGCAGGGCCGAGACGGTCTTGCAGTCGAACTGGCGCAATGCATGCTGGATCCGGCGCTTGATCGAGGCGCCGGAGTAATCGCGAAAGTCATAGCTGTACTTGAGGTAGATCGCCTCGATCAGCAGCCGTATTTCAATGTCGGTGTTGCGTTCGATACTCAAATTCGCTCCAGTTGCGGCAGCCAGACACGGATCAGCGAGAACAGCCGGTCAAGGTCGATGGGCTTGGCCAGGTAATCGTTGGCCCCGGCCTGCAGGCAACGCTCCTGGTCATCCTTCATCGCCTTGGCCGTGACGGCAATGATTGGCAGCTTGCGCCAGCGCGGGTCCTTGCGGATCAGGCGGGTGGCTTCGTAGCCGTCCATCTCCGGCATCATCACGTCCATCAGCACCAGGTCGATGTCCTCGTGCTGCTCCAGCCGCTCGATGGCCTCGCGGCCATTGCGCCCGATCTCTACAATCGCGCCCTTGTGTTCCAGGGCACTGGTCAGGGCAAAGATGTTGCGCACGTCGTCATCCACCAGCAGCAGCTTGCGCCCCTCGAAGACCTTGTCGCGGCTGCGCGCGGTCTTGAGCATGCGCTGTCTTTCATGGGACAGCTTGGATTCGACTTTGTGCAGAAAAAGCGTCACTTCATCGAGCAGGCGCTCGGGTGAGCGCGCACCCTTGATGATGATCGAGCGCGAATACTTGAGCAGGTCGGCTTCTTCTTCGCGGGTCAGGTTGCGCCCGGTGTAGACGATCACCGGCGGGAAGGAGCGGATGTCGTCGTCGGACATGCGCTTGAGCAGCTCGTTGCCGAGCATGTCCGGCAGCTTGAGGTCGATGATCATGCAGTCGTAGATATTCTCGCGCAGCAAGTCCAGGGCTTGCTGGGCCATGCCCACGGCGGTGATCTCGATGTCTTCGTCGCCGATCAGGCGGGCGATGCTTTCACGCTGCAGGTCATCGTCCTCGACCAGCAGGATGTGCTTGAGCTTCTGCGTCAGCTTGGCTTCCAGGCGGGCGAACACCTGCTTGAGCTCTTCGCGGGTCGCAGGTTTTACCGCATAGCCGATGGCGCCCATGTGCAGCGCCGCCTCGACCCGGTCCTCGACCGAGATCACATGCACCGGAATGTGCCGGGTGCTGGCCTGCTCTTTAAGGCGCTGCAGCACGGTCAGGCCGGAATGGTCGGGCAGGCGCATGTCCAGCAGCACTGCGTCGGGGATGAAGCTGGCCGCCAGCTCAAAGCCTTCGTCGGCCGCCTGGGCCACCAGGCAGCTGTAGCCCAGCTCATGGGCCAGGTCGTAGAGGATGCGGGCGAAGTTCGGCTCGTCTTCGATCACCAGGATCAGGCGGTTGCTGAACGGCGCCTTGTCGCGATCATCTGCAAAGCTTGGCGCCGCACGAGGCGCGGGCGCAGGCGCGACTTCTGCCACCACCGGGGCTTCGACCAGCCGTGCCGGTTGATGTACGACCAGTGCCGGGCTCTGGTCGACTATCGGCTCGTAGCGCTCCGGCAAGACCAGGCTGAACACACTGCCCTGGCCCAGGCTGCTGTCGACGCTGATCTGGCCGCCAAGCAGTTGCGCCAGGTCGCGCGAGATCGACAGGCCCAGGCCGGTGCCGCCATAACGACGGTTGGTGGTGCCATCAGCCTGGTGGAAGGCTTCGAAGATACTCTGCTGCTGGTCGGCGGCGATGCCGATGCCACTGTCGCGTACCGAGAAGACAATACCGGCACCGGGTTGCCAGCCCACGCTGAGGCTGACTTCGCCGCGCTCGGTGAACTTCACCGCGTTGGACAGCAGGTTCTTGAGAATCTGTTCAAGGCGCTGGCGATCGGTGTACAGGGTGGCTGGCACCTGCGGCTCGACCGACACGGTGAAGCGCAGCTGCTTTTCGTTGGCCAGCGGCTCGAACAGGTTGCGCAAGCCTTCGGTCAGGCGTGCCACATGGGTGGTTTCCGGGCGCACTTCAAGCTTGCCGGCCTCGACCTTGGCGATATCGAGAATATCGTTGATCAGGTTGAGCAGGTCGTTGCCCGCCGAGTAGATCGACTCGGCAAACTTGACCTGCTCGGTGGTCAGGTTCTCTTCGGCGTTCTCGGCCAGCAGCTTGGCCAGGATCAGCGAACTGTTGAGCGGCGTGCGCAGCTCGTGGGACATGTTGGCGAGGAACTCGGACTTGTACTTGCTTGAGCGCTGCAGCTCTTCGGCGCGCTCCTGCAGCTCGATCTGGACCTGGTTCAGCTCGCCGTTCTTACGGTCCAGCACATCGCGCTGTTCGGCCAGGGCCTCGGTACGCTCGGCCAATTGCTCGTTGGTCTGCTCAAGCTCGGCTTGCTGGGTTTCCAGGTGGACCTGGGACTCCTTGAGCACCCGTGATTGCTCTTCGAGTTCTTCGTTGGCGGTTTTCAGCTCTTCCTGCTGCACCTGCAACTCTTCGTTGAGCTGCTGGGTTTCGGCCAGCACTTCCTGCAGGCGCTGACGGTAGCGGGCGCTCTCGATCGAAGTGCCCAGGTTGGCGGCCACCAACTCGAGGAACTCGATATCGCGCTCATCCAGGCTGCGTAAAAAGCCCAGTTCGACCACGCCGTTGACTTGCCCGTCGTTGCTGGTCGGTATTACCAGCACGCTGCGTGGCAAGCCCTGACCGAGACCGCTGCTGATCTTGAAGTAGTCCGCCGGCAGATCGTCCAGGCGCAGCAGGCGCTCCTGCATTACCGCCTGGGCCAGGATACCTTCGTGGCTGCCGACCCGTTGGTCTTGCGCAGCCTGCTCGGCCGACATGCCGTAAGTGGCGACCCGGCGCAGGCCGCCGTGCTCGTCTCGGGCGTACAGAGCGCCCACGGCGCTGCCCAGGTAGGCGGCAAAGAAGCGCAGGATGTTGTTGCCGAGCATTGGCAGGGTCAGTTGCCCCAATACCTGGCCGGCCAGTTCAGTCTGCCCGGTACGCAACCAGGCCTGGCGTTCCAGGCGCTGGTTGGAGCGCTGCTGCGACTCGAGGCTGGTGGCGTAGCTGCTGGACAGCGCCAGCAAGTCGCGCCGGCCCAGGTAGGCCAGCAGGCCGCTGAGCAGGATGACGAATACCAGGTAGGCGGTGATCGACACCATCGTGGTGGTATTGACTGTTTCGTTGCGCGCCACCCGCAGTTGATGTTCCATGGCGATAAAGGCGTCGAACTCCTTGCGGATCTCATCGGTCAGGCGCTTGCCCCTGCCCGAGCCAATGGCCTCGCGAAAGTTGCCGTTGTCGCGCCGCATAGTGATCATGTTGCTGGCGAAGGCATTCCACTCTTCCTGCAGGCCCAGCAGGCGCTCCAGGCGGTCAACCTGCTGCGGGTTGTCCGCCACAAGCTGCTCCAGGCCCTTGATACCGGCGACCACCTGCGGCTTGGCCACCTCATAGGGGTCAAGAAAGCGTTCTTCGCCGGTAATCAGGAAGCCGCGCATGCCGGTTTCCATGTCGATCGACAGTTTCACCGTCTCGTTGGCGTTATTGATCACCCGGTCGGTGTGCTCGACCCATTGAATGGCCGACAGCAGGTAGCTGATGATCGTGACGAACACCACCGCGCTGAGCAGTCCAACCCCCAGGGGCAGGCCGATGTTGCGGGTCAGCAGCTTGCGGAAGCTGCGCTGATCGATTGAGGCTGGTTGAATCATCTCAAGACGCCCGAGCAAAGGAAGCAAACGAAAGAGTGTGGCGGAATTTTCGAGTAATCGTTCTATTTTCCGCGGGAACGGCCATTCTGCCAGTCTTCCCTACTCCGAGTCTAAACGCCTTTGGCTATTCTGGCAGGGCATTTAGCCAGCATTTGAGAGGTGCCTGGCACAAACGTTCCATGCTTTTTCAATGACCGCTATGCTGTTCATTCGGGAGGCTTTTTTCAGCGCAGAGGGAACTTCGGGCCGCACCCGGCTTACAGATAATGAACAGACTTTTGTACAGGAATACCGCCATGCCGCAGACACCCCCGCCCCTGCTCGTCGTCGAAGATGACGACATCGTGCGCATGCTGACGGTTGAGGTGCTTGAAGAACTGGGCTTCCGGGTACTGGAGGCTGCCAACGCGCAAGAGGCCCTGGCGATATTGAGCGATTCGAACAATTCCCTGGCCCTGATGCTGACCGACGTCGGCTTGCCGGACATGAACGGCAAGGACCTGGCCGTCAAAGCCCGGGAACTGCGCCCGGAGCTGCCGGTGCTGTTTGCCAGCGGCTATGGCGACAACCTCGACGTACCCGCCGACATGCACCAGATCGCCAAGCCGTTCAGCATCGACCAGTTGCGTGACAAGGTAAAGGGCATTCTCCAGGCCTTTTAAGCATGAGTAGAAGTGAAGCGGCGGTGCGACGCCTCGACTTGCCCCGCGATAGCATTCTGTCAGTCACATCGCATCGCGGGTCAAGCCCGCTCCCACGGAATCTGCTTTAATACGCGCTTTTGCCAAGGTCCCCGATACCCATGCCAGCCCCTGCCCTCAACGTCCTGGTCATTGGCTACGTCTGGCCCGAGCCGCGCTCTTCGGCCGCCGGCTCGCACATGATGCAGATCCTTGAAAGCTTCGTGCAGCGCGGCTGGCGCATCACCTTCGCCAGCCCCGCGGCCATCGGCGAGCACAAGGCCGACCTGGCGAGCCTGGGCATCGGCGAACAGGCCATCGCCCTCAACGACAGCAGTTTCGACCGGTTTGTCAGTGAACTGGCGCCGGACGTGGTGCTGTTCGACCGTTTCATGATGGAAGAGCAATTTGGTTGGCGCGTTGAGAAACACTGCCCCAACGCCCTGCGCGTGCTGGAAACCTCCGACCTGCAGAGCCTGCGCGATGCCCGCCAGCACCTGCTGCGCCGGCGCCTGATCGAGGGCCTGGACCCGAATGACTTTCGCGCGCTGTTCAATACCTCCGGCCCCGATCTTTATCGGCAGATGGCCAGCGCCGACCTGACCCTGCGCGAACTCGCCGCGATCTATCGAAGCGACCTGAGCCTGATGATCTCCGATGTCGAGATCGACCTGCTGATCAACGGCTTTGGCGTACCCGAACACCTGCTGCACTGGTGTCCGCTGATGCTCGATGCCCCCACTGAACCGTTCAAGCCGTTCGCCGAGCGCGCGCACTTTCTCAGCATCGGCAACTTCCGCCATGCGCCGAACTGGGACGCGGTGCTGTGGATGAAGAACAGCCTCTGGCCGATGATCCGCCGACGCCTGCCGCAGGCGCAGTTGCACATCTACGGCGCCTACACCCCGCCCAAGGCCACGGCGCTGCACAAGCCGGCCGAGGGTTTTCACATCATGAACTGGGCTGAAGACGCCCTGGAGGTGATGAGCAACGCGCGCATCTGCCTGGCGCCGCTGCGCTTTGGCGCCGGGATCAAGGGCAAGCTCACCGATGCCATGCAGTGCGGCACCCCCAGCGTGACCACGCCGATCGGCGCCGAAGCCATGCACGGCGCCCTGCCCTGGCCCGGTGCAATCGCCGAGACCGCCGAAGGCCTGGCCGAAGCCGCCGCCACCCTGTACAGCGATGAAACACGCTGGAACCGCGCCCAGCAGGACGCGCTGCGCTTGCTTGGCGCGCGCTACGACCGGCGCCAGCACGCCAGTGCCCTGGTCGAGCGCATCGAATACGCCCTGGCCGATCTCGACCAGCACCGGCTGTTCAACTTCACCGGCGCCATGCTCCGTCAGCACCAGCACAAAAGCACCCAGTACATGTCGCAATGGATCGAGGCCAAGAACCGCCTGGCTACAGCGGCCGACGCAGCAGATAAGTGTCCATGATCCAGCCCTTGCGCGCCCGTGCCTGTTCACGGGCGGCGAGGATCTGCGCCTTGACCTCCAGTAGCGGCCCGGCAATCAGCATCTGCTCGGTGGTGCCCAGGTAAGCCCCCCAGTAGATGTGCAGCTGCGGGTCGTCCAGCGCGGCGAAGGCGCTTTGGCCGTCAAGCATCACCACCAGGTTGTCGATACGCGGCTGTTCAGCCAGGCGCCGGCCAGGCAGCACGGTCAGTGGCTCGCCGATACGGTTCAAGGGGATACGGTGAGCGGCAGCCAGGGCCTGGACGCTGCTGATGCCAGGGATCACCTCAAGCGACAGGGCCACGCCGCGCTCCTGCACCAGGTCGAGAATACGCAGGGTGCTGTCGTACAGGGTCGGCTCGCCCCAGAGCAGGAACGCCCCGCATTCGCCGTCGGCCAGTTCGTTTTCGATGAGCTCGGCGTACAACGCCGCGCGTTGCTGGTGCCATTCCTGCACCGCGCCGACGTAATCGCTGGCAGCGCCATCGCGCAACGGGTCTTCGACCTGCACCAGGCGATAGCCGGGCTGATCGATGTAACACTCAAGTATGTTCTTGCGCAGTTGCAGCAACTCATCCTTGACCGCGCCCTTGTCGAGCACGAAGAACACCTGGGCGCGGTTGAGCCCGTCGATGGCTTGCAGGGTGATCTGGCGCGGATTGCCCGGCCCGATACCGATCAACAGCAGTTGTTTCATCGCAAGTCGCTTCCATGATTCGGCCAGCCGTTATAGTCGGCTGGCCGAAGCACAATGGCAACGTACGGCTGTTTACAACAGCGAGAAGTTGTAGCTGACGATCACCCGGGTTTCATCCATGTCGCGCGCATACTTCTCATAGTTGCTGCGATAGGTGGAGTTGCGCAGGCGCACGCTGACATCCTTGAACGTGCCGCTCTGGACCTGGTACTTGAGTTCGCTGTCGCGCTCCCACTCCTTGCCCTCGGCCAGGCTACCCGGAACCTTGATATGGTCACCGTTGATATAACGGGTGAAGAAGCTCAGGCCCGGAACACCCACAGCCTTGAAGTCGTAGTCATAGCGCAGTTGCCAGGAACGCTCCTGGGCCGCCGCGAAGTCGTTGACCTGGGCGTAGTTGACCAGGTACGGGTTGCTGCCATCCAGGTACGGCATGGCATTCTCGCCATACATGCGCTGCCAGCCGGCGCTGACCTTATGGCCACCGAGGCTGTAGCCGAGCATGCCGCTGAAGGCGCGATGATCGATGTCACCGGCGCGGGCGCGGCCGATGTCGTCGCTCTTGATCAGACGCAGGTCGGCCGACAGGCTACCGACGCTCAGCGGCTGGCTGGCCACCAGGCCAAAAAAGTGCTGACGGTAGATGTTCTCGAGCTTGGCCACCTGGTACTGCGCGCTCAGGCGGTCGTTGAACTTGTAGTCGACCCCGGCCATGTCGAAATGGTCCGCCGTGGTACCACAGGCGTACCGTTTGTTCTTGCAGTGAACGCGAATGTCCTCGCGGTCGGTCGAGTCTCGCGCGGTGTACTTGTCCAGGCGCGCAACGGTGAACTTCAGGTTCTTGAATTCTTCGGACGTCAGCATCGCGCCCTGGAACATCGTCGGCAACAAACGCCCGTCGTTGTACTTAAGTAGCGGCATGTCGGGCATCATCGAACCGACCTTGAGCACGGTCTGCGAATAACGCATCTTGCCGGCCACGCCCATCTTCGCGTACTGGTCTACCGAACCACGCGGGTCATGACCGCTGGAGGGCAGTAGTCCACTGTTGCTGTCGGCCGGGCTGGAGTCAAGTTTGAAACCGAGCATGCCGATGGCATCGACGCCAAATCCTACAGTGCCTTCGGTGTAGCCAGACTGCACATTGAGAATAAAGCCCTGGGCCCACTCTTCGCGCTTCGACGCTCCCTGATCGGAGCTGGTATGACCATCACGAAAGTCACGGTTGAAGTAGACGTTGCGTGCTTCGACTTTGGCGCTGCTGTCTTCAAGAAAACCAGCGGCCTGAGTCGAAACAGCAGCAAACATCGCGAACAGGCCGACAAGGCTGCGCCCGGGCGCGAGAGGGTATGGGGCAAACATGAGAAGCGAAATCCGAAAGAAAGGCAAAAAACAACCGGCGCCAGTCCCGGCGCCGACAATGCTCCCAGCGCCGATGGCAGTCGACGGTGACCGGAAATTATCTCGCAACCGCTCTATTCCGGGCCATTGGACCATGGTCTAAGGGCGTCGGTGGAGTATCGACTAGTTCGTTGGTCAGCGGTCGATGGTAATTAAGAAAGTTCCATATCACACAATATAAAAGTTTAATGTTTACCCACCGCGCGCCGACTACTACACTCTTTATTAGTGCGATGTTGTGCCCAACCCGGTGGCGGCTGCGTTATACAGAATGTTGCTGACTACACGCATGCCGGGCCACTGCAGACTTAAAGGAGTGATGACAGTGTCCAGACTTGCAGAGTTCCGCGCTGCCGAAAAGGCCCTTCAGGAACAAATGGCGCAATTGGAGGCGCTGAAAAAGGACGCCGGCCTTAAGCGTGAAATCGAGTTCGAGAAAAAACTTGTCGACCTGATGAAACACTACGACAAGGGCTTGCGCGATGTTATCGCCATCCTTGATCCCAAGGCTTCCCACAAAGCCCCGGTCAGCGCGCCGAAACAGCGCCGCGCGCGGGTGGTAAAGGTTTATGAAAACCCGCACACCGGCGAACTGATCGAGACCAAGGGCGGCAACCACCGGGGCCTCAAAGCCTGGAAAGAACAGTACGGCGCCAAGACAGTCGACGGCTGGTTACGCACGTGAAAAACACCTTCACACTTTTTTCACATCGACTGGCTCAGGATGAAGGCTGCTAACGGACTAGCGCCCCATACGCCCGCTTCGGCGGGCTTCTAATTCTTGCGCCCCGCCCCACCAAGGCGGGGCGCAAATCGTTTGCGCAATCGCTTCAGTTCCGTATCATGACGCCCTGACTGTTTTGCTGGCAGCGCTGTTGCCAGCCTCAAATGCGGAGAGCCCATGAGCCTGAACCATCTCGACACCCTCCCTGGTGTCACCGCGCAACCGGATGCCGCGACCCACAATTTCGTTTTCAACCACACCATGCTGCGGGTCAAGGACGTTGCAAAGTCCCTGGACTTCTACACCCGCGTGCTGGGCTTCAGCCTGGTCGAGAAGCGCGACTTCCCCGAGGCCGAGTTCAGCCTGTACTTCCTCGCCCTCGTCGACAAGGCACAGATCCCGGCCGATGCCGCCAAGCGCACCGAGTGGATGAAATCAATCCCCGGCATTCTCGAACTGACCCACAACCACGGCACCGAGAACGACGCCGAGTTTACCTACCACAACGGCAACACCGACCCGCGTGGCTTCGGTCATATCTGCATCTCGGTGCCGGATATCCGTGCCGCTTGCGAGCGTTTCGAGCAACTGGGCGTCACCTTCCAGAAACGCCTGAGCGACGGCCGCATGAAGCACCTGGCGTTCATCAAGGACCCGGATGATTACTGGGTCGAGATCATCCAGCCAACCGAGTTCTGATCCCTTCCATCGGCTCCCCCCCCTGTGGGAGCCGGCCTTGCCGGCGATGAGGCCGGTACAGCCAGCACATCAGGTGGCGTCTGGATTACGAGCGCTGTGCGCTCGATCGCTGGCAAAGCCAGCTCCCACAGGTCTGGTGCATGCAGATCCATTGTGAGAGCCGGCTTTGCCGGCGATGAAGCCGGTACAGCCAGCACATCAGGTGGCGTCTGGATTACGAGCGCTGTGCGCTCGATCGCTGGCAAAGCCAGCTCCCACAGGTCTGGTGCATGCAG
>NZ_JBNDLE010000015.1:0-132803 GCF_050435905.1 Pseudomonas sp. 2835 | reverse complement strand
GTTGAAGGCGCTGATGACACCGACCACGCCCAGCGGGTGCCAGGTTTCACGCATGTGGTGGCCCGGGCGCTCGGAGGCGATGGTCAGGCCGTACAGCTGACGCGACAGACCGACGGCGAAATCGCAGATGTCGATCATTTCCTGCACTTCGCCCAGGCCTTCCTGGGTGATCTTGCCGGCTTCGATCGACACCAGTTCGCCGAGCTCGGCCTTGTATTTACGCAGCACTTCGCCGAACAGCCGCACCAGTTCGCCACGCCGTGGTGCCGGCACATTGCGCCAGTGCACAAAGGCTGCGTGGGCGGCGTCGATCCGGCGAGTTACCGCCGCTTTGTCTTCCAGGGTAAGCGCTGCGATCTGGCTGCCGTCGATGGGCGTAAAAACAGCATGAGTGCCGCCGATATATAAACTTTCAGGCACGCCCAAACGGGTAAGTAGTTCAGCAACCATCTTATTATTCTCCTACAGCGGATACGGGTTGAAATCGTTGATGCAGGTCAGTATTAATCTATAGGGCCGCTGCTCACAAACGACCTTTTAGAAGCACATGATTCCATAACAGAATGACCTCATCTCTTTTTCGCCAGGTTGACCTCGCCCATGTCCAAACGCCTGATGCCTTCCACCACCGCCCTGCAGTGCTTCGAAGCCGCCGCCCGGCACCTGAGTTTTACCCGTGCAGCCCAAGAGCTGCACCTGACCCAGAGCGCGGTGAGCAAGCAGGTCGCGCAGCTTGAAGAAATGCTCTCGCACCCGCTGTTCCAGCGCATCCGCCGGCGCCTGCACCTGACCCCGGCCGGCGCCCTGTACCTGGCCGAGGTGAACAAGATCCTGGTGCAACTGGACATGTCCAGCCGCTACATCCTCAGCTACGGCGGCGAAACCGAGGTGCTGCGCATCGCCACCCAGCCGACCTTCGGCGAGCGCTGGCTGGTGCCCAACCTCAAGGGCTTCGGCGAGCGTCATCCGCGTATTCACCTGGACATCCGCAACGAGCTGGAACCCTTCGACCTGGTCCAGGCCAAGGCCGATATCGCCTTCTTTTTCGGCCAGGGCACCTGGCCCGGGGCAACCTGCATCGAACTGTTCAAGGAGCAGGTGGTGCCGGTGTGTGCGCCAGAACTGCTAGCCCGGCAGCGCTTCGACAACGCCGAATCACTCACCGAACATCGCCTTCTGCAGTGCACCTCGCGGCCCGAGGCCTGGCATGAATGGCTCCTTGGCCAGGGCCTGCACAGCCAGAACAGCTACCACGGCCCGCGTTTCGACACCTTCTACATGTGCATCCGCGCCGCCCAGGCCGGTTGCGGCATCGCCCTGATCCCGCGCTACCTGGTGGCCGAAGAGCTGGCCGAGGGCAAGCTGGTGATCCCCTGGAACCACCCGAAAACCAGTGAGGGCTCGCACTTTATCGCCCACGCCGAGCACGCTGCCGAGGTGCCCAAGGTCCGCGCCTTTGTCGAGTGGATTGCTGAACGGCTGCGCTTGGCCGGTCAAGTTCCCGACTTCAAGGAATGATTGCAATCCTTTATTTCGTTTGCACTGAATAACCGCGGCTCGCTTAGATAATAAGAAACTGCAGCGAGGCCGCGGGCAAATGAGTCACGAAACTATCAGCCAGTCTATTTCCGTAGTTCACCCCATTACACTGTCACACGGTAAAAACGCGGAAATCTGGGACACTAACGGCAAACGTTATATTGATTTCGTTGGCGGTATTGGCGTGTTGAACCTGGGCCATTGTCACCCGCGGATTGTCGCTGCCATCCAGCAGCAGGCCACGCGCCTGACCCACTATGCCTTCAACGCCGCCGGGCATGAGCCTTACATCGAACTGATGAACCGGCTGGCGCAGTTCGTGCCGGTGTCCTATCCGCTTAGTGGCATGCTCACCAACAGCGGTGCGGAAGCGGCCGAAAACGCCCTGAAGATCGCCCGTGGCGCCACCGGCAAGACCGCGATCATCGCCTTCGATGGCGGCTTTCATGGCCGCACCCTGGCGACCCTCAACCTCAACGGCAAGGTGGCGCCCTACAAGCAGCGCGTCGGCGTACTACCGGGGCCGGTGTATCACCTGCCCTACCCCAGCCAGGACAGCGGAGTCACCACCGAGCAGGCGCTCAAGGCCATGCAGCGCCTGTTCAGCGTCGAGATCGACGTCAATGAGGTCGCCGCCTTCATCGTCGAACCGGTGCAGGGCGAGGCCGGCTTCCTGGCTATGGAACCTGCCTTTGCCCAGGCCTTGCGCAGCTTCTGCGACCAGCACGGCATCCTGCTCATCATCGATGAGATCCAGTCAGGTTTTGGCCGTACCGGCCAGCGCTTCGCCTTCCCGCGCCTGGGCATCGAGCCGGACTTGCTGTTGCTGGCCAAGAGCATTGCCGGCGGCATGCCGCTGGGCGCGGTGGTCGGGCGCAAGGCGCTGGTCGACAACCTGCCCAAAGGCGGCCTGGGCGGCACCTATTCCGGCAACCCGATGGCCTGCGCCGCCGCGCTGGCGACCCTGGATGAGATGAGCGATGCCAACCTGGCAACCTGGGGCGAACAGCAGGAAGCCGCGCTGCTCAGGCGCTTTGAGCGCTGGCAGGCCAACAAACTTTCACCTTGCCTGGGCCGCCTGACCGGCACCGGCGCCATGCGCGGCATCGAGCTGGTCAACGCCGATGGCAGCCCGGCCACGGCGCAGCTGGCGCACCTGCTGGCAGCCGCCAGGAGCGCCGGCCTGCTGCTGATGCCCAGCGGCAAGGCAAGGCACATCATCCGCCTGCTGGCACCGCTGACCATCGAGCCTGAGGTGCTGGAAGAAGGCCTGGATATCCTCGAACGCTGCCTCGGCGAACTGGCTTAACCCTGCAGCGGCCCGGGCCACTGCTCAACGCCCGGAAGGTAGTGACGCGCCCTGAAGCCCCCGGCTTTCAGGGCCGTCACCGCATCGCGGGAAAACACGCACCAGGGCCCGCGGCAATAGGCGACCACTTCCTGGCTGGCCGGCAATTCACCCAGGCGCTGCTGCAATTCGCTGAATGGGATATTGATCGCTCCCGGCAAATGCCCCTGGGCAAATTCCTCGGCCGGGCGTACGTCGAGCAAGGTCACACTGTGCTCCTGCAAACGCTCGAGCAACTCCTCCCTGCTGATTCCTTCCAGGTGTTCAGGCGCGCTCACGCTGTCGCTCATCAGCTCGCGGATCGCCGCGCGGTTGAACGCGGCCAATTGGCCGAGCGCCGCCAGCACCTCGGCGATCGGCCCGGCGCTGAGCCGGTAGAGCACGCGCTTGCCATCGCGGCGGGTCTGCACGAAGCCGGCGCGACGCAAGTGCTGCAGGTGCTGGGAAGCATTGGCCACCGACAGCTCGCATTGCTCGGCCAATTGCTCGACCGCAAGCTCGCCGCCGGCGATCTGTTCGAGCAGGTTAAGGCGATGGGCGTGGCCCAGGGTCCGCGCCAGTTCGGCGATGTGTTGGTGTTGCAGGGTTTTCATATCGGTCATTGACAGGAAGGTAGCATTGGCTAATCATTCAATCAATCTATTTAATGTTTTCGAATGGAGTTCGCAATGCTTGAAGGACTAACCCTTGCGCTACTGATTGGCGTGACCGCCACTGCCCTTGCCGACCTCTGGTCGTTGTTCCAGCAGCGCGTACTGGGCATGGCCGGCCCGAACTGGGGATTGGTCGGACGCTGGATCGGCCATATGCCGCGCGGGCAGTTCGCCCATCAGAGCATCGCCAAGGCGCCTGCGCTGGCCAACGAACGGCTGATTGGCTGGAGCGCGCATTACCTTATCGGGGTGATATTCGCCGCTTTGCTGCTCGCCCTTTGTGGACTGGAGTGGGCGCAGCAGCCGCGCTTCGTTCCAGCGTTCGCGCTTGGCCTGGCGACCGTGGCGGCGCCCTACCTGATCATGCAGCCCGGCATGGGTGCCGGTGTCTTTGCTTCGAAAACCCCCAAGCCGAACGTGGCACGGGCACGCAGCCTGCTGGCTCACGGGGTGTTCGGCGTGGCCTTGTACCTGGCCGGGTGGTTCTGGGCTGCCGTGCTGCAGGCTTAAGCGTCAGAGCACCTTCACCGCCCGCCCGATGAACTGGATCGGCCCGGTCGGCTTGCCGGTGGCAGAGCCATTGCGTCCTTCCAGGGTCAGTTCGAACAGTTGGTCGGTTTCCAGTGGCGGCAGGCTGTCGAGCGGCACCTGCAGCGTTTGCCCGGGCTCGACCAGGCCCAGCGATACGGGGGCCTGCCAGTCCTTGCCCTTGGTCCAGAACTGCAGGGCCTTGTCCTCGGGCACTTCAACCACGCCCAACGGGATCAGGCGGATACTCTGGCGGTCGCTGGCCTGAATCACCCAGCCAGGCGATTTATCCAGCGGCGCGACCAGCACCACCAAATAACCTGGTGCCTGCACCGGCACTTCCCGGGTCAGCAACACGCTGCCCAGTACCAGGGTTGCTGCCAGCCCCGCCGCACTCAGGCCGCGCCACAATGGCAGGTGATTCCACCACGACGTCGGTGCGCCGATGGAGGCATCGCCAAGGCTGCGCTCGATCCGCCACCATACGCTGGCAGGTGGTGCGTGTGCCGGCGCCAGCGCACCCAGTGGCTCCAGCCGCTGCTCCCAGGCATCCACCGCCGCACGCAACTGGGCATCATGGCCAAGACGCTGTTCAACCTCGGTACGCGGCCCGGCGGCCAGGGTACCCAGCACATACTCGGCAGCCAGGGCGTCCAGTTCATCCTGGGCGTCGTCATGCTCGTCATTCATCCCATGCACTCCCGCAAGGCGGCCAGGCTGCGTTTGACCCAGGCCTTCACCGTGCCCAGCGGCGCGCCCAGCCTGGCGGCAATTTCAGCATGGGAAAAGCCATCGACATAGGCATGCAGGATACAGGCGCGGCGCTCTGGCAGCAGTTGCTCCAGGCACTGGTAGAGACGCGTCGACTGCAGGCTGGCCTCCAGCCCCTCGCCGGTTTCATCCGCCTGTGCCGAGTGCGGCGCGTCGCGCTGGCGCCTGCGCAGGTCATTGAGCGCCAGGTGCCGGGTCACGCTGAAGATCCAGCCTCGGGCACTGCCACGTTGCGCATCGTAACTTGCGGCACCGGCCCAGATGCGTAAAAAGGCATCGTGCAGCAGGTCTTCGGCTATCGCCGGTTCACGCACCAGGCGCAGCAACACGCCGTACAGCCGTGGGCCCTCCTGCTGGTACAGGCGCTGCAGCGCCTGGCGGTCGCCGCGTGCGCAGGCCGCCAGGTGGGCTTCATAGTCGAACAGGTGCTCGGGCAAGGTCACAGTGCTGGCCGTGGTCAGGGAACTCCTGTGCAGCGTAGACGAGTTTGCCGGGGCCTTTACTGCGCGGCCCAGAAGATGTAGTCGGCCTGGTACTTGACCACCTCGCGGCTGCCTTTTTGCGCAGCGCCGCAGGCGCTGGCCGGCGCTACTCCTCCCTTGAGGGCGACGCGCTGGATATAGGTGACGCCCGTCATCGCCCCCTGGCCTTCGGCGGGGTTGGCCTTGACCAGTTGGTACGGCAGGTTGCCCGGGCTCGATGGCGCCACCGCCAACTGCGTACCAGTGACTTTAGAGCCGTCGTTGGCCTGCCAGGTGGCCGGTGGCCCGAAATAGCTGCCGACCGCCTGGCCGCTGCGATCATTGAGCACTGCCTTGGGCCCGACAAACACCCACTCGGTTTGTTCGGGGCTGTCGACCTTGGCCCGGCACTCGTAGGTCACCTCGCCGACGCCGACGGTTTCCAGGGCGATCTTGTGCCCGTCGGGCACCTTGATGCTGTCCGGTACGGCACTGTGGGCAATCGGCATCAACAACAGGCAGGTGCCGGCCAGGCAGGCACGGGCCAGGGTAAAGACAGGTTTGGCGTTCATCGTCGGCTCTCCAGAAGGTAATCGGCTCGGCAGCGTCGAAGGCTGCTACAGGTACTACCCGGCGGATCGCAATCTGGATGCAGGTTGATGAAAATAAAGTGGCTGTAGGCTTACAGCCCCAGCTCTTGAGGAGTCAGCATGTCGCTCTCAAAGGCGATCCAGCCACCTTCCAGTTCGGCATGGCCGTTGACGATCGGGCCGTAATAGCTCAGGCCGCTATCCAGGGTCACGCAGATGTGCGTCGCTTTGTCCGGAGCGGCCAGGGCACCGACAAAGTGGACCTTCTTCAGCGTCTCGGTAACGGCTTCAAGACCCACCCGAATTGCAACGTTTTCCACGGCTTCAACGTCTTCATGCAGGTCGTCGCTGACGGTTACGGTGGCTGTGTAGTTGTACATGGTCGAACTCCAACGACAATTCTATCGGCGTCTGCTGACGCTCACGGGCGCATAGGGTAATGGAGCCGCCCGGAAAAAGCCCGCGCCCATCGACGAGACGACGCACGAAGGTACCCTCGGCCCTCCCCGGCTGGTATTGTGCCCCCCGGTAAAAACCTGTCAGAGGAATGACATTGAGTGCTGAACAGAACCTGACCTCGGACATGTTCGAGGTCGACAAGCGCCTGGGGCTCAAGCCCGTGGTGGATTTCAACAACTACCTGAGCAGAGCCTTCGGTGACGGCCCGTGCACCTGCATCCGCTGCCGCACCAGCGGCGGTGACGAAACGGGCTATGAGTACCAGCACACCTTCGTTCTCGACGGCCAGACGCTCAACCGGCGCTTTGCCAACACCGCGGGCAGCGATGTGCTCAATGCACTGAAGAAGGCCTGGCTTTCGTACACCAAGGCCGACCTGCCGGCGCTGGGCGCGCTGGACCTGAGCGCAGTGAAAGGCTTTGTTGAACCGCAGTTGCACAAACGCCTGCTGCCGCTGTTCCTGGCCAGCGGCCTGGTGCGTGAAATCGACGGGCAGTGGATGCTGCAGGTTCAAGCCGGCGACTGAGTGCTTGGGGCTGCTTGCGCAACCCATCGCCGGCAAGGCCTGCTCCCACAGTGTTGAGCCTGCACAGCACCTGTGGGAGTTGGCCTGCCCGCGATGCCCCTCAGCCACCCACCGCCAACGCAAACGGCCCTTGCGCCAGTTGCTCACGCAAGAACGCCACGCAACTGCGGACCTTCGCCGAACTGCCCGAACGCGCCGCCGTCACCGCCCAGACATCCGCCGGCTGGTGATACGCCGGCAACACCCTGACCAATGATCCGTCCTGCAAACTGGCGGCCACGTCCCAGTACGAAGCCATGATGATGCCGTGCCCGTCCATCGCCCATTGGCGCACGATGTCGCTGTGGTTGGAGGCCATGGGCCCGGTGACCTTGACCGTTTCCGGCCCGCCCGGGCCGAGCAGTCGCCACACGCCAAAGCGATCGTCGCGGCTGCGAAACAGCAGGCAGTCATGCTGGGCCAGTTCCGCCGGCACCCGCACCGGGCCGCGCCGCGCCAGGTACTCTGGCGACGCTGCCAGCACCCGCGTGTTCTCGGCAATACGATGGGCAATCAGGTGTTTTTCCTGCACCTCGCCAACGCGGATGTCGATATCGAAATTCTCGCCGATCAGGTCGACGCGCCGGTCGAGCAACTCCAGCCAGATATCCAGGGTCGGGTAGCGCTTGCGCAGCAGCGACAGGATCGGCGCGATGTGCTCGCGGCCCAGGCGCAGGCTGGTGCTGATGCGCAAGGTGCCGCGCGGTTCGCTGTGGGCGCCAGACAACGACTCAAGCATCGACTCGACGTTCTCGAGGATCTTCTGCGCCCAGATGAACGCCGCCTCGCCATCGCTGGTGATATTGACCCGCCGCGTGGTGCGGTTGAACAGCTTGACCCCCAGTAGCGCCTCAAGGGTGGCGATGCGCTTGCTGACGTGGGCCGGCGACAGGCCGATCTCGGTGGCCGCAGCGATGAAGCTTGAGCGCCGCGCCACTTCGCAGAACAACTGCAGGTCGCGCAGCAGCGGGTCATTATTCGCTAATAGCGCATTCTGATTCTTCATCTGGCCCGATTATCTCCTGGGACTTTTTTATTAGCCTCTCACAAAACCGCTGTCGCGGTCCGCATAACAATAACGAGAGCGCCATGAACAAACTCCGCATCGCCGTCGCCGGCGCCGGCCTGATCGGCCGCAGGCATATCGAACTGATCCAGGCCAGCACCGAGTGCGAACTGGCCGCCCTGGTCGACCCGGCCCCGGCCGCCGCCGAGCTGGCGGCCAGCCACGGCGTTGCCCTCTACCCTGGCCTTGCGCAACTGTTCGCCGAGCAGCGCCCGGACGGGGTGATCCTCGCCACGCCCAATCACCTGCATGTCGAAGGCGCCCTGGCCTGCGTTGAACACGGCGTTGCCGCGCTGATCGAAAAGCCCGTGGCGCACACCCTGGAGCAAGGCAAGCGCCTGCTGGCCATCGCCGAGCAAACAGGTGCGCGGCTGCTGGTCGGCCATCACCGCGCCCACAGCGCAATCCTCGCCAAGGCCCGCGAGGTGATTGGCGAAGGCCTGCTCGGCAACCTGGTGGCAGTGATGGGCAGCGCGCTGTTCTACAAGCCCGACGACTACTTCGACGCAGCGCCTTGGCGCCGGCAGGTCGGCGGCGGGCCGGTGCTGATCAACATGATCCACGAGATCGGCAACCTGCGTTCGCTGTGTGGCGAGATCGTCGCCGTGCAGGCCCAGGCCTCCAGCGCCACCCGCGGCTTTGCCGTGGAAGACAGCGTCGCCATCAGCCTGCGCTTTGCCAGCGGCGCCCTCGGCACCTTCCTGCTCTCCGATACCGCCGCCTGCGCCCGCAGTTGGGAGCAGACCGTACGGGAGAACCTCGATTACCCCAGCTACGACGATGAAGATTGCTACGTGATCTGCGGCACCCAGGGCACGCTGTCGATCCCGACCATGCGCCTGAAGTACTACCAGCAGCGTAGCGAGCGCTCGTGGTGGAAACCCTTCGCCACCGCCGTGGCGCCGCTGCAAAGTGCCGACCCGCTGGCCCGCCAGCTGGCGCACTTCTGCCGGGTGGTTCGTGGCGAACAAGCGCCGCTGGTCAGCGTGCGCGACGGCCTGCGCAACCTGCAGATCGTCGAAGCCATCAGCAGCGCCGCGCGCAGCGGCCAGATCGTCGACACCAAAAGCCTCTGAAGCCTTTTATCCAGCCCTACCGCTCCAAAACAACAACAAACGGAGACAGACAGATGGCCAACCATCCCCAAGGGCTGCATGCAGCCCGGCAAACCAAGCAAGCCACGGCCAGCGGCTGGGTCGGCTCGGCGCTCGAGTACTACGACTTCTTCATTTATGCCCAGGCTGCGGCGCTGATTTTCCCGCAGATCTTCTCGGCTACTGGGCGCCAGTGCTACTGGTGGTGCTGCGCCTGGTCCAGGGCTTTGCCGTGGCCGGGGAATTCGCCGGCGCCAGCTCGATGATCCTCGAACATGCGCCGCCCGGGCGTCGTGGCTTTTACGCAAGTTTCACATTGCAGGGCGTGCAGGCCGGCCAGGTGCTGGCGGCGGCGATCTTCCTGCCGCTGGCCTATTTCATGCCCGAAGAGGCCTTCAACAGCTGGGGCTGGCGCATCCCCTTCCTGCTCAGTGCCGCCGTGTTGCTGGCAGCGTTCATCATCCGCCGCGAGGTCGAGGAGCCGGTGGCGTTTACCCAGAAAGTCGCCCAGGTGGTGCGCCAGCGCTCGCCCATCGGTGAAGCCTTCAAGCACAGCTGGCGCGGCATGCTGGTGGTGCTCGGGGTGTCCATGATCACCGCCCTGCTGCCGGCGCTGTTTACCGCCGTGGCGCCGCCTGGCTCCGACAACGTGCCGCTGCTGATCGGCGCCATCACCTGCCTGGTCACTGCGCTGTCGGCCATCGCCGCCTGGAGCGCCCCGGAAACCCACCGCACGCCCATCGACCAGCTCGGCAAGGCCGACGCGGTGAGCCTGGACAAACCCACCTACGACGCCCTGCGCGCCAACGCCCTGACTGGAAACCAGCCATGAATACCCTGCTCGTGCTCAACGGTCCCAACCTGAACATGCTCGGCCTGCGCCAACCCGAGGTCTATGGCCGCGAAACCCTGGCCGATGTCGAAAGCCTCTGCCAGCAGGCGGCCAGCCGCCTGGAACTGAAGCTTGAATTCCAGCAGACCAACCACGAAGGGCAAATGATCGACTGGATTCACCAGGCCCGTGGCCGGGTCGCCGCAATCGTCATCAACCCCGGGGCCTGGACCCACACCTCGGTGGCGATTCATGACGCGCTGATTGCCGCCGAGGTGCCGGTGATCGAGGTGCATATCTCCAACGTTCACCGCCGCGAAGCCTTCCGCCACCACTCCTATGTGTCGCTGGTGGCCAAGGCGGTACTGGCCGGCTTCGGCACCCACGGCTACGTGCTGGCCATCGAACATTTTGCCCGCGAACTCAAGCACGCCAACGGAGGCGCCCAATGAAAACCATGGCCAACCCACAACATCGACTGCGCCTGGGCTTTGTCGGCGGCGGCCTGGAGTCGTCGATCGGTTCGACTCACCGCTACGCGGCGTCCCTGGACGGCCATTACCAGCTGGTCGCCGGGGTCTTCGCCCGCGACCCTGAGCGCAACCTGGCCGCAGCCCAGGCCTACGGTGTGGCGCCAGAGCGTGCCTATGCCGATTTTGAAGCCATGGCCAAGGCCGAAGCCGCCCGCGCAGACGGCATCCAGGTGGTGGCGATCATGGCGCCCAATGCCGTGCATGTACCGGCGAGCCTTGCGTTTCTCGAGCACGGCATCGACGTCATCTGCGACAAGCCGCTGGCGGCGAACCTTGCCCAGGCCAATGCCCTGCTCGAACAGGTTCGACGAGGCCCGGCCCTGCACCTGCTGACCCACAACTACAGCGGCTACCCGTTGATTCGCGAAGCCCGCGAACTGATCGCCCGAGGCGCGATTGGCGAAGTGCGCCTGGTGCAGGTCGAGCACGCCAGCGCCTTCGGCACCCACCCACTGGAGCAGCAAGGGGTCAAGGCCCTGGCCTGGCGCATCGACCCCAGCCAGGCCGGCGCTTCGTCGGTGCTGGCCGATGTTGGCGTGCATGCCCATCAGCTACTGCGCTTTGTCACAGGCCAGGAAGTCAGCCAGGTCTCGGCCGAGCTCAGCACCCTGGTACCGGGCCGCGCCTCGGACGACAACGCCCACGTCAAACTGCGCCTGAGCGGCGGCGGCCGTGGCCTGCTGTGGGCAAGCTTCGTCGCCGCCGGCCAGCGCCATGGCTTGCAGATACGAATCTTTGGTTCGAGCGGCTCGCTGTACTGGCACCAGGAACAACCCGAGCGCCTCGAACTGCGCCACCAGGACCAGCCGCACCAGGTGCTGCGCCGGGGCGAAAGCTGGCTTAGCGAAGCCGCCAGGCAAGCCACGCGAATCAAGGCCGGCCAGCCCGAAGGCCTGCTCGAAGCCTTCGCCAACATCTACAGCGACGCCGCCGAACTGATCAGGGCCCGCCGCGAACAGCGCGCCCCGGCGCCCTTGGCACGCCTGTGCCCGACCGCTGAAGACGGCCTGCGCGGGATGGCGTTTATCGAGGCGTGTGTGCAGTCGGATCGCCAGGAGGGGCGCTGGATCGAAGTGCAGTAGTCTCCCACCGTCAGAGAAGCAGTCCCAATTACACTCACAGAATTTTCCCACATAACTTTGGGACTGCCGGACCAAGACACACTGCAGCATTTCCCCTTAAGGTCTGCGCCTTGTGACAAGGACGCTTCACTGCGAGCAGGCAAGCCTGCTTCAGCGACTTACTCAAGGAGGCTTGATGCTGACCCGGGAAATACTGGACGACATCGCACGCAGAAGTTACAGCGACCCGCTCGACCGCGAGCCGGTAGTTCATTGCACCCGTACCTTCACCGTATTACCGCTGCGCTATGCCGTGGTCGGCGGCAGCGCTTCACGACGCAAAGCATTGCCGGAGCTGCCCGACCACCTTCGCCATCCGCACCACGCGGTAGACCTGAGCCAGGCCAGCTACGCCATCCGGCCACTGCGCGAAGGCTTTCTTTACCTCATGGAAAAACGTCGGAGCACGGGTCGATATACCTTGCGCTCGCCTTGGCGCATTGCCGCCAATGGCTCCCTCACCGTGATGGATCCGGAGCACCCCTGGGCCCCTCCACCGCCAGCGTTCGATCCACAGGCCGTGCTGCGCGGCATCGTCTGGACGCTCACCATACATGAGCTCGACGACCTCCTGGAGCTACGCCTGTTCTACAGTCCCGACCCGTTGACAGCGGCCGCCCAGCAAGCCCTGCTGCGCCAGCGCAATGCCCCACTGGCCCTCGACATTGGCAGGTTCGTCGGGCCCTCCTGCACAATTCCCGAGCCCCATGTGCTGACCTACGGCCAGCTCGACCTGGTCGCCGATTTTGCCGCTGAACGCGACCCGGCACTGCGCAACCTGCTTGACGCACAGTTGTTCGCAACCGAACAGGTGGTCAGGTTTACCGCATCGCGCAGCCTGCTCATGCCCGCACCCGGTAAGCCCAGGCCACGCGGGGTTGCGATTGTGGTCGAAGATGCCATCGGCATTACCCAGACGCTCAATGCCTGGCGCAATGGCGCGCTGGAGCACCTCAAGGACTGGCTCGAACACAGCCAGCGTGACGCCGAAGGCAAACCCGGGCCCAGCAATGAGCGCAAAGTACTGGTGGCGCAAGCGTTTACCGAACTGCAAAAGAACTTCAGCGAGCGCAAGGTTGCCGCCCTGACAAAACACCACAGTGACGCCATGCGCGAGCAACTCCAGGGCGCTGACAATGCACTGTTGCCCGGCATGGACCGTGACTGGTGGGAGGGTGTCAAGCAAGGCGCACTTGAATACCAGACACGAACCAAGCGCAGTGAACTGGAGGCCCGGGCGCAGCGCGGCGAGTTCAGCAAGCTGTTCGAGGAGCGCTACCTGCCGCGGGTCAACGTCGACGCCATGCGAGTGCAATTGGGCTGGTTCGAGACCGAAAGCCGCGAGGCCCAACGCCTGGCGGACGCGCGCGCCGCTGATCACCTGGCCTGGCTGCAGCACCCGCACTTGCTTGATGCCCTGGCCCACTACGATCAGGACGACCTCAACAGTGGGCTGTGCTTCGCTCACCAGACCGGCCTGTGCGTAGTCGGCATGGAAGGCGTATCCGCCGGTGCTCAGCTACTGGGCCAGTGGTGGCGCGCCGAGACGATCGAGCCAGGCAATCTAGCCCTGCGTTCGTTTGTCTACAACCAGCGGAGTATCGAGCAAGTGCTCCAGCAAACCCGAATCCAGCTTTCCCGTTCGCCGGAAGGCGACGATTGGCAGCAGCTGGAATCCGGACTCAAACTCAGCAAGGAACTGGCCGCCCAGTTCAGTCGGGTCGACGGCCACCTTGAACTGATCGCCCAGCATGGTCATATCAACAGCGCTGGAGCCCTGGCCTGGCTAGGACAACTGGGCCGCGAAACATTGCGCGCGGGGACGCCCAGCCACCTCGACAGAGCCTTGCACCGCCGCTTGAGTAGTTACCTGGTCGCCTCGCTTGGCGAGCAGGCGCTGAACCTGCGGATGGCCGAACATGCCGCTGCCGGCCACTCTCCATCACCCGGCCGAGTCGCCGCACCTATCACCCGGCGCCTAGATCAGGCCTATGTGCGCAACCTCACCGAAGCCCACAGCAATGCCTTCTACCGATTGCGCATCAGCAGCGGCTTGTTGTTGCTCGAAGCCAGCCTGTTGCTGCTGCAAGGCCGTCGCCACGACAAGGACCAACGCTTCTGGAGCGAAGTCTCGGCCGCCGGCCTGACCAGCGCAGCGGCGGGTCTGGAACTGCTGGCCGTGGGCACCGAGCAGGCACTGGCGAGTGTCGGGCAAAACAGTGTGACCGCGCGTGGGGCGCAGATTAGTTTGGGGCGGTATCGATTGTGGGGAGCGGGGTTGGCGACTGTGGGTGGGTTGGTAAGTGTTTGGTGGGACCTCACAGATAGCATAAAGTCGTTTGAGAAGAGCCCCGATCTAATGAGCTCTAGAGACAGTATGCTAGGTGCTGCTTACGGCATTCGAATGTTTGCCACAATTACCCTCCTAAGTGCCCAAGGTGGAGTTGCCTTTTCCCAAGCGAGTGCATATTTCAATTTGCTTTCGATACAGGCGAGCAGAAGAGGAAAAGAACTTTATTTTTTAACATTAACCCAGTGGTCCACCCGCTTGGCAGCAAACCGTGCAGCGATGCTCTTGCTTAGTCGAATGGGCTGGGGGGGTGGGGTTATCGTGCTTGCCACTACAATTCTGCTGTTAATCTTGGATGGGGATGCGTTGGAAAAATGGTGTGACCGCTGCTGTTTCCGACTCAACACAGAAACCAAACAATACAACAACACTAAAGAAGAGCTTTTCGCATTATTTGAAGCAATAGAAGAGGCAGAGTAATGTACTTCTTCGAATGGGGCTGCTGGCAAATGCACTTGGACCCAGAGGACGCCCAAAAAAACCATAAAACACTTGACAGGAAAATTGAAACCAAACGAAACACACACTACGAAAGTGAAGACGACGAGGAGCAAGCCGCATCTTGCCAGTGTGTTAGCCAGACACCTCATAGCCGAGGGCCTATCTACGTACTCAACGACACCTTATTGGAAATGCGCTGCGGTATAGGAGAAGCAAAACGCGGCTTGGTTTCCATTATTACGTTAGGAATACTCTTAATCACAACAAAATCGACAATTGCCGCAGCAACATTTTCTCTTCAAGCCGCAGGTCATTCCCAAAACCCAGACACAGCTTCCTGGGGGGCGCTATTTCCGGCAACATTCTTTACCTCCATCGCAGTGACTATTACTTGGTTTTATTTCAGATATGGATTTCGCTTTTCTCGGCTGGAAATGTTCACCTCCCGCCATTTGCTGATCCGTTTCAACCGCAAGACCCAGCAGGTTTACCTGCATCGCCCCAGTTATTGCGGAGGCATCATGACCCTACCGTGGAAAGGCGTCACCTCCTCCGGCGCTGGCGAACGCTATTCGATAGCCGGTGGTGTGGGTGTACCGCTGTTTCTCTACTGGTCGGCACGGGTGACCGACACCCTGCACCCAGTAAGTGTCTGGGTCGGCAAGGCCGGTAACAACCAGGCAGAACTGCGCGATGAGTGGGAGTTTATCCGCCGCTTCATGGATGAAGGTCCGCAGAGCCTGCCACGCCCGCGCATCACCTCACATTTCCCCTGGCCCTGGCAGGCTTTTACGCCGCAATTCGAAGGGTTGACCCAGTACTTTCGGCATGCGTCGCGGGGCATCAAGGTCGGGCTGCTGCTGATCTGGCCAGCATTCGTGATTATCGGCCTGGGCCACTGGGCAAGCCTGCTGCTGTGCTGGAAACCGCGCTGGCCAAAACTGATCCGCCAGGCCGGCCTGCCCGGTAAGCCGGTCCCGCCGCAAACCACCTTGGCCAGCTATCCGGCGCACATCCAGGAACGTCTGCGTGCCAATGCACATCTGTGGGCGGTACGCCCGGGCAAGCGTCCGGAAAAGAAGCCGAAAACAGGCGCCCGAAAGCAAACGTGAAACCTATGCCTGTAGCGTTGATGCGACTTGAAGCAGCTCAGCGGTCACCCACTTGTGCCTGCAACCACTCAATCATCACCCTTAAACGCAGCGGTAACCTCTCCCGCGGCGGATGCACCAGGTAGTAACCCTGCCCCGCCGTCTGGCTAAAGCCCCCCAGGGGCAGGATCAACGCGCCCTGGTCGAGCAAGGGTTGCACCAGGCGCTGGCGACCGATGGCCACGCCGGCATGGTGGCTGGCGGCGGCGCTGCACAGGTCGGAGCGGTCGAAGGTCAGGTGGTTGGCGGGCAGGTGCTGTTGTACGCCCTGCTCGCTAGCCCAGCGACGCCACTCGGCGTCGAAGGCTGCGTGTTCCCAGGCCAGGGCATCGTGCAGCAAGGTGCACTGGGCCAGGCGCCCGGGGTGGTCGATCAGGCCGTGGCGTTCGGCGTACTGCGGGCTGCACACCGGGGCGACGCGCTCATCCATCAACCGCTGGCTGGCCAGCCCGGGAAACTCGCCATGGCCATACAACAAGGCCAGGTCCACCGGGCGGGTGCGAAAATCCACCGGCTCGTTGCCGGTGCGGATGTCCAGGCTGACCTGCGGATAACGCTGCTGGAAATCCGCCAGGCGCGGCACCAGCCAGTGCTGGGCCAGCGATGGCCGCACATACAGGCTCAGGGCACCGCTGACTTCTTCAGTCGACGGTTGCAGGGCTTCCTGCAGTTGCGCTTCCAAGCCTTGCAGCACTTGATAGAGCCGCTCGCCCTCAGCGGTCAGGCGAATGCGCCGGGTCAGGCGTTCGAACAGGCGCAGCGCCAGAGCCTGCTCAAGACGGGCGATGCGATGGCTGACGGCACTGGCGGTCAGGCACAGCTCCAGCGCCGCCTGGTTGAAGCTCAGGTGCCGGGCGACCGCCACAAAGGTGTGCAGGTTGGCGAACTGGGCGCCGCTCAAGCGGCTGCCAAGGCGTTCGGGCAGGTTGAGCATGGTCAGTTACCGGCAAGTTCTGCGCGGCCCCTGGCCAGGTAGCGGTCCATCTCGTCGCGCGCCACCATGCTGCCGCCAGTGCCCCACACCAGATGGGTGGCGCGGGCCATGCGCTGGTCGCTCAAGCCCAGGCGCTGACGGTAGCCTTGCTGCTCCTGCAGCACGTAGAACATACCCGCCACCCCAGCCAGCGCCGACGGCTCGAGTTCGATGCCTTCACACGCCTGCATCTGCGCCAGCTGGCGGTACAGGGTAGCGTCGCTGACGGTGTAGTAGCCGTCGATCAGGCGCTGCAGCGAGCGGCCGACAAAGCCCGAGGGCCGGCCCACCGCCAGGCCGTCGGCGGCGGTCTGGTTGTCGATGCCGAAGTCGTACACCGACACCGCGTCGTGCAGGCCGGTGTACACGCCAAGGAACATGCATGGCGAGTGGGTCGGCTCGGCGAACAGGCAATGCACCGCGTCGCCGAAGATATGCTTGAGGCCGAAGGCCACGCCGCCAGGGCCACCGCCGACGCCGCAAGGCAGATAGACGAACAGCGGGTGTTCGGCGTCCACCACGATGCCCTGCGCCGCCAACTGGCGCTGCAGGCGCTCGGCGGCCACGGCGTAACCGAGGAACAGGTTCAGCGAGTTTTCATCATCGACGAAGTGACAGTGCGCATCGCCCTCGGCCTCCTTACGGCCCTGCTCCACCGCCACGCTGTAGTCGGCGCTGTACTCGCGCACCTCGACGCCGCAGGCGCGCAGGCGCTCCTTTTTCCATTGGCGGGCATCGGCGGACATATGCACCGTGGCTTTGAAGCCCAGGCGCGCGCTGATGATGCCGATCGACAGCCCCAGGTTACCGGTGGAGCCGACCGCCACACTGTACTGGCCGAAGAACGCCCGGGCGGCATCGCTGTCGAGCTTGGCGTAGCTGTCGCCCGGTTGCAGCAGGCCGCCTTTCAGGGCCAGGTCTTCGGCATGCTTGAGCACTTCATAAATGCCGCCGCGGGCCTTGATCGAGCCGGAAATCGGCAGCAGGTTGTCGGCCTTGAGCCACATCGCGCCATTCACTGGCAATTGCTGTTCAGCGCTCAGCACCGCTTGCAACGCGTGCAGCGGCACCAACGGCGATTCGATGATGCCGGCGCTGGCCGAGGTTTCAGGGAACGCCGAGGCGATGAACGGGGCGAAGCGCTCGAGCCGGGCACTGGCCTCACGGATATCCGCGGCCGTCAGCGCTACGTCAGCGAGGGCCTCGACGCTCGGCGCCAGCGCCGGGTTGAACCAGCAGGTCGGGCGCAACGCCACCAGATCTGCGATCAACGGATGACTTTGGCACCAGGCAGTAACGGATTTTTCCAGCGGCATTGTGCGGCTCCATGAGGCGAATGGCACGATTAAGCGTCAGCGCCTGGCGCTTTACAACCGATGGTTGCTCACGCCATGGCTGAACCCGCTTCAGCCATGGCCCGCCGTGCAAGCCGGCGCACTTCTGCTACCTTGGGAATACCCTCTTCTTGTGCATCACACAGGTGACCCCTCATGGCGCGCACCACCCCCATCGAGCTGTACCGCAACATCGGCATCGTCGCCCATGTTGACGCCGGCAAAACCACCACCACCGAACGCATCCTGTTTTACACCGGGGTCAACCACAAGATGGGCGAGGTGCACGACGGCGCCGCGACCATGGATTGGATGGCCCAGGAGCAGGAACGCGGCATCACCATCACTTCGGCGGCGACCACGGCGTTCTGGCAGGGCTCGACCAAGCAGTTCCCCGACAGGTACCGCTTCAACATCATCGACACCCCCGGCCACGTCGACTTCACCATCGAGGTCGAGCGCTCGCTGCGCGTGCTAGACGGCGCGGTGGTGGTGTTCAGCGGCGCCGACGGCGTCGAGCCGCAATCGGAGACGGTCTGGCGCCAGGCCAACAAGTACCATGTGCCGCGCCTGGCCTACGTCAACAAGATGGACCGCCAGGGCGCGGACTTCCTGCGCGTGGTCAAGCAGATCGATCAGCGCCTGGGCCACCACCCGGTGCCGATCCAGTTGTCGATCGGTGCCGAGGAACACTTCGCCGGGCAGATCGACCTGGTGAAGATGAAAGCCATCTACTGGAACGACGACGACCAGGGCACCAGCTACCGCGAAGAAGAGATTCCCGCCGACATGCTCGCGCTTGCCAACGAATGGCGCGCGCACATGATCGAGGCCGCCGCCGAGGCCAATGACGAGTTCATGGAGCTGTACCTCAACGGCCAGGAACTGAGCAACGAGCAGATCAAGGCCGGCCTGCGCCAGCGCACCCTGGCCAACCAGATCGTCCCGGCGATCTGCGGCTCGTCGTTCAAGAACAAAGGCGTGCCGCTGATGCTCGACGCGGTCATCGACTACCTGCCGGCGCCGTCGGAAATCCCGGCGATCAACGGCACCGACCCGGACCACGAAGACAAGCACCTGGAGCGTCACGCCGACGACAACGAACCGTTCTCGGCGCTGGCGTTCAAGATCGCCACCGACCCCTTCGTCGGCACCCTGACTTTCGCCCGGGTCTACTCCGGCGTGCTCAGCTCCGGCAACGCCGTGCTCAACTCGGTCAAGGGCAAAAAAGAGCGGATCGGGCGCATGGTGCAGATGCACGCCAACCAGCGCGCCGAAATCAAGGACGTGTGCGCCGGCGACATCGCCGCGCTGATCGGCATGAAGGACGTCACCACCGGCGACACCCTCTGTGACATCAACCAGCCGATCATCCTCGAGCGCATGGACTTCCCCGACCCGGTAATCTCGGTGGCGGTCGAGCCGAAAACCAAGGCCGACCAGGAGAAAATGGGCATCGCCCTGAGCAAGCTGGCCCAGGAAGACCCGTCGTTTCGCGTGCGCACCGACGAAGAGACGGCGCAGACGATCATCTCCGGCATGGGCGAGTTGCACCTGGACATCATCGTCGACCGCATGCGCCGCGAGTTCGGCGTCGAGGCCAATATCGGCAAGCCGCAGGTGGCCTACCGCGAGAAGATCCGCAACACCTGCGAGATCGAAGGCAAGTTCGTTCGCCAGTCGGGCGGACGCGGCCAGTACGGCCATTGCTGGATCCGCTTCGCTCCGGGCGATGAAGGCAAGGAGGGCCTGGAGTTCGTCAACGAAGTGGTCGGCGGCGTGGTGCCGCGCGAGTACATCCCGGCGATCCAGAAAGGCATCGAAGAGCAGATGCACAACGGCGTGCTGGCCGGCTATCCGCTGATTGGCCTCAAGGCCACGGTGTTCGACGGCTCGTACCACGACGTCGACTCCAACGAAATGGCCTTCAAGGTCGCCGCCTCCATGGCCACCAAGCAACTGGCGCAAAAAGGCGGCGCGGTGCTGCTGGAGCCGGTAATGAAGGTCGAAGTGGTGACCCCCGAGGAATACCAGGGCGACATCATGGGCGACCTCAGCCGACGCCGCGGGATGATCCAGGAAGGCGGCGAAACCCCGGCGGGCAAGGTAGTGCGCGCTGAAGTGCCGCTGGGCGAGATGTTCGGCTACTCCACGCAGATGCGCTCCATGACCCAGGGCCGCGCCAGCTACACCATGGAGTTCACCAAGTACGCCGAAGCGCCGGCGAGCATCAGTGACGCGATTATCAAGAAACAGGGCTGATACGGCGACCGCTTCACGGTCGATCGCCGGCAAGGCCGGCGATGGGGTGCGCAGCAGCCCCACCTCGAACAAAAGCCGATTGAACTCCCACCCCTGCCGCCCTATCCCAATGCTTAGGACCCGCCCAAAAGCCGCAGGACACCGCCATGGCCAAGCCGTTGCAGGAGTACGCGCGCAAGCGCAATTTCGACGCCACCCCGGAGCCCGCAGGCCATCAGCGCAGCGGCAAAAAAGCCGCCCACGCCCTGCAGTACTGCATCCAGAAACACGACGCCAGCCACCTGCACTATGACTTTCGCCTGGAGCTGGACGGCACCCTGAAAAGCTGGGCCATCCCCAAGGGCCCGTCGCTTGACCCCAAGGTCCGGCGCCTGGCCGTGCACGTCGAAGACCACCCGCTGGACTACGCCAGTTTCGAAGGCAACATCCCCGAAGGCCATTACGGCGCCGGTGATGTGATCGTCTGGGACCGTGGCGTGTGGATCCCTGAAGAAGATCCGCACAAGGCCTATGCCAAGGGCAAGTTGCGCTTTCGCCTGCAGGGCGAAAAGCTCTCCGGCATCTGGAACCTGTTTCGCACCCACCTGGCCGGCAAGAAGGAGCAGTGGCTGCTGATCAAGTCCGACGATGCCCAGGCCCGCCCACAGGCCGACTACGACATTCTCGACGCCGAGCCAGACAGCGTGCTTAGCGAACGCACGCTGATTGCGCGCTCCCCCAAGGCCGCGAGCAAATCCACCAGCAAGGCCAAACCTGCGAGCAAGAGCGCACTGCGCGGCGCGAAAAAAGCCGCCCTGCCCGCCTCGCTCAAGCCGGAACTGGCCACCCTGGTAGAGACGCCGCCTGAAGGCGACTGGCGCTACGAAGTCAAATTCGACGGTTACCGCATCCTCGCCCGCATCGAAGGTGAGGATGTGCGCCTGTTCACCCGCAATGGCCATGACTGGACCGCCAAGCTGCCCCGGCAAGCCAAGGCCCTGGCGAAGCTCGGCCTGCACTCGGCCTGGCTCGATGGCGAGATGGTGGTGGCCAATGAGCACGGCGTGGCAGATTTTCAGGCCCTGCAGAATGCCTTCGACCAGGAACGCGACGAGCAGATCATCTATTACCTGTTCGATGTGCCCTACCTCAACGGCATGGACCTGCGCCAATGCCCGCTGGAGCAACGGCGTGCGGCGCTGGCGAAGGTGCTGGAAAAGGCCGATGAAAAGCGCCTGCGCTTTTCCGCCGACTTTGACCAGAGCGTCGAATCGCTGCTCGACAGCGCCTGCAAAATGCAGATGGAAGGCCTGATCGGCAAACGCCTGGGCAGCAGCTACCTGAACCGGCGCAGCAGCGACTGGATCAAGCTCAAGTGCAAGCAGCGCCAGGAATTCGTCATCGTCGGCTTTACCGACCCCAAGGGCTCGCGCGAGGCCTTCGGCGCGCTGTTGCTGGCCCTGCATGATGACAGCGGCGAGCTGCGCTATGCCGGCAAGGTCGGCACCGGGTTCAACAGCGCGACCCTGGCCCATATTCACCAACGCCTCAAACCCCTCGAAGTGGCCAGGCCGCAGTTTGCCAAGCCGCCCAGCGGCGCCGAGGCCAGGGGTGTGCACTGGCTCAAGCCAACACTGCTGGCCGAGGTCGCCTATGCGCAGATGACCCGCGACGGCGTGGTCCGCCATTCGGTGTTCCATGGCCTGCGCGACGACAAACCGGCCAAGGCCATTGGCCTGGAGCAACCCGTGAAAACCCCGGCGAGCAAAACGTCCAGCCTGCACCTGACCCACCCCGAACGCGTCATCGACGCCAGCACCGGCATCACCAAGCGCCAGGTCGCCGAATACTATGCCCAGGTCGCCGAGTGGATTCTGCCGCACCTCAAGCGCCGCCCGGTGGCGCTGGTACGAGCACCGGATGGCCTGGCCGGCGAGCTGTTCTTCCAGAAGAACGCCGCGCAATTGAACATCCCGGGCCTCGAGAGCCACGACAAGGCCGAAGCCGGCCAGGCGCTGATGATCATCGACCAGGCCCAGACCCTGCTCGGCGCCGTGCAGATGAACACCCTTGAGCTGCACACCTGGAATGCCACCGCCAAGGACTTCGACAAGCCCGACCGCTTGATCCTCGACCTCGACCCCGACCCGGCGCTGCCCTGGAAAGCCATGCTTGAGGCCACCCAGCTGACCCTGGCGCTGCTCGATGAGCTGGGCCTGCAGTCATTCCTCAAGACCAGCGGCGGCAAGGGCATGCACATTGTCGTGCCGCTGACCCGGCGCGCCGGCTGGGACGAGGTCAAGGACTTCAGCCAGGCCATGGTCCAGCACCTGGCCGGGCTGTTCCCCGAGCGCCTGTCAGCGGTGTCTGGGCCGAAGAACCGCGTCGGGCGGATCTTTATCGACTACCTGCGCAACGGTAAAGGCGCCACCACGGTTTGTGCCTATTCGATCCGCGCCCGCGAAGGGCTGGCGGTGTCGGTACCGATTCGCCGCGAGGAACTGACCGAGCTTAAAGGCGCGAACCAGTGGAATCTGCTCAACCTCGGCGAACGCCTGGCCGAGGGCGATGACCCCTGGGCCGATTATGGCCAGGTACGCCAGTCGATCAGCAAGGACCTGCGCCGGCGCCTGGGGGTTGAATCATGAGCGCCCAGGAGCTGCTGCAGGCCTTCGCCCGCCGCCCACAGGCGCTGAACCTCGACCGCCAGCTGCAACGCTGCCTTGAACAATGCCGCGAAACCGGCCTCGACCAACTGCCCCTGCCCGGCCATGGCCGCACCCTGCAGCGCTGGCAGGTACTGGCCGAGGTCGCCGGGGCCGATCTGGCCCTGGCCAAGCTGTTCGAGGGCCATACCGATGCCCTGGCGATCATCCATGAGTGCGGCGCCAGCCATCTGGACCCGGCAGGCAGTTGGGGCGTATGGGCAGCCGAGCCGCCGAATGCGCGGGTGCGCATTGTCCGCCGCAAGGGTAACGAAGTGCATCTGCAAGGCCGCAAGGCCTGGTGCTCCGGCGCCCTGCAGATCGACCGGGCGCTGCTCACCGCCTGGGACGAACAGGAGCGCCCGCAACTGGTGGCGGTGGCCTTGAATCAGCCGGCTTTGCGTATCTTCAACGACGGCTGGCAGGCAGTCGGCATGGCCATTACCGCCAGCGTCGATGTCGAGTTCAATGACTGCCCCGCGCAATTGGTCGGCAGTAGCGGCCAATACCTGTCGCGACCGGGCTTCTGGCATGGCGGCGGTGGCATCGCCGCCTGCTGGTACGGCGCGGCGCAGACCCTGGGCACGTTCCTCCTCGAACACTGCCGCAGCTGCGAAGAACCCCACGCCCAGGCGCACCTGGGCGCGGTGGACGCTGCGCTTGCCGGTGCCCGGGCGAGCCTGCACGAAACCGCGGCCTGGATCGACGGCCACCCTGGCAGCGATGCCGAGCTGAACGTCCGGCGCTTGCGTGCGCAGGTCGAAAGCGCCGCGCTGTGCGTGCTCGATCACGTTGGTCGGGCCCTGGGGGCGACGCCGTTCTGCCGCGACAGTCACTTTGCCCGGCTCAGCGCCGACCTGCCGGTGTTCCTGCGCCAGAGCCACGCCGAGCGCGACCTGGCCGAGCTGGGCCGGCAATTGAGTGCAACCCCTGAAGGAGGCTGGCGGCTATGACCCTGCAGCAATCGCAAAACCCGATCCAGGCGCCGGGCACTCCGCTGGCCCACTGGCAATCTTCGGCGATCCTGCAGTCAGTGCCGGCGATTACCCACGACCAGTTGCTGCCTGCCGGCAGCCGCCTGGTGGTCGTCGCACCTCACCCGGACGACGAGGTACTCGGCTGCGGCGGCATACTGGCCGGCATGCGCGGCCGTGAACAGGAGCTGCTGCTGGTCTCGGTCAGCGACGGCGAGGCCAGTCACCCTGATTCGCGCCACTGGACCAGCGAACGCCTGCGCCAGCAACGCCCCCGGGAAAGCGCCGATGCCCTGCGCCGCCTGGGCCTGGACCTGACCCGCCTGACCTGGCTGCGCCTGGGCCTGGCCGACCGCGCCGTGGCCAACCATGAACGCTGGCTGGCCGAACGCCTGGTGCAACTGCTGCGCGCCAGCGACCGGGTGCTGACCACCTGGCGCCTGGACGGCCATTGCGACCATGAGGCGGTAGGCCGCGCTTGCGCCCGGGCTTGCGAAACCGTCGGCGCACGCTTGATCGAAGTGCCGATCTGGGCCTGGCACTGGGCCCGCCCCAGCGATCCGCGGCTGCCCTGGCAGCGCGCCCACAAGCTGTTTCTAGACCGCGCGGTGCTGGCCCTCAAGCAACAGGCCATTGCCGCCCATACCAGCCAGTTGCTGGCCGACGAGCTGACCCCACCGGTACTCGACCGCGAAGCGTTGGCGCGGCTGCAGCAACCTTTCGAACTGGTGTTTACATGAGCGTCTCGCCGAGCTATTTCGAGCAACTGTTCGCGCACAGCGACGACCCCTGGGCCTTTCGCACCCGCTGGTACGAGAAGCGCAAACGCGAGCTGCTGCTGGCCAGCCTGCCGCGCCAATACTACGGCCGCGTATTCGAGCCGGCCTGCGCCAATGGTGAGCTCAGCGCCGCCCTCGCCGAGCGCTGCGAAAGCCTTTTGTGCCAGGACCTCAACGCCACCGCTGTGCAACTGGCCGCTGAACGCCTGCGACCGTGGCCCAACGCCGAGGTTACCCAAGGCTGCCTGCCCGGCGACTGGCCTGCCGGCGAGTTCGAGCTGATCGTGCTCAGCGAGATCGGCTACTACCTGGACTCCAGCCGCTGGCTGGAAGTGCTGGAGCGCGCCACGGCCAGCCTGACCTCTGACGGCGCCCTGCTGCTGTGCCATTGGCTGCACCCGATCGACGGCTGCCCGCAAACCGGCCACCAGGTCCATGAACGGGTCGCCGAGCGCTTGCCGCTCTACCGCAGCCTGCGTCACGAGGAGGCCGACTTCCTCCTTGAATACTGGTGCGTGCAACCCTGCGCCATCGACCTTGACGAGCCCTGCCTATGATTGCCGTGATTGTCCCCGCGCATAACGAAGAACTACTGCTCGGCCGCTGCCTGCGCGCCCTTGGCCGTGCCGCCCGGACGCTAACGGCGCTGGGCGAGGAGGTGCAGACAGTGGTGGTACTGGACGCCTGCCGCGATGCCAGCGAGGCCGTCGCCCGCGCCCATGGCGTGGAGCTGCTCAAGGTCCAGGCGCGCAATGTCGGCCAGGCGCGCCGCGCCGGTGCGGCGTTGATGCTCGAGCGTGGCGCACGCTGGCTGGCCTTCACCGATGCCGACAGCTGCGTCCCGGCTGACTGGTTGTTATGCCAGCTGGCCTTTGCCGCCGATGCGGTGTGCGGCACGGTGCACGTCGACACCTGGCAAGCCCACCAGGATGCGGCGCTGCGCGAACGCTACCTGGCCCATTACCAGGCCCGCGAAGGCCACCGGCATATCCACGGCGCCAACCTCGGCATCTGCGCCCGCGCCTACCAAAAGGTCGGGGGCTTCCAGCCACTGCCACTGCACGAGGATGTGCAATTGGTCAACGACCTGCAGCAAAGCGGCGCGCATATCGTCTGGACCGCGCGCAACAGTGTGTCCACCAGCAGCCGCCGGGACTGCCGGGTGCGTGGCGGCTTTGGTGACTTTCTCAATAACCTGAGTGATCCGGCCCGGGTGTAGCCAGCCAGGCCTTGATGAAGTCGAGCCAGGCCCGTACCTTGCGCGGTACATGGCGGCTGGACGGATACAGGGCATACACGCTCTGCGGCGCAAAACGATAGCCCGGCAGACCATCGAGCAACTGCCCGCTGGCCAGCTCATCCGCCACCAGCCAGTCCGGCAGCAGCGCCACGCCTGCGCCCTGCACGGCAAAAGCGCGCAGGATCGAAGCGTTGTCGGCCACCAGCATTGGCGTGCCCTGCGGCTCATACACCGCACTACGCGCCTTGTTGTCGACCAGCGTCCAGCGGTTGTTCTGCTCGAAGCGGCTGTGCACCAATTGCGCCAGCTCAGCCAGGCGCGCAGGTGAGTTGATCAACTGCGCGCCGTGGGCAGCCAGCAAGCTGGGCGCCAGTACCAGGCGCACCTGGTAGCTCGCCAGGCATACGCCACGGTAATCGGAGTCGTGTGCCTGGCCCAGGCGAATGGCAACATCGAAGCGCTCGCGCACCAGGTCGACCTGGGCCGTGTGGGTTTCCAGACGCACGCTCAGCGCTGGATGCAAACGGCAGAACGCCTGCAGTGCCGGGGCGAGCACCTTGAGCCCGTATTCAACCGTGGTGGTAATTCGCAGGCTGCCCTGCAGGCCGGCGTGCTCGGCGCGCGCTTCATCGATGGCGATGCGGGCCTCCTCAACTACCTGCAGGCAACGCTGGTAAAAGCGCTCGCCGGCATCGGTGAGGGCGATGCGGCGAGTGGTGCGGGTCAGCAGGGTCACGCCCAGTTCAGCTTCCAGTTGCTTGATGCTAAAGCTGACCGCAGCGCGGGTTTGTTGCAAGCGCTCGGCGGCGCCGGTGAAGGAGCCGGCCTGCACCACGGCGCAAAACAGTTCGAAACGGTCGAGGCTGACCATGCGGTGCAATCACCATTGTCAAAATAATTCGACCAATCTGCCGATTCTTCGCACCTTATTCAAGCACCAATAAGCTTCTAGACTGCGCCTTTCTCCAGCCCATCGAAGCACTCATGCCCTATCGCACGAAAGTCACCCTGGTCTACCTGCTGGGTTTCACCCTCGACCTGCTCAACATGTTCGCCCTCAACGCCGCCTACCCGGCACTGGGCCAGGAACTGCACGCTTCGGTGGCGCAACTGAGCTGGACCAGCAACCTGTACATGCTTGGCCTGACCCTGGTGATCCCGCTGGGCACCTGGCTGGCCACACGGATCGGCGAGCGGCAGACGCTGCTGTTGTCGCTGGCACTGTTCGGCCTGGGCTCGGCGCTGGCGGGCAGCGCCGGCTCGATCGACAGCCTGCTCGCCTGGCGCCTGCTGCAAGGCCTGGGTGGCGGCCTGTTGATTCCGGTGGGCCAGGCCATGGCCTATCGGTTGTATGCGCCCGAGCAGCGCCACCACCTGACCTCGCTAGTGATGATGGTCGCCCTGCTGGTCCCGGCGTTGTCGCCGGCACTGGGCGGCCTGGTGGTCGATCAGGGCTCGTGGCGCTGGATCTTCTTTGCCATGCTGCCGCTGACCTTGATCACCGGCGCCCTGGTGCTGGCCTGGCTGCCGGCAAACCAGCCGTTGCCTGCGCCCCAGCCGATGCTCGACCTGCGCCTGCTCGGCCAACCGCTGCTGCGCACGGCGATGCTGATCTACCTGTGCGTGCCAGGGGTGTTCATCGGCGCCAACCTGGTGGCCGCCTTGTACCTGCAACAGCGCCTTGGGCTCAGCGCCACGGCCACCGGCGCCCTGATGCTGCCCTGGTCAGTGGGCGCCCTGACGGCGATCGCCTGGGTGCGCTGGCGCTTCAACCTGAGCGGCCCCAGGCGCCTGCTGATCGCCGGGATGCTGACCCAGTGCGCCGCCCTGCTGTGGCTGGCCCTGCCCTCGCTTGCCGGGCATCACGCCTGGCTGGCGCTGATTTTCGCCCTGCTTGGCCTGGGCAGCAGCCTGTGCAGCAGCAGCGCGCAAAGCCTGGCGTTCCTGGCCATCGCACCGGCACACATGGGCCAGGCCAGCGCTTTGTGGAACCTCAACCGCCAGCTGAGCTTCTGCCTCGGCGTCGCCGTGCTCGGCGCCGTGCTTAACCAGTTGCTGCCCGGTGACCAGGCGTTCCGGCACACCTTCATCCTCGCCGCGCTGCTGACGCTGGTACCACTACCACTGGTGTTCAAACTGCCCGGGGCTCGCGCCCTGGCGCTTACCACCACTACTACTTGAGATTTGCCCATGACCCATCCCGCTTTCAAGGAAGTTCTCGACGCCCACGTGGCCATCGAACATTGGCTGTCCGGCGCAGCCCACGCCACAGAGCTGGACGCATTGATGGCGCGCTTCAGCACGCAGTTCTCGATGATCAACCTGCCCGGCCAGGTCGTCGGTTACCAGGGCTTGCAGCAGCTGTTCGAAGGCGCCCACGGCCAGCGCGCCGGGCTGCAAATCAGCATCGATGAGCTGCAAGTGATTGCCGAAGGGCCGAGCCTTAGCGTGGTCAGTTATCGCGAATGGCAGGTCGATAACGCCGGCAATCGCTCGGTGCGCCGCTCGACCGCGGTGTTCGAGCGCAACGATGGCGCCCTGCGTTGGCGCCATCTGCATGAAACCACCGTAACTGGCTGATCAGGCCTTCTTGCGCGGCTTGCTGCTGCCGGCGGGCTTCTTCGCCGCCGGCGCGGCTTTCTTCGCCGCCGGTTTGCGCCCGCCCAGGCTGCGTTTGAGCAGCTCGGTAAGGTCGATGATATCGGCGCTTTTCTGTTCGCCTTCGCCCTCCAGCGGCTCGACCGTGGCGATCTTTCCCTGGCTGGCCTTCTCTTCGACCAGGCTCATGATGGTGTCCTTGAAGTCGTTGCGGTATTGCTCGGGCGTCCAGTGCCCACTCATGTCCTCGACCAGGCGCTTGGCCATTTGCAGCTCGCGCTTGTCAATGCTCGAATCGCGTACGCTGGCGTCCAGTTCCAGGCTGTCGAGGCCGCGCACTTCCTCCGGCCAGCGCAGGGTGATCATGACCATGGCGTCTTCCAGCGGGCGCAGCAACGCCAGGTGCTGCTGGGTGTGCAGCACCACCTTGGCCAGGGCCACCTTGCCGGTGCTCTCAAGGGTTTCGCGCAGCAAGGCATAGACCTTGCCGCCACGCCGGTCGGGGCTCAGGTAGTACGGGGTGTCGAACTGCTGCAAGGGGATTTCATCACTGTCGACGAACGAGAAGATGTCGATGGTCTGGGTCGCCTCGGGGCGGGCCTTGCGGATCTCCTCCTCGCTGATGACCACGTACTGGCCCTTCTGGTATTGCACACCCTTGACGATGTGCTCGCGGGCTATCTCCTTGCCGGTGACCTTGTTCACCCGCTTGTAGCCCACCGGCTCCATGCTGCGCTCATCGAGCCAGTCGAAATCGACCCGGTCGCTGCTGATCGCGGTACTCAAGGACACCGGGATGTGCACCAGGCCGAAGCTGATGGCACCTTTCCAGATGGCTCTGGCCATGACGTTCTCCCACAGGCAATTGAAAGGCCCTTTGTCAGTCTGACTGCGCCGGGCCGTGAAAGGTTTGCCGCCAGCGACGATCAGGGCAGCGGATTGCCGCCGGTCACCCCGAACACTTCACCGGTGATGTAGCTCGATTCCTGGCTGGCCAGCAGCACATACAGCGGCGCGCATTCAGCCGGCTGGCCAGGGCGTTTCATCGGCGTGTGGCCACCAAAGTGCGGGATCTTCTCGTCGGGCTGGCCGCCGCTGGGTTGCAGCACGGTCCAGATCGGCCCCGGGGCCACGGCATTGACCCGTATACCGCGCTCGATCACCTGCTTGGCCAGGGCCTTGGTGAAGGCGACGATGCCGGCCTTGGTGGTGGCGTAGTCAAGCAAGGTGGCGGACGGATCGTAGGACTGGATCGACGCGGTGTTGATGATGGTCGCCCCGGCCGGCATCAGCGGCACCGCCGCCTGGCACAGCCAGAACAGCGCGTAGAGATTGGTCTTCATGGTCGCGTCGAACTGCTCGCTGCTGATCTGCCCGACGTCCTTGCGCGCCACCTGCTTGCCGGCGACGTTGACCAGGATATCCAGGCCGCCCAGTTGCTCGTGGGCCTGGTCGACCAGCTCGCGGCAGAAGGCTTCGTCCTTGAGGTCGCCGGGCAAGGCAATGGCCCGGCGGCCTTCGGCTTCGATCAGCTTGATCACCTCGCGGGCATCGGGCTGCTCGATCGGCAGGTAGTTGAGGACGATATCGGCGCCCTCACGGGCAAAGGCAATGGCCACGGCGCGGCCGATGCCGGAGTCGGCGCCGGTGACCAGGGCCTTGCGACCCTTGAGCCGGCCAAAGCCCTGGTAACTCTGCTCGCCATGATCGGGCTTGGGCTTCATCGCCTGGTCCAGGCCCGGTGCGGCTTGCGACTGGGCCGGGAACGGCGGTTGCGGGTACTGGGTCAACGGGTTTTGCATCTGGTACTGATTGCGGGTCTTGTCGCTACACATGACGGGGCTCCCAAAGCAAACCAGCGCCACGGCGGCGCTGCTTCTCATTGGAAGGGGGCTGACGGGCAAGGTTTGCTTGAACTCAGGCAAGCGCCGACCAGCGGTGCGTAACGGTAATCGACCTGAACTCTGCGGCTTGGCGCCTTTCGTAAAACTAACAGCCGTCTATTTGTTCACCCCCACGGAGGTACCGCTCATGAGCCCTTTCCTGCGCCCCACCCGCCTCGCCTTGGGCCTGTGCGCCCTGCTCAGCGTCGGCGCCCAGGCTGCCAGCAACAATGCTTTTGTCGACGAAGCCATCAGTGCCGGCATGGCAGAAATCCAGACCAGCCAGCTGGCCCTGGAAAAAACCCGGTCGGCCGAGGTAAAGGCGTTTGCCCAGCAGATGATCAAGGATCACACTAAAGCCAATCAGCACCTGCTTGATCTGGCCAGACAACATGACTTCAGCGTCCCGGACGACGCTGCCCTGACCAGCAAGGCGCGCAAAATGATGCTGCAGGTGCAGGACGGCGCGTCGTTCGATGCGGCCTATGCCACCCATCAGGTCGATGCCCATGAACAGGCGGTGCGCCTGTTCGATGAAGAGAGCCGGTCGACATCCGACCCTGACGATCTGCGGACCTTTGCCAAGACCACACTGCCGACCCTCAAGCACCACCTGGAAATGGCCAAGCAACTGCAGAACGCGCACCGCAACAACTGAAGGAGGCCCCTGGTATGAGAAAGGTCAGCCCGGCCTGCCCGACCAGCCTGCAGATCGACTTCGTCCAGGACACGCTGTTTGGCCCGGTGGCCCACAGCGCCGAATGTGAAGTGCAACTGGCGCCACTGAACATCAATGGCCTGCCGGGCCTGCGCCTGCAGGTGCGTGCGCCGGTACCGGCGAAGCTCGAGCGTTCGCACAGCGTGGCGTTTGTCTGGGAGGGGCGCACCTATCGCGGGATCGTCCAGTATCACCGACGCTGTGATGACGGTGGCTTGCAGTTGCAGCTGGAGTTGCAGTAGCCGCTCGATCGCTGGCAAGACCGGCCCCCACGACAGCGGTGTATACACCGGATCTTGGGCTGGGTGGTTCAAAATAAATGAAACCCCGTCGCCGGCCAGACCTCCATAGAACAGGGAGAGGTGTTTTAAACCCTGCTTACCCGGAGGTCACCATGAGTACCCATCTGGTCCAACTCTTCACCCACCCCGATGACGCCTGGATGGAAATCCGCCAGGAAGAAGAACTGCACCCGCGCCACTACCTGCCGCACCTGCTGCTGATGGCGCTGATTCCCGCCCTGTGCCTGTTCATGGGTACTACCAGTATTGGCTGGAGCCTGGCCGGCACCGAGCAGGTTCGTCTGAGCGTGGCCAGCGCCGCCGAGCTTGGGGTGCTGCTGTATGCCGCCTGCGTGGTCGGGGTGATGATCATGGGCGGGTTCATTCGCTGGATGTCGCGCACCTTTGATGCCCGCCCCAGCCTGAACCAGTGCATCGGCTTTGCCGCCTACACCGCCACGCCGTACTTCGTCGCCGGTGTCGCCGGGCTCTACCCCGGACGCTGGCTGGCGTTGATCGTGCTCGGTGCGGCGTCGGCCTATGCGACCTTCCTGCTGTACGTCGGCCTGCCGACCTTCCTGCGCCTGCGCAAGGAAGACGGCCTGCTGTATTCGACCAGTGTCTGGGCGGTGGGGCTGCTGGTGCTGGTGACCATCCTGGTATCGATGATCCTGTTCTGGTTCAACGTCCTGAGCCCCGAATACCTGCGCCCGGCCAGCCTCGGCTGAGCGCAGGCAGTCGGCGTGGTTCAGGCAAGCGCCTGGGGCTTGAACGGAATCTGGCTACGCCCCAGGCGCTGCTCTTCTCGAACCTGGGCCACCAGGGCGGCAAGCTGTTGGCAGGTGGTCAGGCTGTGCACCTTGATGCCGGTGACCGTCAGGCAGTCGCCCAGGTTATCGGCCTGCCCCAGTTGAATGGTCAGGTGCTCGCCATCAGTACATGACACCACACTGTGTTCAGGCAGCAATGCCTGTTCGATCATATGGCACAACTCAAGCGTAGAAACTCCAATCAGTGACATGCTGCGATCCTCGTGTCGGAGGGCCCGACTACTCAGTTACTACCCCGTCGGCCCTTAATGCCAATTGAAATCGCTGATGCCGCGCCGTATCCCCCATGCAGGGCAGCAATGATCTTTCGGAAGAGCCGCTCGCGGCTCGCCAAGTTCAAAGCATTCGCGGCTGTCGCGGATGAACGGCGACCTCGGACCGTTCGTCCCGCAGCGGCGAAATATTTCAAACTTTGCCGGCGCCGACCGCCTCCCAACCTGTGTAAGGCAAACGCCTTGCGAACATTCACAAGAGGAAGAGAATCATGGCTAGCAAAGACACTTCGAATCCCGGGAATTTCGCGAACGACCGGCAAAAAGCGTCTGAAGCCGGGAAAAAGGGTGGCCAGGCTTCCGGTGGCAACCAAAAGCCAAGTGACCAGACCCGCAAGCCTGACATGGGCAAAGACCAGACCCGCAAACCAAGTGGTGGCGGCCGTAGCTGACGGACGAAAGACCGGCGCACATGATGTGCGTCGGTCCCGAGGCACTGCAATGAGCCAACAGGTGATTCACTTTCATTGCCAGATCGACCAGGACACCACCGAGCGTTTTCGCGACCGGTGCCTGCAGGCCATCGATGACGGCGCGACCTCCTTGTTGCTGTTTTTGTCGACCACCGGCGGCAGCACCAACTTCGGCTTCTCGCTGTACAGCTTTCTCAAGTCTTTGCCGGTGCCCTTGTGCGCGGTCAATGCCGGCAACATCGAATCGATGGGCATCATCATGTACCTGGCCGCCGCCGAGCGCGTCGCCGCCCCGCATTCGCGTTTTCTCATCCACCCCATGACCTGGCACTTCAGCCAGAGCGCGGTGGACCATTCGCGCCTGCGTGAGTACCTGTCGAGCTTGAACAACGACCTGGAACGCTACGTGCGCATTTTCGAGCTGGAAACTGCCCAGGCCGAGCGCAAGCTGGACATTTTTCATTGCCTGTCGACCGAAGAAAAAGTCATCCCCGCCTACGATTCGCTGGCCTGCGGCATCGCCCATCGCCTGGAGCAGGTGGTGTTCGAAAAGGACGCCCGGCACCTGACCATCAGCGGCGCCCACTGACAAGCAGAAATCCGATGGAATTTTTCCGCAGGCGCAGCACTCACTAGAGGCATTGAAGGGATTTTCTTGGTCACTGCTCTGTAAGGATCTTTCCAGACCCATGAACAACGCAAAACTGTTCGTCATCGACTACCAGCTTCACGGCGATCACAAGTCCTTCATCATCCGCGCCGAGACGATGGACAACGCCGAAGCCTGGCACTGGGCAAGTTGCGACGCCGGTATCGGTCGCATAGGCCGGTACGGCCGCGAGAAAGTAAAAAAAGTCAGCAAGCCTTTGGCCGAGCGCTATGGCATCACCGATGTGAAGTGGCGCCAGTCCAGCTAATTCAGCTCAATGATGTCCACAGGTGCTGGGCGGCATAGGCGCGCCATGGGCTCCAGGCCTGGGCGCGCTGCGCCAGTTGCGCCTCGGGGCCTTCGAGCAGGCGCAAGGCCTTGACCAGCGCCACGTCTCCCAGCGGCAAGGCATCGGCCGCGCCCATCTGGCGCAGCGCCAGGTAGTGGGCGCTCCACGGGCCGATGCCGCGCAGGCGGCACAGGCGCTCGATCCAGGCGTGCAGGTCGCGCTCAGGTCGCAGCAACTGCGGATCATCGAGCAGTGCCCGGGCCAGACCCGATAAAGTCGCCGCCCGCGAGCGCGGCATGCCCAGGCCACTGAGGTCGGCATCGACAATGGCCTGGGCAACAGGAAACACATGGGTCAGGCCCGACGCCGCCTGCAGCGGGGCGGCCAGTGCCTGGCCGTAGCCTGCGACCAGGCGCCCGGCCAGGGTGATGGCACCGGCGACGCTGATCTGCTGGCCAAGCACGGTGCGCATCGACTGCTCGAACGCGTCCCAGCCGCGCGGTACGCGCAGCCCAGGTCGAGTGTCGATGAGCCTGGCCATCAGCGCATCACTGCGCAGCTGCTGTTCAATCCGTTGCAAGTCGGCATCCAGGTCAAACACCCTGCGCACCCTGGCCAGCACACCCGCCAACGCCTGGGGGGCAACACCCTGAACCGTGACCTTGAGCCGATGCCCGCGGGCCTGGCGTACCCGGACGACACCCTGATGACCGCGCAGAACAACGCTGCGCACGTAGGCGTCGGCCTCGACCTTCTCGACCCCGGCAATCGCCCGCGCAGCCAGAAACCCCAGCAGCGCAGGCCAGTGCAACGGGGGCTGATAGTGCAGCCAGAAGTGAACGACCGGGCCAGGAAGCAGCGAGCGCTTATGGCCACGCAAGGTGGAGGCGGATTTCATCGCCTGATCATCACCTGCCGAGGTACTGCCACGCCAGATGTTTCAAAGAATTTCAGCGCAGGGCGGCGGTCTACCGCTTACCCCTTTGCTGGAGTTCATCATGAAATTCGAACGCTTCGCCCAAAGCCTGGCCAAACGCGCCGGCAGCTCGCACACCTTCATGCTCGCGCTGCTGTTGATCGTGCTGTGGGCAGCCAGTGGTCCCTGGTTCGATTACAACGACACCTGGCAGCTGGTGATCAACACCTCGACCACCATCATCACCTTCCTGATGGTCTTTGTGATCCAGAACACCCAGAACCGCGACAATGATGTGCTGCACCTGAAAGTCGACGAGCTGCTGCGTGCAACCAAGGCCGCGCACAAGGCCATGCTCAACCTTGACGACCTCGATGCCCGCCAGCTCAAGAGCCTGCTGCAGGAATACAAGGACATTGCCGCCGATGGCGACGATGCCCAGGAGGATGTCGATACGACGACGGCCGGGCAACGCGAGCGCCCGGCCGCCGATCAGTAAGCGGCGTTACTTGCCGTTGGTGAGGGTGTTGTAGCTGGTCATCAGGTTGCGGTAATCGGGGATGTGATTGGAGAACAAGGTGCCCAGGCCTTCGACGTCGTTGCGCCAGTCGCGGTGCAGCTCGCAGGCCAGGCCGAACCAGGTCATCAGCTGGGCGCCGGCTTGCGACATGCGGTTCCAGGCCGAGTCGCGGGTCAGCTCGTTGAAGGTGCCGGAGGCATCGGTGACCACGAACACCTCAAAACCTTCTTCCAGGGCCGACAGCGCCGGGAAGGCCACGCACACTTCGGTCACCACGCCGGCAATGATCAGTTGCTTCTTGCCAGTAGCCTTGACCGCCTTGACGAAATCTTCGTTGTCCCAGGCGTTGATCTGCCCCGGGCGGGCAATGTACGGCGCCTCGGGGAATTGCGCCTTGAGCTCGGGCACCAGCGGGCCGTTGGGGCCGGTTTCGAAGCTGGTGGTAAGGATGGTCGGCAGCTTGAAGTACTTGGCCAGGTCGCCGACGGCCAGCACGTTGTTCTTGAAACGGTCCGGGTCGATGTCTCGGACCAGCGACAGCAGGCCGGTCTGGTGGTCGACCAGCAGGACGGCAGCGTTGTTCTTGTCCAGACGGACGTAGGGCTTGGTCATGGTCTTACTCCTTGCGTTGAGACGCCGGTGCCGGGCACCGGACATGAGGGATCAGCGTTGGGAATCGAGCTGTTCGTTGTCGCGGGCTACCTGTTGCGCCTTGAGGTAGCTTTCAATCAGCAGCTGGTAATGCGGGAACACCGAACTGTAGGCCTCGGCCCATTGCTGGGCGTCTTCGCGGTTCCAGCTGCGCTGGACTTCCGAGCACACCGCAGCGGTGTCCATCGGTACTACGCCGGCCTGCATTACCCGCGCCAAGGTGATTTCCTGGGCCATCTTTGAATAGGTACCGCTGGCATCGATCACGGCAAACACCTGATAGCCTTCGGCAACTGCGCTGATACTCGGGAAGGCCATGCACACACTGGTGATGGTGCCGGCGATGATCAGTTGCTGCCTGCCGGTAGCCTTCACCGCCTCGACAAACTCGGGATTGTCCCAGGCGTTGATTTCACCTTTACGGGCGATGTAGCGGGCATGCGGCGCGGCTTCGTGAATTTCCGGAATCAGCGGGCCGTTGGGGCCTTGTGGCACGGAAGCGGTAGTGATTACCGGGATCTTGGCCAGGCTGGCGATCTTGGCCAGGGTGATGGCGTTGGCCCGCAGCTCGGTCATGGGCATGTCCTTGACCGTCTGGAACAGGCCACTCTGATGATCGATCAGCAGCATCGCGACATTTTCAGGGTCGATCCGCGGCACCTGGCCGTTGAAGTTGGCAACGTTGGCAAAGGCAGTCATGGCATATTCTCCTTCAGGGGTTATGAGACTAGTTGTGGTGGCGCGGACCAGCCTGCCCGCTCATCTGGCCGAAGCGCCCGGCGCGAAAATCGTCAAACGCCTGGGCAATTTCGGCATCGCTGTTCATCACGAACGGGCCGTAGCCAACGATCGGCTCATCCAGCGGCTCGCCACTGAGCAGCAGTACCGACGCATCGCCTTGCGCTTCTAGCAGCAGCTCGTCGCCAGCGCGGTCGAACAGCACCAATTGCGCGGCGCCCACCTGCCGCTCGCCGTTGACCAGCAACTGGCCGCGCAACACCACCAACGCGGTGCTGCGCCCGGCGGCGCTGGGCAGGCGCACGGGCGCACCGGCCTTGAGCTGCAGGTCCCAGACATCCATGGCCGAGAAAGTCTGCGCCGGGCCCTGGTGGCCGCGAAACGCGCCGGCAATCACCCGCAGGCTGCCGGCGCCGTTACCCAGCGGCACCAGCGGGATGTCACTGCTGAGCAGGGTCTGGTAACCGGCCGGCGCCGATTTGTCCTTGGCCGGCAGGTTGACCCACAGCTGGACCATCTCCAGGGTGCCGCCCTTGGCGGCAAACGCCGGCGAGTGGAACTCTTCATGGAGAATGCCGCCGGCGGCGGTCATCCACTGCACATCGCCCGGGCCGATCAGGCCGCCGGCGCCCGTGGAGTCGCGGTGCTCCAGCTCGCCCTGGTAGACGATGGTCACGGTTTCGAAACCGCGATGGGGATGTTGGCCGACCCCGCGACGTGCCGTGGTCGGGGTGAAGTCGTGGGGGCCGGCGTAGTCCAGCAGCAGGAACGGGCTGATGTGCTGGGCCAGGTTGTCGTAGGTAAACAGGCTACGGACCGGAAAGCCATCACCTACCCAATGGGGGTTCGGACTGCTGTAGACGCCTTGGATCTTTTTCATCAGATGCCTCCTCTCGTGCATGGCTATAACCATACGAGCGCAACGACATCGGCGCTAGATCAGTTAAACTGCCTTCAGCGTTCCATTTGGAGAACACTGGTGGAAGACCTCAACGACCTTTACTACTTTGCCCAGGTAGTCGATCACGGCGGCTTTGCACCGGCCGGCCGTGCCCTGGACATGCCCAAGTCCAAGCTCAGCCGGCGTATTGCCGGCCTGGAAGAACGCCTGGGCGTGCGCCTGATTCAGCGCTCGACCCGGCATTTTTCGGTGACCGAAATCGGCCAGGCCTACTACCGCCATTGCGTGGCCATGCTGGTGGAGGCCGAAGGCGCCGCCGAACTGATCGAGCGCAACCGCGCCGAACCACAGGGCATCGTGCGCCTGAGTTGCCCGACGGCGCTGCTGGATTTCTGGGTGGGGGCCATGCTGACCCGCTTCATGGTCCAGTGCCCGCTGGTGCAGTTGCATATCGAAAGCACCAACCGTCAGGTCGACCTGATCCAGGAAGGCATCGACATTGCCCTGCGCGTGCGCGTGCCGCCTTTGGACAGCAGTGACCTGGTGATGAAGGTACTGGCACGCAGCAGCCAGTATCTGGTGGCAGCGCCCTCGTTGCTGGAGCGCTTGGCGCCGCGCCCGGTACCCGCCGACCTGAGCGCCCTGCCCAGCCTGCACTGGGGCTACCCGCAACGCGATTACCACTGGCATCTGCTCGGCCCGGACGGCGCCCGCGCCAGCCTGCGGCACAACCCGCGGCTGGTGACCGATGACCTGGTGGTACTGCGTCAGGCGGCGGTGGCGGGTGTCGGCGTGGTGCATCTGCCGCTGGTGGTGATCCGCGAGGAGCTCGACGCCGGGCGGCTGGTGCAAGCCACGCCGAACTGGGCACCGGAGTGCGGCGTGGTGCACGCGGTGTTCGCTTCGCGGCGCGGCTTGCTGCCGTCGGTGCGCAGCCTGCTGGACTTTCTCGCGGCAGAGTTCGAGGCCAGTGATATCGCCTGAACCTGAGGCTGGATTACTGCTCCAGCAAGAACGCCACAACCTGCTCACTGCACGCCGCTGGATCTTCCTGCATAAAGCAGTGCCCGCCCGGCACCTGCGTTGCAGTGACCTGACGATTACCCTGGGCCCAGCGCTGAACCGATTGCGGCACGAAGGGATAAGTGCTTTCGCCGTACAGCACCAGGCTGGGTGTACTTACCTGGGCCAGCGACGCCCACATGCGCCGGGGGAAGGAGCTGAAGATTTCCACTTCACGGCTGGGCCGGCACTTGAGCACTACGCCTTCGCCGCAATCGCCAATGGCGTGTTCGATGTAGGACTGAAAAGCCGGTTCGCTCCAGCCCTTGAAAATCCCCCGCCCCTCCAGCGACGCCCGAGCCGCGCTACGATCAGGCCAGTGACTGCGGCGGGTGGCGGCCCTGACTGCCAAGGCATGAAAACGGTTCAGGCGGACCAAAGTCGCTGCGCCCATGATGCCCATCATCAAACGAGTGAACAGCACCGGGTCGAGCAGCACCGCGCGCTGGAACAGCTGTGGCTGCTGCGCCAGCATCAGGCCTGTGAGCACCCCGCCAAAACTGTGGCCGACGGCAAAGCGCGGCACTTCGCCGTACTCGCCACGACCGCCTTCAAAAGCCTCGATGGCAAGCTCGGCCGTGCGGTTCCAGCCGGCGAACGGGCCGCCATGGTCGCTGTCGCCATGGCCCTGGACATCGCACAGCCACAGGTCGAACTGTTCGGCCAGGCGCGCCAGCAGTGGCTGGTAGGCCAGGCAGCAAAAGCCGTTGCCGTGCAGGAAATGCAGCAGCGGCTTGCCACTGGCTGGAGAGCGCCAGCCGCGCAGGGTGAAGCCAGCACTTGTGTCATGGGACCAGGGAATCAACTGCATGTGCCAGCGCACTCACGTCAGGAAAAGCTCGATTCTACAAACAGCAGGGGGTACAGGGATATCACCAGCAGCGCCGCCATCAGCAGATTGAACACCATCAGCCAGCGCGGGTTCTGCAACACCGTGCGCAAGGCGCTGCCAAACATCACCCAGACGCAGACGCTGGGCAGGTTGACCAGGGCGAATACCGCAGCAATGACGATGACGTTGGTGACGTAGCCCTGGGCCGGGGTGTAGGTGGTGATTGCGCCCACGGCCATCACCCAGGCTTTCGGGTTGACCCACTGGAAGGCTGCCGCGCCCCAGAAGCCCAGGGGCTTGCGGCTGGATGAATCGCTGACCGACAGCGGTCCGGAGGTGGCGATCTTGTACGCCAGGTACAACAGGTACGCGGCGCCCACGTAGCGCAGCACGGTGTAGATCGGCGGGTAGGCCTTGAACACCTCGCCCAGGCCAAAACCCACCGCCAGGACCATGACCATGAAGCCGACACTGATGCCCAGCGCGTGGGGAATCGACCGGCGCACGCCGAAGTTCACCCCGGAGGCCAATAACATGGTGTTGTTGGGCCCCGGGGTGATCGATGAGACGAACGCGAACAACACAAAGGCAGTGATCAGGTCCAGTGAGCCGAGCATGGCAGGCATCCAGTTTTTATAGGTTGCCCTGACACTATCGGAGTCCTGATCCACCTCGACCATACAGTTAGTGAAAATAATGCCGCTACACTTGACTGTCCTGCTCCGCCAGCGCTTCGACGACGAACTCCAGGCGATCCTGGCCGAAGAACATCTGCTCGCCGACAAAACAGGTGGGAGCACCGAACACGCCACGGCGCACCGCTTCTTCGGTGGCCTCCTTGAGCGCACCCTTTACCTCGGGCTCGGCGCTCCAGGCCTGGTATTGCTCGGGGTCGAAGCCGGCCTCTTGCAGCACCGCCGCCAACACCTGCAGGTCGCCCAGATTACGCTGGCGCACCCATAGGGCCTCAAACATGGCACTCAGGTAGGCCTCGAAACGCTGCGGCAGGTAGCGCTGCACGCCCACCGTACCGCGCATCAGGCCCAGGGTGTTGATCGGAAAACCCGGCGGCAAGGCCAGGGTCACGCCATAGCGTTTGGCATAGCGCTGAAAATCAACGAACACATGCCGGGCCTTGGCCGGCACCATCACCGGCGAGGCGTTGCCGGTGGCCTGGAATACCCCGCCCAGCGGCATCGGCCGGTACACCAGTTGCGCATCGTGCTGGGCGCAGAGTTTCGGCAGCTGGGTCCAGGCCAGGTAGCTGGCCGGGCTGCCCAGGTCAAAGAAGAATTCGACGGTTTTGCTCATTTGCAGCAGGTCCTTTTTTTTTGTTGTTGTCGGTGACTTACCAGCGCTCAATCCACGGCCGCAGGTCGAGCTCGAAGGTCCATGCATCGCGGGGCTGGCTATGCAAGAACCAGTAGCTATCGGCGATGTGCTGCGGGTCGAGAATGCCGTCCTGGTCCTTGAGTGCATAGCGCTCGGGGAAGCTGTCGCGGATGAACGCAGTATCGATGGCGCCGTCCACCACCACATGGGCGACATGAATATTGCGCGGCCCGAGCTCGCGAGCCATGCTCTGGGCCAGTGCGCGAATGCCGTGCTTGGCGCCGGCAAACGCGGCAAACCCGGCGGCGCCGCGCAAGCCTGCAGTGGCGCCGGTAAACAGGATAGTCCCACGTTCGCGGCTGACCATGCGCCGGGCGACTGCCTGGCCGGTGAGAAAGCCTGCGAAACAGGCCATTTCCCAGATCTTGAAGTACTTGCGCGCGGTCTCTTCGAGAATGCTGCAGGGCACGTTGGCGCCAATGTTGAAGACAAAGGCTTCGATCGGGCCCAAGGTGCTTTCGATTTCTTCGACCAGCGCCGCCACCTCTTCTTCCTTGCGCGCATCCGAGGCAAAACCGTAGGCCTCGCCACCGGCGGCGCGGATCTCGTCCACCAGCGGCTGCAGCTTGTCGGCACTGCGCCGGGTCACACAGGCGACATAACCCTCGCGGGCAAAACGCCTGGCAATCGCGCCGCCGGTTGCATCGCCGGCCCCTACCACCAGTACCACCTTCTTGCCTTGGGTCATGTCTCGCCTCCATTGGTAAACGATCATTTAGTAAACGAACGCTATGCTATGATCCAGGCTTCGTCAAGCCAGCCCTGCGGAGCGTATCGGCGTGCGCTATTCCACCACTCACAAAGAACAAACCCGGCAGAAACTGCTGCAAAGCAGCGGCGCCCTGGCCAAACGCGGCGGCTTTGCAGCCACTGGCGTGGCCGGGCTGATGAAGGCCATCGGCCTGACCGGCGGCGCCTTCTACAACCACTTCCCGTCCAAGGACGAGCTGTTCACCGAGGTGGTGCGCCGCGAGCTGTCGCACAGCCCCATCGCCCAGCAGCCGATGAACCGCGCGCGGCTCGAGCGCTGCCTGGAGCAGTACCTGAGCATGGCCCACCTGCACAATGTCGAAGGCGGCTGCGCGATCCCGACCCTGGGTGCGGAGATCGCCCGCGCCGAACAGCCGGTGCGCGCTGAAGCCGAACACTGGCTGTGCCACCTACAGCAAGCCTGGGCGCAAACCCTCGAAGACCCGGCCCTGGCCTGGGCGCTGATCAGCCAGTGCGTGGGCGCGCTGGTGATTGCGCGCATGCTTGCCAGCGAGCCGACACAGGAGGAAGTGCTCAAGGCCTCTCGCGATTTCATTGCTGGGGCCCTGCATGAAGCGCCTTGAGTCGTTGCTGCTGAGCCTTGCCCTGAGCGCCCCGCTCACCGCCCTCGCCGCCTGCCCGGCCGGCCAGTACGAAATCTGCCTGGGCAGTTGCATCTGTTCGCCCATCGACCCTGGCCAGGCCGGCACCGTGCTCGACGACCTCGGGCGCGTGGCCAGCAGTTCCCTGGCCCTGGCCCTGCAGCAAGCGCGCAATACCGCGGCGGCCGGCACGCTGCTGCCGATCCCCCTGCACATCCGCGCTCAACTTGAGCCGTTCTATGACTTCCAGGTGCTTGACTCGGCGCGCTACAAGGTCGGCGACCAGCAAGCCCTGGACAGCGCCAATGCCCTGCTGCAGAACCCCGATGTCAATGCCGTGACCCTGATCGACATCATCGTCTTTCGCAACGACGCCGATGCCCAGGACAACGTCGTGCTCTGGGCCCACGAACTGCACCACGTGCAGCAGTACCAGCAATGGGGCGTGGAGGAATTCGCCCGGCGCTACTCGCGTGACTTCCACGCCGTCGAAGCGCCGGCCTACGAGATCCAGGCAAAGGTCAGCAAGGCCCTGCGCGAGCGGGCCTCGGGCCAGGCGCGCTGATCAGGCCAGGGCGGCGTGCAAAGCGCTCAATGCCGGTTTGATCATTGCCTGCAGGCGCGCCGTGGCAATGCCGTCGCGGGCCTGGATGGCAATACCGTGCAACAAGGTGGCGAACAGGTCGCCCAGTGCCTGCGGATCGGCCTCGGCCTTGAGTTCGCCACGGCCATGGGCCTGTTGCAGCAGGTCGATGATCGACTGGGTACGCTGGCGGCGCAGCTCGCTCATCCAGTCCAGTACGCCGCTGATATCCGGGCCGCCGCTGGCGGTCGATGACACCGCCAGGCAGCCGCGCGGGCCGTCCGCCGCAGTATAGGTGGCGATGGCCTCAAGGAGGATCTGCTCCAGCGCCTGGCCCACCGCCAGGTCACGGTTGATCACCCGTTCGGCAAAGCCGCCCTGCTCGGCCAGGTACAGCGCCACCACCTCGCGAAACAACTGCTCCTTGCTGCCGAAGGCGGCGTAGATACGCGCCGAGGCAATGCCCAGGGCATTGACCAGCAAGGCCATGGAAGTGCCTTCGTAACCGTACTGCCAGAAGGTTGCCAGGGCCTTGCGCAGGGCCTGGTCGCGATCGAATTCCCGGGGACGTCCGGCCATGGCTTGTGTGTCCATCAAATCAGTTGGAGCGGATTCTACCCTGCAAGACAGTTGACGCAAGCCCGTTGCCGCCCTATTGTTTGTCGATCGACAAACAATAGGAAGTCATCATGCGTACCCTCAAAGGCCCCAGCCTGCACCTGGCCCAGTTCAGTGCCGAACAAGCCCCTTTCAACAGCCTGCCCGAGATCGCCCGCTGGGCCGCCGGTCATGGTTTCAAGGCCTTGCAGGTGCCGGCCTGGGACCGGCGCCTGTTCAACCTGGAACTGGCCGCGCACAGCCAGACTTACTGCGATGAGCTGCGCGGCATGCTTGCCGAACACGGCCTTGAGGTCAGCGAGCTGAGCACCCATTTGCTCGGCCAACTGGTGGCGGTACACCCGGCCTACGACGCCCTGTGCGACAACTTCGCCCCGCCCGAGCTGCACGGCAAACCCCAGGCGCGCACAGCCTGGGCGCTGGAACAACTGCAACTGGCAATCAAGGCCTCGCAACGCCTGGGCTTGAGCGACATGGGCACCTTCTCAGGTTCGCTGGCCTGGCCTTACCTGTTCCCCTTCCCGCAGCGCCCGGCGGGGCTGATCGAGGCGGCCTTCGAAGAGCTGGCGCGGCGCTGGCGGCCCATCCTCGATGCCTGCGAAGACCACGGCATCAACCTCTGCTACGAAATCCACCCCAGCGAAGACCTGCACGACGGCAGCAGCTTCGAACGCTTCCTCGACCTGGTGGATAACCACCCGCGCTGCAACCTGCTGTTCGACCCTAGCCACTTCGTCTTGCAGCAGTTGAACTACCTCGACTACCTGGACATTTACCACGCGCGCATTCGCATGTTTCACGTCAAGGATGCCGAGTTCAACCCAACCGGCCGCCAGGGCATCTACGGCGGTTACTGCGACTGGACCGAGCGCGCCGGACGCTTCCGCTCATTGGGCGACGGCCAGGTCGATTTCAAGGCGATCTTCTCCAAGCTTGCGCAGTACGACTTCCCCGGCTGGGCCACCCTGGAATGGGAATGCTGCCTCAAGGACCAGGAAGACGGTGCCCGCGAAGGCGCGGCGTTCATCCGTGAACACATCATCCAGGTCACCGACCGCACCTTCGACGACTTCGCCGGCGCGCCGGTCGATCCGCACCAGATCCGGACCCTGCTGGGCCTGGCTTGAATCCACCTCTTTCACCTGGAGTGCAATTAATGTCCATCACCCCCGAAGCCGATTTCGAACACCGCTACCTGATCCTCGAACCGGGCCGCCGCCTGCATTGCGTGCAACTGGGCAGCGGCCAGCCGGTGCTGCTGATCCCCGGCTGGCCGCAGACCTGGTACGCCTGGCGGCATGTCATGCGCGCCCTGGCCCGCCAGGGTTACCAGGCGATTGCCGTCGACCTGCCGGGCACCGGGCTGTCCGACCCGGCCAGCGAAGGCCATGACACCGGCACCATCGCCGCCCTGCTGCATCGGGCCATGGGCCAACTGGGCCATCAACGCTACCGGCTGGCCGGGCATGACGTGGGCATGTGGGTCGGCTACGCGCTGGCCAGCGATTACCCCGAAGCGGTCAGCCAGCTGGTGCTCAGCGAAGCGGTGATTCCGGGCCTGGCCGAAGCGCCGCCGATCTTTGTCAGCGCCGAGCAGAACATCTTTATCTGGCACTTCTTGTTCAACCAGTTGCAGGACCTGCCCGAAGCCCTGATCACCGGCCGCGAGGACCGCTACCTGACCTTCATGTTCGAGCGCTGGGCGCACCATGTCGACCGTGTGGCCGTCGACACCTACATCAAGGCCTACAGCAAGCCCGGCGGCTTGAGTGGCGGCCTGGCCTACTACCGTTCGATCAGCCAGACCATCGCCCAGAACCGCCAGCGCGCCGGCAAGCGCCTGGGCATGCCGGTGCTGGCCATCGGCGCCGAGCACGCCACCGCCCAGGTGCCGTTGCAGACCCTGCAGGCCCATGCCGACAACCTGCGCGGCAGCGTCATCGCCGACTGCGGGCACTTTGTCATGGAAGAGGCCGACCAGGCGTTCAGCGCGCAACTGCTGGCGTTCTTCGAAGCGAACTAGACTTAAAGGTTGCCCCCGTAACACATTGGCCCGAGGTTGCCGGCCTGCCGGCAACCCCGTTGACGTTGGACTTCGCACAGGAGCACACGCAATGGACGAAGCCAGACTCAATGACTTCATGGGCAAGCTGGTCAGCGACATGGGTGCCGCGGCCATGCTTGCCAACCTGATCCTCGGCGATGAACTCGGTTTGTACCGGGCCATGGCCGACAGCCAATTCATCTCCCCCGAACAACTGGCCGACAAGACCGGCTGCAATGCCCGCCTGCTGCGCGAATGGCTGAGCGCCCAGGCCGCTTCCGGCTACATGGAACACCGCGACGGACGCTTTCGCCTGCCCGAAGAACAGGCCATGGCCCTGGCCATCGAAGACTCACCGGTATATGTGGCTGGCGGCGCCTCGGTGATCGCCGCGCTGTTCCACGACAAAGACAAACTGGTCGCCGCCATGCGCGGCGATGGCGCCCTGGCCTGGGGCGATCATCACCCGTGCATGTTCAGCGGCACCGAGCGCTTCTTCCGCCCCGGGTACCGGGCCCATCTGGTGGCCGAATGGCTGCCGAGCCTGAGCGGTGTGGTCGACAAGCTGCAGGCCGGGGCCAAGGTCGCCGATGTCGGCTGCGGCCATGGCGCCTCGACGGTGATCATGGCCCAGGCCTTCCCGGCTTCGCGCTTCAGCGGCTTTGACTACCACGGCCCGTCCATCACTGTCGCCAGCGAACGCGCCGCCGAGGGTGGTGTGGCCGAGCGCACGCAGTTCGTCCAGGCCAGCGCCAAGAACTTCCCCGGCAACGATTACGACCTGATCTGTTACTTCGACTGCCTGCACGACATGGGCGACCCGGTCGGCGCCGCCCGGCACGCCTATGAGTCATTGAAGGCCGACGGCTCGGTGCTGCTGGTCGAGCCCTATGCCAACGACACCCTGGATGAAAACAGCACCCCGGTCGGGCGGTTGTTCTATGCCGCGTCGACCTTTATCTGCACGCCGAACTCGTTATCCCAGGAAGTTGGCCTGGGGCTAGGTGCCCAGGCGGGCGAGGCGCGGCTGCGTGCGGTGTTCGAGCAAGCCGGATTCAAGCGCTTTCGCCGGGCGACCGAGACGCCGTTCAATTTGATCCTCGAAGCGCGCAAGTAAGCGCAGATACCTGGTCGGGCCAGCCTCCACCCAACCTGTGGGAGCTGGCCTCATCGCCGTCAGGACGGCAAATACCTGCTGTGCCAGCGGGCAGGTCTGGCGCCATGCATGGAGAGTTTCGTATACCATATCCATAAATAACTTCGGACGATGCCACCGTGACCGTACCCCGCCTCAACGCCCCGGACCTGGGCAACACGCCCTCGACTTCGGAAATCATCACCCGTCACCTGCGCGATGCGATCATTGCCGGGCACTTTGCCGAAGACGAACCGATCCGCCAGGACGACATTGCCCGCCAGTTCAACGTCAGCAAGATCCCGGTGCGCGAAGCGCTCAAGCGCCTGGAAGCCGAAGGCCTGGTGATGTTCCAGCGCAATCGCGGGGCGATGGTTACGCGCATGTCCGAACCAGAGCTGGCGCAGATGTTCGAAGTGCGCATGCTGCTCGAAGACAAAGCCTTGCGCCTGGCCATCCCGAACATGAGCGAAGAAACCTTCGCCCGCGCCGAGCGCATCTGCCAGGAGTTCGTCGGCGAGAACGACGTCGGCCGCTGGGCCGAACTCAACTGGGAACTGCACGCTTGCCTGTACGAGCCGGCGCAGCGGCCGTTCCTGGTCAACATGATCCGCTCGGTGAACGACAAGCTGGAGCGCTACCTGCGCATGCAGATGAGCCTCTCGGCAGGCAAGGACCGCGCCGACTACGAACACCGCGACATCCTCGACGCCTGCCGGGCCAAGGATGTCGAGCTGGCAGTGAGGCTGCTCGACGAACACATCGCCGGCGTCTGCAAAACCCTGTTCGAGCACCTGCCGCCGAGCAAATAATGGCAACCTGGTGGACCTGTGTGGCGTTGCCAGCGCTCGTAATCCAGACAACAGCAAATGTGTTTGAACTACCGGCCTCATCGCCGGCAAGGCCGGCCCCACAATAGACCTGCATGTACCAAACCTGTGGGAGCAGGCCTTGCCTGCGATCGAGTGCGCAGCGCTCGCAATCCAGCCACCACCTGAGGTGCTGACTGCACCGGCCTCATCGCCGGCAAGGCCCCACAATGGATCGGCGTACACGGGGCCTGGTGGGAGCTGGCCTTGCCGGCGATCGAGTGCGCAGCGCTCGCAATCCAGCCACCACCTGAGGTGCTGGCTGCACCGGCCTCATCGCCGGCAAGGCCGGCTCCCACAAATGTGGACTGCATGCACCAGACCTGTGGGAGCAGGCCTTGCCTGCGATCGAGTGCGCAGCGCTCGCAATCCAGCCACCACCTCTTGTGCTGGCTGCACCGGCCTCATCGCCGGCAAGGCCGGCTCCCACAAATGTGGACTGCATGTACCAAACCTGTGGGAGCTGGCCTTGCCGGCGATCGAGCGCGCAGCGGTCGTAATCCAGTCAACACCTCTTGTGCTGGCTGCACCGGCCTCATCGCCGGCAAGGCCGGCTCCCACAAATGTGGACTGCATGTACCAAACCTGTGGGAGCAGGCCTTGCCTGCGATCGAGTGCGCAGCGCTCGCAATCCAGCCACCACCTGAGGTGCTGGCTGCACCGGCCTCATCGCCGGCAAGGCCGGCTCCCACAAATGTGGACTGCATGTACCAAACCTGTGGGAGCTGGCCTTGCCGGCGATCGAGCGCGCAGCGGTCGTAATCCAGTCAACACCTCTTGTGCTGGCTGCACCGGCCTCATCGCCGGCAAGGCCGGCCCCACAATAGACCTGCATGTACCAAACCTGTGGGAGCAGGCCTTGCCTGCGATCGAGTGCGCAGCGCTCGCAATCCAGCCACCACCTGAGGTGCTGGCTGCACCGGCCTCATCGCCGGCAAGGCCGGCTCCCTCAGAGGTTGTGCATGCCGGCCCATTTTTGCCAGGGCACAACCACTGTGCCGATTTCGTCATCGGCGCGACATAAAGGCATCAAGCCTGCGCGCCGGATGACAGGCCACTCTGTCGTTCACTTCCCTGAACGGACGCGGCCTCCCCATGAAACGCATTACCGTGATCGACTCCCATACCGGCGGCGAACCTACCCGCCTGGTCATCGACGGGTTTCCCGAGCTGGGCACCGCCAGCATGGCCCAGCGCCGCCAGCGCCTTGCCGAGGCACACGATCAATGGCGCAGCGCCTGCATGCTGGAGCCGCGCGGCAGCGATGTGCTGGTCGGGGCGCTGCTGTGCGAGCCGGTGGACCCGAGCGCCTGCGCCGGGGTGATTTTCTTCAACAACACCGGTTATCTGGGCATGTGCGGCCACGGCACCATCGGCCTGGTGGTGTCGCTGGCGCACCTGGGCAGGATCGGCCCGGGCGTGCACCGCATCGAAACCCCGGTCGGCACCGTGCAGGCGACCCTGCACGAGGATCACTCGGTCAGCGTGCGCAATGTTCCAGCGTACCGCTACCGCAAGGACCTGGCGCTGCAGGTACCCGGCATCGGCAAGGTGATTGGCGATGTGGCCTGGGGCGGTAACTGGTTCTTTTTGATCGCCGACCACGGCCTGAATGTCGCCGGTGACAACATCGAGGCGCTGACGGCCTATACCTACGCCGTGCAACAGGCCCTGGAAGAGCAAGGCATTCGCGGTGAAGACGGCGGCCTGATTGATCATATCGAACTGTTCGCCGACGACCCCGGTGCCGACAGCCGCAACTTCGTGCTGTGCCCCGGCAAGGCCTACGATCGCTCGCCGTGCGGCACCGGCACCAGCGCCAAGCTCGCTTGCCTGGCCGCCGACGGCAAGCTGCAGCCAGGACAAACCTGGCGCCAGGCCAGCGTGATCGGCAGCACCTTCGAGGGCTCGTTCGAGGCCGACGGCGAACGCATCATCCCGACCATTCGCGGCCGCGCGCACATCAGCGCCGAAGCCACGCTGATCATCGAAGAAGACGACCCGTTCGCCTGGGGCATTCACCCGTGAGCCGTGGTGCCGTGGCCGATGTCATCGTGATCGGCGCCGGTATCATCGGCGCCGCCTGCGCGCAGGCGCTGGCCGCGCGCGGGCTGCAGGTGCTGGTACTCGATGCCGGGCTGCATGGCGCCACGGCTGCCGGCATGGGCCATTTGCTGGTGCTCGACGACAACCCTGCGGAGCTTGCGCTCAGCCAGTATTCGCTGCAGCGCTGGCGCGAACTGGCCCCGCAGCTACCCGAGGCCTGCGCCTATCGCAGCAACGGCACCCTGTGGCTGGCGGCCAACGCCGAAGAAATGGCCGTGGCCGAACACAAATTCAACCTCCTGCAAGCACAGGGGGTGGCCTGCGAATTGGTCGCCGGGCACGCCTTGCGCCAGCGCGAACCGGCGCTGCGCGAGGGGCTTGAAGGTGGTCTGCTGATCAACGGCGACGGCATTCTCTATGCCCCGGCCACTGCCGGCTGGATGCTGCAAACAGCAGGGATCGAACAGCGTCGCGCGCGGGTCAGCGCAATAGAGGGCAACCGTGTGCGCCTCGACAGCGGCCAGTGGCTGAGCGCCGAGGCCGTGGTGCTGGCTAACGGCATCCAGGCCACGGAGCTGTGCCCGGAGCTGCCGATCGAGCCGAAAAAAGGTCATCTGCTGATCACCGATCGCTACCCCGGCACTGTCACCCATACCCTGGTGGAGCTGGGCTACGTGACCAGCGCTCACAACGCCAGCGGGCCGTCGACTGCCTGCAATATCCAGCCACGGCCGACCGGCCAGTTATTCATCGGCGCCTCGCGCCAGTTCGGCACCACTGACCCGGCCGTGGAAGGCTGGATGCTGGCGCGCATGCTCAAACGCGCGACCGAGTACATGCCGGACCTGGCAAATCTGAACGGCATCCGCGCCTGGACCGGCTTTCGCGCCGCCAGCCCCGACGGCCTGCCGCTGGTGGGCCGCCATCCGCAGCAGCACGGCCTGTGGCTGGCGGTCGGTCATGAAGGGCTGGGCGTTACCACGGCGCCGGCAACCGCCGACCTCCTGAGCGCGCAGCTGTTTGACCAAACGCCGCCGCTGGCGGCCAGCCCCTACCTGCCAGATCGCTTCCTCGGAGCCCTCGCCCATGCCTGACTTGACCCTTGATGGCCGCCCGCTACGCGTGGCCGACGGCACCAGCGTCGCCGCCGCCCTAGCCCTGGGCGGCGATGGCTGCTCGCGCACTTCGGTCAGCGGCCAGCGCCGCGCCCCGCTGTGCGGCATGGGCATTTGCCAGGAGTGCCGGGTGACCATCGACGGCCGCCGGCGCCTGGCCTGCCAGACCCTGTGCCGTGACGGCATGCAGGTGGAGACCCGTCCATGAACGAACACAGCAACCTGCTGATCATTGGCGCCGGCCCCGCCGGGCTGGCTGCGGCACTGGCCGCCGCGCCGCGGGCCGCGCGCATCGTGCTGCTCGACGACAACCCGCTGCCGGGCGGACAGATCTGGCGCGACGGGCCGCAGGCCAAGCTACCCAAGCAGGCGCGCCGGCTGCGCGAGCAAGTGCTGGCCTGCGCCAATGTGCACTGGCACAGCGGCACGCGGGTGATCGCCAACGCCGGCCCCAACAGCCTGCTGGTGGAGAACGCCGAGCGCGGCTGGCAAATCCACTACGAGCGCTTGATCCTCTGTACCGGCGCCCGTGAACTGCTGCTGCCCTTCCCAGGCTGGACGCTGCCTGGGGTGACCGGTGCCGGTGGTTTGCAAGCGTTGATCAAAGGCGGGATGCCGGTGCGCGATGAGCGCATCGTCATCGCCGGCAGCGGCCCCTTGCTGCTGGCCAGCGCCGCCACCGCCAAGGCCAATGGCGCGCGGGTACTGCGCATCGCCGAGCAAGCCTCGCGCGCGGCCGTCAGCGGTTTTGCCGCGCAGTTGCAGCGCTGGCCGCACAAGCTGCTGCAATCGTTTAGCCTGTTCGACCGCCAGTACCGCAGCGCCAGTTATGTCATGGCTGCGCTGGGCACAGACCGGCTCGAAGGCGTGCGCCTGCATCAGCACGGCCAGGTGGTTGAAATGGCCTGCGATCGGCTGGCTTGTGGCTTCGGCCTGATCCCCAACATCCAGTTGGGCCAGGCCCTGGGCTGCGCCGTGGAGCAACAGGCGCTTGCCGTCGATGCCTGGCAGGCGACCTCGCAACCCGGCGTTTACGCGGCAGGCGAATGCACAGGTTTCGGTGGCAGCGAGCGGGCCCTGGTTGAAGGCGCTATTGCTGGTCTTAGCTCCGTCGGCAATCGCCAGGCGGCGCAGCAACTGTGGCGCCGCCGCGCGCGCTGGCACGCTTTTGCCAGCGCATTGAACAAGGCCTTCGCTCTCGACCCCGCACTAAAGTCGCTGGCAACCGCCGACACCCTGGTGTGCCGCTGCGAAGACGTGCCCTATGCCGCCCTCGCCGGACACAGCGACTGGCGCCAGGCCAAGCTGGCCAGCCGTTGCGGCATGGGCGCCTGCCAGGGCCGGGTGTGCGGTGCGGCCACCGCCCACCTGTTCGGCTGGCAGCCCTCGGCACCGCGCCCGCCATTCAGCCCGGCGCGCATCGACACCCTGTTGAACCTTGAGAGCGACACTTGAGGTAAACACCGGGGGCGCTCTATGATCCCGACGGTCGCCCCCGGAACGTCAGCGCCATGCACGCCACGCTCAACCACTTCGCGCCCTGCGACCTGCCGACCCTGCTCAGCAGCCTGCAGCCGATTGCACCGCTGCTCGACACCCTCAACGACGTGGTGTTCTTCATCAAGGATTGCGAGGCGCGCTACGCCTTCGTCAACCAGACCCTGGCCCGGCGCTGCGGGCGCAAGCACCGCGAAGACTTGCTTGGGCTTACCGCCGAGCATGTATTCCCCGCCCGCTTCGGCCCGCTCTATACCGAGCAGGACCGCCGCGTGCTCAGCAGTGGCCGGGAACTGGCCGACCAGCTTGAGCTGCACCTTTACTTCGGCAACCAGCCGATCTGGTGCCTGACCCACAAACGGCCACTCAAGGACGCCGAAGGCAAGATCGTCGGGCTCGCCGGCATTTCCCGCGACCTGCAACTGCCCCAGTCCAATCACCCGGCGTTTCACAAGCTTGCCGCCGTCGATGGGCATATCCGCAGCCACTTCACCCGCCCCATCAGCCTTGCCGAACTGACTGCCATCGCCGGGCTGTCGGTGGCGCAACTGGAGCGCCACTGCAAGCGCATCTTCCAGCTCACGCCACGACAGATGATTCACAAGGCGCGGCTGGAAGAAGCCTCGCGCCTGCTGCAAGACCTCGACCTGCCGATCACCGAGATCGCCCTGCGCTGCGGTTACACCGACCACAGTGCCTTCAGCCGGCAGTTTCGCGCCCTCACCGGCCTTTCACCGAGCCAGTACCGCGACAGCCAACGCTAAGTGTTCCTTTATCGGGCGCTGCGCACGGGCAGTGCTCCGATATGTAACACCTGCCCCGCTCCCCTGCTACAGCACCCCAACTGCCCTTGTTTGCTTCGAGCGCCCTAGCCCACGGGCCGAAAGATTATTCCTACATTGACGACAAAACAGGCACGGCCATTGCACTAAAAAATATCGTATACGAAATCTCCAATACGATATCTAACAGCACTTACCCGACCACGAGGCACCTATGAAAAACCGCACATTTGCCGTAGCCCTCAGCGCTGTTCTCAGTACCGCCTGCATTGCCAACGCCCAGGCCGACAAGCTCGATGACATCATCGGCTCCGGCAAGCTGCGCTGCGCCGTGACCCTGGACTTCCCGCCCATGGGTTTTCGCGATGAGGCCAACAAGCCTGCCGGCTTCGACGTCGACTACTGCAGCGACCTGGCCAAGGTGCTCGGGGTCGAACCGGAAGTGGTCGAAACACCCTTCCCCGACCGCATCCCGGCGCTGGTGTCCGGGCGTGCCGACGTGATCGTCGCGTCCACCTCCGACACCCTCGAGCGGGCGAAGACCGTCGGCCTGACCGTGCCCTACTTCGCCTTCCAGATGGTGGTGCTGACCCGCGACAACACCGGCATCAACAGCTTCGACGACCTCAAAGGCAAGGCGCTGGGCAACACCAGCGGCACCTACGAAGCCATCGCCCTGGAAAAAGACGTCAAGAGCTGGGGCAGCGGCACCTTCCGTGCCTACCAGTCGCAGAACGATACCCTGCTGGCGGTCGCCCAGGGGCACATCGATGCCACCGTGGTCACCAACACCGTCGCCGCCGCCACCCTCAAGTCCGGCAAGTACAAGAACCTCAAGGTCGCCGGCAATGCCCCTTACGTGATCGATTACGTGTCGCTGGGCGCCAAGCGCAACGAGTATGGCCTGCTGCGCTACCTGGACCTGTTCGTCAACCAGCAGGTGCGCACTGGACGCTACAAGGAGTTGTTCACCAAGTGGGTCGGCACTGAAATCGCCCCGACCGACCTGACCGTGCCACAGGTCTATTACTGAGGTGGGCAGCATGACCAGCACACCGATCCCCCTGACCGGGCGCAGCCTGGTCGAGGGCGCGGCCCAGGGCCCCTTGCTGTTCGCCGATACCGGGCTGAGCTTCTGGGGCGGGGTCGACGCCAGCAGCGGCGAAGTCGTCGACCGTCATCATCCACTGAGTGGCCAGTGCATCGCCGGGCGCGTGCTGGCGATCCCCAGCGGGCGCGGCTCGTGCACCGGCAGCAGCGTGATGATGGAACTGATCAGCAACGGCCACGCACCGGCGGCGCTGGTACTGGCCGAGGCCGACGAGATCCTGACCCTCGGCGTGCTGGTCGCGCAGACGTTGTTCCAGCGCTCCCTGCCGGTGCTGTGCATCGGCAAGGAGGCCTTCGCCGGTTTGCGCGGCAAAAGCTGGGCACGGGTCGAAGGCGAGCGCTTGAGCCTATATGCCCAGGCGCCGGCCGATTCCTGGCAGGCCCCGCCGCTTGATCTGGGCGAGCGGCCCTTCAGCACCCGCCTGAAGCTGCAAGCCCAGGACCGGGCGCTGCTCGACGGCACCCATGGCAAGGCGGCGCAGATGGCCATGCAGATCGTTTTGCGCATGGCCGAGCTGCAAGGCGCCGAGCAGTTGCTGGACGTCACCCAGGCGCACATCGACGGCTGCATCTACACCGGCCCCGCCAGCCTCGGCTTTGCCGAACAGCTGGTGCGCTGGGGTGCAAAAGTGCGGGTACCGACCACGCTCAATGCCATCTCGGTCGACCAGCGCCGCTGGCGCGAACTGGGCATAGACCCGGCGCAGGGGGAGCCTGCCAGCGCCCTGGGCGATGCCTACATGGCCATGGGGGCGCAGATGAGCTTCACCTGCGCGCCGTACCTGCTGGACAGCGCGCCAAGCCAGGGCGAACAGATCGTCTGGGCCGAATCCAACGCCGTGGTCTACGCCAACAGCGTGCTGGGCGCGCGCACCCTCAAGTACCCCGACTACCTGGATATCTGCATCGCCCTGACCGGCCGCGCGCCGCGCATCGGTTGTCACCTCGACAACCAGCGCAAGGCGCAGCTGTTGGTGCAGGTGCCGGCGCTGCAGGCACTGGACGACAGCTTCTACCCGCTGCTCGGCTACCATATCGGCGCCCTGGCCGGCTCGCGAATTCCGCTGATTTACGGGCTGGAACAGGCGCAGCCGAGCCTTGACGACCTCAAGGCCTTCGGCGCCGCCTTTGCCACCACCTCGGCGGCGCCGCTGTTTCATATCGCCGGGGTCACCCCTGAAGCGCTGGAGCCGGCGCAGGTCCTCGAACCTGGCGCCAGCCTGGCCACCGAGCGCATCCAACTGGCGGACCTGCTGCACAGCTGGCGCGCGCTCAACAGTGCCCGCGAGCCGCACGTAGATGTGGTGTCGCTGGGCAACCCGCATTTTTCGTTCAGCGAGTTCGCCGCGCTTGCGCAGCTGTGCCAGGGCCGGCACAAACACCCGGAGGTAGTCGTGGCCATCACTTGCGGTCGCACGGTGCTCGAACAGGCCCGCGCTGCCGGGCTGATCGCCGGGCTCGAAGGCTTCGGCGTGACCCTGGTGACCGACACCTGCTGGTGCATGCTCGGTGAGCCGGTGATCCCGCCAGCGGCGCGCACGCTGATGACCAACTCCGGCAAATATGCTCACTACGGGCCGGGCCTGGCCGGTCGCCCGGTGCATTTCGCCAGCCTCGCCGAGTGCGTCGAGTCCGCTTGCACTGGCCTGGCCAGCGGCCGCCTGCCGGCCTGGCTGCAAGCGGCCCAGAGCCAGGAGGGCCGCGCGCATGTTTGACTTTGACTACACCTTCCAGTGGCGATCGGCATTGCGCGCGCTGCCCGACATGCTCGCCGGCGCCTGGGTGACCTTCGAGACCGCCGCCCTGTCGATGATCTTCGGGGTGCTGATCGCCCTGGCCCTGACCGTCATGCGCGAAGGCAAGCAACCACTGCTGCGCGGTTTTGCCAACGGCTGGGTGTCGATCGCGCGCAACACGCCGTCGCTGTTCCAGATCTACATCCTGTACTTCGGCCTCGGCTCGCTGGGCCTGCACGTCAGCTCGTGGATCGCCCTGCTGGCAGGCATCACCTTCAACAATGCGGGGTACCTGGCGGAGAACTTTCGCGGCGGCCTCAAGGCCGTGCCGACCACGCAAGTGCGCGCGGCGCGTTCGCTGGGCATGAGCGCTTTTCAGACCTACCGGATGATCGTCATCCCGCAACTGCTGCGGGTGGTGTTCTATCCCCTGACCAACCAGATGGTCTGGGCGGTGCTGATGACCTCGCTGGGGGTGATCGTCGGCCTGAACAACGACCTTACCGGCGTGACCCAGGACTACAACGTCAAGACCTTCCGCACCTTCGAATACTTCGCCCTGGCGGCGGCGCTGTACTACCTGATTGCCAAGGCGATCGTCGCGCTGGCCCGGCTGATGGCCTGGCGGCTGTTCCGTTACTGAGGAGCTCGGCATGTTTTCCACCGGTTTTACCTGGAACGACTTTGTGTTCCTGCTCGACGGCGCGCGCATCACCTTGCAGCTGACCTTCTGGGCCATCTTGCTAGGTACTTTTGCCGGCCTGCTGTTCGGCCTGGCCCGGGCCCTGTGGCCACGGCTGAGCCTGCCGCTGGCGTGGGTGCTGGATGTGTTTCGCAGCGTGCCGCTGCTGATCCAGTTCGTGCTGTTCAACTCGTTCAAGAGCATCGTCGGCCTCGACATCAGCGCCTTCAGCGTCGGCTGCATCGTGCTCGGCGTCTACACCGCCGCGTACTTCACCGAGATCGTCCGTGGCGGCGTGCTGGCGGTGTCGCTGAGCGTGCGCCGGGCCAGCCGTTCGCTGGGCATGAGCTACCTGCAGGACCTGCGCTGGATCGTCCTGCCGATGGCCACCCGGGTGGCGTTTCCCGGCTGGCTGAACCTGGTCCTGGGGGTGATGAAAGACACGGCGCTGGTGATGTGGATCGGCATCGTCGAATTGCTGCGCGCCTCGCAAACCATCGTTACGCGGATTCAGGAACCCCTGCTGGTGCTGTGCATCGCAGGCCTCATCTACTACGTCATGAGCCTGGTGGTTGCCCGCCTGGGCGCCCGTCTGGAAAGAAGGTGGCAGGAAAATGATTGAGATCGAGAACGTACACAAATCCTTCGGCGAGCTGGAAGTGGTCAAGGGCGTGAGCCTGACCGTGAACAAGGGCGAAGTGGTGTCGATCATCGGCGGCTCGGGCTCGGGCAAGTCGACCTTGCTGATGTGCATCAACGGCCTGGAACCGATCCAGAAAGGCAACATCCGCGTCGACGGCGTCGAGGTCCATCACCGCGCCACCGACCTCAACCGCCTGCGCCAGAAGATCGGCATCGTCTTCCAGCAGTGGAACGCCTTCCCGCATCTGACCGTGCTGGAAAACGTCATGCTCGCGCCGCGCAAAGTACTTGGCAAAGACAAGCACGACGCCGAGGCGCTGGCCGTCAAGCAGCTCACCCACGTCGGCCTGGGCGACAAACTCAAGGCCTTCCCCGGCAAGCTCTCGGGTGGCCAGCAGCAGCGCATGGCGATTGCCCGGGCGCTGGCGATGTCGCCGGACTACATGCTGTTCGACGAGGCCACCTCGGCGCTCGACCCGCAACTGGTGGGGGAGGTGCTCGACACCATGCGCATGCTCGCCGAGGACGGCATGACCATGGTCCTGGTGACCCACGAGATCCGCTTTGCCCGTGATGTGTCGGACCGCGTGGCGTTCTTTCGCAATGGCCTGGTGCACGAAATCGGCGCGCCGGACCAGGTGATCGGCAACCCGTTGCAGCCGGAGACGGCGGCGTTCTTGAAGTCCGTGAAGTAACAGCATCGCGGGGCAAGCCCGCTCCCACACCACTATCCCTGTGGGAGCGGGCTTGCCCCACGAATGAGGCCCTCCCCTTCAACACAAGGAGTCCCGTGAATGCGTTCATCAAAGATCATCCACATCGTCAACTGCCACGCCGAAGGTGAAGTCGGCGACGTCATCGTCGGCGGCGTCGCTCCGCCCCCCGGCGCCACGGTCTGGGAGCAATCGCGCTGGATTGCCCACGACCAGACCCTGCGCAACCTGGTCCTCAACGAGCCACGCGGCGGCGTGTTCCGCCACGTCAACCTGCTGGTGCCGCCCAAGGACCCGCGCGCGCAAATGGCCTGGATCATCATGGAGCCTGCCGACACTCCGCCGATGTCCGGCTCCAACTCGCTGTGCGTGTCTACTGTGCTGCTCGACAGCGGCATCCTGCCGATGACCGAGCCCGAGACGCGCCTGGTGCTCGAGGCCCCCGGCGGCCTGATCGAAGCCGTCGCCCAATGCCGCGACGGCAAGGTGCAGCGGGTGGAGGTGAAGAATGTGCCCTCCTTCGCCGACCGCCTCGATGCCCGGATCGAAGTCGAAGGCCACGGTTCGCTGCAGGTCGACACCGCCTATGGCGGCGACAGTTTCGTGATTGCAGATGCCCGGCAACTGGGCTTTGCCATACGCCCTGACGAAGCCAAGGACATCGTCGAGATCGGCCTGAAGATCACCCACGCCGCCAACGAGCAACTGGGTTTCAGCCACCCGCTGAACCCGGACTGGGCGCACATTTCCTTCTGCCAGATCGCCGCGCCCATCGAGTACCAGGACGGCGTCGCCAGCGCTGCCAATGCCGTGGTGATCCGCCCTGGCAAGATCGACCGCTCGCCCTGCGGCACCGGTTGCTCGGCGCGCATGGCGGTGCTGCAAGCCAAGGGCTTGATGAAGGCCGGCGAGCGCTTTATCGGCCGCTCGATCATCGGTTCGCAGTTCGACTGCCGTATCGAATCACTGACCGAAATCGCCGGCCGCCCAGCGATCTACCCGTGCATTTCCGGCCGAGCCTGGATCACCGGCACCCAGCAATTGCTGCTCGATCCGGCAGATCCCTGGCCGCAAGGCTACCGGTTGTCGGACACCTGGCCCGGCGCCTGAAGCCTAAATCGCTGATTTACAAACACCTTTGAAAACCGACCAGCCACACAGCTGAAAAAACGCTGGTCCACTTCAATCACTTGAAATATCGTATACGAAATACAATAAACAACCGGAGAACACCATGAGCAAGTACGTAAACTGGAGCGGCGTCTTCCCTGCGGTCACCACTCAATTCAACGATGACTTCTCGATCAACCTGGAAAAGACCCACGAGGTCATTTCCAACGTGATTCGCGACGGCGTCTCGGGCCTGGTGGTCTGTGGCTCGGTGGGCGAGAACACCTCGCTGAGCGCCGAAGAGAAAATCGCCGTCACCGAAGTCGCCGTCGATGCCTCGCGCGGCCGGGTTCCGGTGATCTGCGGGGTGGCCGAGTTCACCAGCGTGCAGGCCGCCAAGGTGGCCAATGCGGTACGCCAGGTTGGCGTCGACGGGGTGATGCTGATGCCGGCGCTGGTCTACGGTTCCAAGCCGTTCGAGACCGCCGAGCACTACCGTTACGTGGCCAAGCACACCGACGTGCCGCTGATGGTCTACAACAACCCGCCGATCTACAAAAACGACGTCACCCCGGACATCCTGATTTCCCTGGCCGACTGCGACAACGTGGTGTGCTTCAAGGACTCTTCCGGCGACACCCGCCGCTTCATCGACGTGCGCAATGAAGTGGGCGACCGCTTCGTGCTGTTCGCCGGCCTCGACGACGTGGTCCTGGAAAGTATCGCGGTCGGCGCCCAGGGCTGGGTCTCGGGCATGTCCAACGTGTTCCCCAAAGAGGGCGAGACGATCTTCCGTCTGGCCAAGGCCGGGCGCTTCGCCGAGGCCATGCCGATCTACGAATGGCTGATGCCGATCCTGCACCTGGATGCCCGCGCGGACCTTGTGCAGTGCATCAAGCTGTGTGAAGCCATCGCCGGTCGCGGCAGCGCGCTGACTCGTCCGCCACGCCTGGCCCTGCCGGAAAGTGATCGGGTCTATGTCGAGCAGATCATGGCCAAGGCCCTGGCCAACCGTCCGCAGCTGCCGGACGTCGGCCTCTGAGTGATTGCCGGGCCGGCTCCGCCCACGGAGACCGGCCCGCCTGTTTTGCGCCCATACAGGAAACGTCAGCATGTCCAGTCACTCTTCAAGCGCAACCAGCCCTTCGGGCTTGAAACGTGTCGTCGCCGCAGCCATGGCCGGCACCGTCGCCGAATGGTATGAATTCTTTCTCTACGGCACCGCCTCGGCACTGGTCTTCGGCCAGTTGTTCTTCCGCCAGACCGACAGCCCCATCGACGGCATCATCGCCGCCTTCGCCCTGTATGCCGTGGGCTTTCTCGCCCGCCCCCTGGGCGGCCTGGTGTTTGGTCACTATGGTGACAAATTCGGCCGCAAACGCTTGCTGCAACTGAGCCTGGTGGTGGTCGGCATCACCACCTTCCTGATGGGCTGCCTGCCCGGCTTCGACACGATCGGTTATGCCGCGCCGGTGTTGCTGGTGCTGCTGCGGCTGATCCAGGGTTTTGCCTTTGGCGGCGAATGGGGTGGCGCGATTTTGCTGGTGTCCGAGCACTGCCCGGACAACCGTCGCGGCTTCTGGGCCAGCTGGCCGCAGGCCGGGGTGCCGGCCGGCAACCTGGTGGCGACCGTCGCCCTGCTGCTGTTGTCGAGCAACCTCTCGGAAGAACAGTTTTTGGCCTGGGGCTGGCGTGTGGCGTTCTGGTTCTCGGCAGTGGTGGTACTGATCGGCTACTGGATCCGAACCAGCGTCGACGATGCGCCGATCTTCAAGGAGGCCCAGGCGCGCCAGGCGCAAAAAGCCGAGCAGCAACTGGGCGTGGTCGAAGTCCTGCGCCATCACTGGCGCGCGGTGCTGGTGGGGATCGGCGCGCGCTTTGCCGAGAACATCCTCTACTACACCGTAGTGACCTTCTCCATCACCTACCTCAAGCTTGTGGTGCACAAGGACACCTCGCAGATCCTCCTGCTGATGTTCGGCGCACACCTGCTGCATTTTTTCATGATCCCGCTGATGGGCTACCTGTCCGACCTGGTCGGGCGCAAGCCGGTGTACCTGACCGGCGCGGTGCTCACGGCGTTCTGGGGCTTCATCGGCTTCCCGCTGATGGACACCGGCAACAACTGGCTGATCATGGCCGCGATCACCCTGGGCCTGGCCATCGAGTCGATGACCTACGCGCCCTACTCGGCGTTGATGGCCGAGCTGTTCCCCACCCACGTGCGCTACACCGCGCTGTCGCTGTGCTACCAGGTGGCGCCGATTTTCGCCGGATCCCTGGCACCGCTGATCGCCATCAGTTTGCTCAATGAGTTCCACAGCTCGACGCCGATTGCCTGGTACCTGGTTGGCGCTGCGCTGATCTCGATTGTCGCTGTTGGCCTGACCCGCGAGACCCGCGGCAAGTCGCTGCACCAGGTTGACGCCGAAGCTGCCGCGCGCATCGCCGCCGGGCAAGCGGCGCCAGTTCGCCAGGGCAGTTCGCTGGCTTGATCCCACCTTTTTTTCAGGAGTGTTCCATGGCGGATATCATCGGCCACAACTACATCGGCGGTGCGCGCAGCGCCGCTGGCAGCCTCACCCTGCAGAGCCACGATGCAACCAGCGGCGAGGCCCTGCCCTATCAATTCCACCAGGCTACCGCGCAGGAAGTGGATGCTGCGGCCAAGGCGGCGGCCGACGCCTACCCGGCATTTCGCAGTTTGTCGCCGGAGCGACGAGCGCAGTTTCTTGAGGCCATCGCCACGCAACTGGAGGCCCTGGGGGATGATTTCATCACCCTGGTGAGCCGTGAAACGGCGCTGCCGGCAGCGCGGATCCTCGGCGAGCGCGGGCGCACTTGCGGGCAGATGCGCCTGTTCGCCCAGGTGCTGCGCCGCGGCGACTTTCTCGGCGCACGCATCGACCGTGCCCAGCCCGATCGCCAGCCGCTGCCCCGCGCCGACCTGCGCCAGTATCGCCTGGGCGTCGGCCCGGTCGCGGTGTTCGGCGCCAGCAATTTTCCCCTGGCCTTCTCCACGGCGGGTGGCGATACCGCCGCGGCCCTGGCCGCCGGCTGCCCGGTAGTGTTCAAAGCCCACAGCGGCCACATGGCCACGGCCGAGCGGGTGGCCGATGCGATCCTCCGCGCGGCCGAACAGACCGGCATGCCCAAGGGCGTGTTCAACATGATCTACGGCGCCGGCGTCGGCGAAGCGCTGGTCAAGCATCCGGCGATCCAGGCGGTGGGTTTTACCGGCTCGCTCAAGGGCGGCCGTGCGTTATGCGACATGGCGGCGGCACGGGCACAACCGATCCCGGTGTTCGCCGAAATGAGCAGCATCAACCCGGTGCTGGTACTGCCCCTGGCCCTGAACCTGCGCAGCGAGCAGATCGCCCGCGAACTAGCGGCCTCGGTGGTGCTCGGCTGCGGGCAGTTCTGTACCAATCCGGGGCTGGTCATCGGCCTGCGCTCGCCGGCATTCAGTGCATTGACCGAACAACTGGCCACGCAACTGGCCGCACAACCGGCACAGACCATGCTCAACGCCGGTACCCTCGCCAGTTACACCAAAGGCGTCGAGGCGCTGCACGCTCACCCTGGCGTCAGCCACCTGGCCGGGCAGCCGCAACAGGGCAAGCAGGCGCAGCCGCAGCTGTTCAAGGCGGATGTCAGCCTGTTGCTCGAGGGCGATGCGCTGTTGCAGGAAGAAGTGTTCGGGCCGGCCACGGTGCTGGTCGAGGTGGCCGACAGCGCGCAGTTGCAGCAGGCATTGCACAGCCTGCACGGTCAGCTGACCGCCACGCTAATCGCCGAAGCTGAAGATCTGCAAACCCACGCCGAACTGCTGCCGCTGCTGGAGCAAAAGGTCGGCCGGGTGTTGTTCAACGGTTACCCGACCGGCGTTGAAGTCTGTGATGCGATGGTGCACGGCGGGCCCTACCCGGCCACCTCCGATGCCCGCGGGACGTCGGTAGGCAGCCTGGCCATCGAGCGCTTCCTGCGCCCGGTGTGCTACCAGAACTGCCCGGATGCGCTGTTGCCGCCGGCACTGCAGAACGCCAACCCGCTGGGCATCGCGCGCCTGGTCGACGGCCACAGCAGCCGCACCGCCCTGTAAGGGCGGGTTCAGGCCAGCAGTGCCCTGAGATCGTTGTACAGGGCCTGCGGGATTTCCACCCCTTCCACCAGGCTGCGCGCCCGTGCTGTATAGCGGCGCGCAGACGGCAGCCGCGCGCCCTGCCCTGCGATGCTCTCGAATACCACCTCGGCCCGGGCCAGGTGTTGATCGGCGGCGTCACCCAGAAACCTGCGCGGGTCCAGGGCAATCAGCAACTCGCCATGATAGGGCGAGGATTTGCTGCCGTCGGCATGGGCCAGTGATTCGGCACTGGTCAGGTCGCCGATCAACGGCCCGGCGATCAGTTCGACCATCGCCGCCAGCGCCGAGCCTTTGTGCCCGCCGAAGGTGAGCATGGCGCCACGGTCCAGCACCACGTTGGGGTCGGTGCTGGGCTGGCCGTGCTCATCCACGCCCCAGCCTTCGGGAATCGCCTTGCCGGCACGCCGGTGCAGCTCGATGTCACCGCGGGCGATGGCGCTGGTGGCAAAGTCGAAAACATAAGGATGCTTGCCCACCCGCGGCCAGCCGAAGGCGATGGGGTTGGTGCCGAACACTGGCCGATGGCCGCCGGCGGGCGCCACCCAGGCATGGCTGGGGGTGAACGCCAGGGCCACCAGGCCGGCCTCGGCCAGTTGCTCGATCTCGACCCACAAGGCAGAAAAGTGCACACAGCGGTTGATTGCCAGGGCGGCGATGCCGGTGCTGCGGGCCTTGGCTTGCAACAACGGCAAGCCGGCCTGGAATGCCAGCTGGGAGAAGCCGCCGCCAGCATCCACGCGCACGATCGAAGGCGCCTGGTCGATGACCTCGGGACGGGCATCGGCAACCACCTTGCCGGCTTTGAGCGAACTGACGCATCCCAGGACCCGGTACAGGCCATGGGACGCACAACCATCGCGTTCGCCGGCGACGATGGTGTCGCTCACCGCTTGGGCATGATCGGCATCAAAGCCGTTGTGCAAGAGGATCGAATTCGCCAGCGAATGGGCTTCGGACAGGGTCAGGCGGGTCATGGTCATCTCCTTGGGCTGACTGTCCAGCCTGCCCTAAGCCAGCTGCGCCGACTTGATCGCTTTAGCCCCGGGTGATGACGATCTCGGCATAGCGGGGAAGGCTGCAAGGGCCGCCAGTGCCCGCTGGGTGTACTGCTGATACCGCTCAGGGTCGCTGACCTCGACATGGGCAATCCGCAGGCCTTCATTGCATGCTCCCGCCCCAGGTAGATTTGTATTACGGCATACCCTATAGCTTACTCCTCAGCCTCGGGAAAGTTGCGGCAGCTTTTGCGCTCGGCCAGTTCCTGATCGGTAGGTCGCTGCTCGACGAACACGGCGCGGCCATCCTTGTAGATCTCCAGATACCCCCATTCCAGATCCTGCTCCCGCTGACCAGGTTTGGGCGGATTGCGCCACCAGGGCTCGCGACTGATCAATTGCATGGCAATGGCTCCTGCTGAAACACACTACTTCACTATAGACACTGGACCGCGAGCGCTCTGGCTCGGCCATCGGCGCCCGCACACCGATGCCGGGCTGGACGCTGGAACGAGGTAACCGCAAGGGTCGGGGAAGTGTTGTTTCTGGGCGAGCGCCAGACCTGCAGCGTAGTGACCACAGGCGGCACGGCGATGACGGTCAAGGCGCTGTCGGCGGCGGGAATGCCGATGCAGCCGGGCGATACAGTGAAGGTGCGCTGGGCGGTGGCGGATGCTTGCGTGTATACCCAGTGGACCGAGAGTAATCTGAACAAGGCCGCTGGGGCGCATTGAAGCCTTCGCCGGCAAGGCCGGCTCCCACAAGGTTTGATGTTGCTCTTGGGCTTGATGCTGAACCTGTGGGAGCTGGCCTTGCCAGCGATGGGCCGCAAAGCGGCCCCGCAATCGGTCAGGCTGGCGCCGAGGTGCGGATCAGGTGATCAAAGGCCGCCAACGAAGCCTTGGCGCCCTCGCCCACGGCAATCACGATCTGCTTGTACGGCACAGTGGTCACGTCACCGGCCGCGAACACCCCCGGCAGGTTGGTCTTGCCGCGGGCATCGACGATGATCTCGCCACGCGGAGTCAGCTCGACCGTGCCTTTGAGCCAGTCGGTGTTGGGCAGCAGGCCGATCTGCACGAAGATCCCTTCCAGCGCCAGGTCATGCAGCTCATCGCTGTTGCGGTCCTTGTAGCGCAGGCCGTTGACCTTCTCGCCGTCACCGAGCACTTCGGTGGTCAGTGCACTGGTGATCACTTTCACGTTCGGCAGGCTGTGCAACTTGCGCTGCAGCACCGCGTCGGCACGCAACTGGCTGTCGAACTCGATCAGGGTCACCTGGGCGACGATACCCGCCAGGTCAATGGCCGCTTCCACACCCGAGTTGCCGCCACCGATCACCGCCACGCGCTTGCCCTTGAACAGCGGGCCATCGCAGTGCGGGCAGTAGGCAACACCGCGGCTGCGGTATTGCTGCTCGCCGGGTACGTTCATTTCGCGCCAGCGCGCACCGGTGGCGAGGATCACGGTCTTGGCCTTGAGCGAGGCACCGCTGGCCAGGCGCACTTCGTGCAGGCCGCCGTCGGTGGCCGGGATCAAGGCTTCACCGCGCTGCAGGTTCATGATGTCGACGTCGTACTGCTTGACGTGTTCTTCCAGGGCCATGGCCAGTTTCGGCCCTTCGGTTTCCTGCACCGAGATGAAGTTCTCGATGGCCATGGTGTCGAGCACCTGGCCGCCGAAACGCTCGGCGGCAACGCCGGTGCGGATGCCTTTACGGGCGGCATAGATCGCCGCCGCAGCGCCGGCCGGGCCACCACCGACGACCAGCACATCAAAGGCATCCTTGGCGTTGATCTTCTCGGCCTGACGCTCGCCGGCGCTGGTGTCGAGCTTGGCGAGGATCTCTTCCAGGCCCATGCGGCCCTGGCCAAACACTTCGCCGTTGAGGTAGACGCTGGGCACGGCCATGACCTTGCGGCGCTCGACCTCGGCCTGGAACAGCGCACCGTCGATGGCGACGTGACGAATATTGGGGTTGAGCACCGCCATCAGGTTCAGCGCCTGGACCACGTCCGGGCAGTTCTGGCACGACAGCGAGAAGTAGGTTTCAAAGTTGAATTCCCCCTTGAGCGCGCTGATCTGCTCAATCACCTCCAGGCTGGCCTTGGACGGATGACCACCGACCTGCAGCAGGGCGAGCACCAGCGAGGTGAATTCGTGGCCCATGGGGATGCCGGCAAAGCGCAGGCTGATGTCAGCGCCCGGGCGATTGAGCGAAAACGACGGACGACGGGCGTCGCTGCCGTCTTCACGCAGGGTAATCAGGTTCGACAGGCCGGCGATTTCCACCAGCAGGTCGCGCAATTCGCGGGACTTCGCACCGTCATCGAGGGAAGCAACGATCTCGATCGGCTGAGTGACCCGCTCCAGGTAGGCTTTCAACTGAGTTTTAAGCGTGGCGTCCAACATACGGGCGATTCCTTTTTCAAACGGTAGAAATAACAACGCCCGGGCGAAAGCGCCCGGGCGTTTTGCGGGGCGGTGACAACGTCAGGTGCGGTAGACCACCGCCCTCGGCTGGCTCACGGTCTTAGATCTTGCCGACCAGGTCCAGCGATGGCGCCAGGGTAGCTTCGCCTTCTTTCCACTTGGCCGGGCAGACTTCACCTGGGTGGGCGGCAACGTATTGAGCAGCCTTGACCTTGCGCAGCAGCTCGCTGGCGTCACGGCCGACACCGCCGTCGTTGAGTTCGACGATCTTGATCTGGCCTTCGGGGTTGATCACGAAGGTGCCACGGTCAGCGATACCGGCTTCTTCGATCAGCACGTCGAAGTTGCGCGAGATGACGTGGGTCGGGTCACCGATCAGCGGGTACTGGATCTTGCCGATGGTTTCCGAAGTGTCGTGCCAGGCTTTGTGGGTGAAGTGGGTGTCGGTGGACACGCCGTAGATTTCCACGCCCAGGTCTTTGAACTGCGCGTAGTTGTCGGCCAGGTCGCCCAGCTCGGTCGGGCAGACGAAGGTGAAGTCGGCCGGGTAGAAGAACACCACGGACCATTTGCCTTTCAGATCGGCATCCGAAACTTCGACAAACTTGCCCTGGTGGTAAGCGGTAGCTTTGAACGGTTTTACCTGGCTGTTGATGATAGGCATGAGTGACGCTCCTTCAGGGGGTTGAAAAAACTGATGGGAGAATCGTAGCCAATACATTGGATTAATGCTCATTGGCAAAGCTCATGTTGTTGATTGGTTTTGGCTATAAGGCGGGGCTATTAATAGAGGGTTTGAAGCTATCGCGGGGCAAGCCCACTCCTACCGGCCAGTAGGAACGGGCTTGCCCCGCGATTGGCGTACGCCGTTTAACGCGAAGGCGTACGCAAGGTGACGAATTCTTCCGCCGCCGTTGGGTGCACGCCGATGGTCTCGTCGAACTGCTGCTTGGTCGCCCCGGCCTTGAGGGCAATGCCCAGGCCCTGGATGATCTCGCCAGCGTCCGGGCCGACCATATGGCAACCCAGCACGCGGTCGGTGTCGGCATCGACCACCAGCTTCATCAGGGTCTTTTCCTGCACCTCGGTGAGGGTCAGCTTCATCGGCCGGAAGCGGCTTTCGAAGATCTGCACCTTGTGACCCTGCTCCAACGCCTGTTCTTCGGTCAGGCCAACAGTGCCAATCGGTGGCTGGCTGAACACGGCGGTAGGGATGTTCTGGTAATCCACCGGGCGGTACTGCTCGGGCTTGAACAGGCGTCGGGCTACAGCCATGCCCTCGGCCAGGGCTACCGGGGTCAGTTGCACGCGGCCGATTACATCGCCAATCGCCAGGATCGACGGTGCGGTGGTCTGGTACAGGTCATCAACGCGAATGAAACCACGCGGGTCGAGCTCAACGCCGGTGTTCTCCAGGCCAAGGTTGTCGAGCATCGGCCGCCGGCCGGTGGCGTAGAATACGCAGTCGGCCACCAGCTCGCGACCATCCTTGAGGGTAGCCTTGAGGCTGCCATCGTCCTGGCGTTCGATGCGCTGGATGTCGCTGTTGAACTGCAGGTCCATGCCGCGTTTTTCCAGTTCCTCCTTGAGGTGTTCGCGCACGCTGGCGTCGAAGCCGCGCAGGAACAGGTCACCGCGGTACAACAGCGAAGTCTTGGCCCCCAGGCCCTGGAAGATCCCGGCAAATTCCACGGCGATATAGCCGCCGCCGACCACCAGTACGCGCTTGGGCAGGTCTTTGAGGTAGAACGCCTCGTTGGAGCTGATCGCCAGCTCCTTGCCCGGAATGTCGGGAATCTGCGGCCAGCCGCCCGTGGCAATAAGGATGTGCTCGGCGCTGTAGCGCTGGCCATCGACTTCCACCTCATGGGCGCCAGTGAGCTTGGCGTGGCCTTCAAGCAGGGTCACGCCGCTGTTGACCAGCAGGTTGCGGTAGATACCGTTGAGCCGCTCGATTTCGCGGTTTTTGTTGGCGATCAACTGGCCCCAGTCGAACTGGGCATCTTCCAGCGACCAGCCAAAACCTGCGGCTTGCTCGAAGTCGTCGGCAAAATGCGCGCCGTAGACCAGCAGTTTTTTCGGCACGCAGCCGACGTTGACACAGGTACCGCCCAGGTAGCGGCTTTCGGCTACCGCCACTTTTGCTCCAAAGCCTGCGGCAAAGCGCGCAGCGCGCACACCGCCAGACCCGGCACCAATCACGAACAGATCAAAATCGTAGGTCATCTCGAGGGTCTCAAGCTGCAAGTATCAAGCTACAAGCTACAAGAAGAAGCAGCCATGCGCGATCCACTTGCAGCTTGGAGCTTGCCGCTTGAAGCTTTAGTAAGCCTTGCCGGTCTTGTAGAAGTTCTCGAAGCAGAAGTTGGTCGCTTCAATGTAACCTTCGGCGCCACCGCAGTCGAAACGCTTGCCCTTGAACTTGTAGGCAATCACGCAACCGTCCTGGGCCTGCTTCATCAGGGCGTCGGTGATCTGGATTTCACCGCCTTTGCCCGGCTCGGTTTCTTCGATCAGTTTGAAGATGTCCGGGGTCATGATGTAGCGGCCGATGATCGCCAGGTTCGACGGAGCATCTTCAGGCTTTGGCTTCTCGACCATGTTGCGCACGCGGTACAGGTCGTCACCGATCAGGTCACCGGCGATCACACCGTATTTGCTGGTTTCCTGCGGGTCGACTTCCATGATGGCAACGATGGTGCAGCGGTACTGCTTGTACAGCTTGACCATCTGCTTGAGCACGCTGTCGCCTTCGAGGTTGACGCACAGGTCGTCCGCCAGCACCACGGCGAACGGCTCGTCGCCGATCAGCGGGCGACCGGTGAGAATCGCGTGGCCCAGGCCTTTCATTTCGGTCTGACGGGTGTAGGAGAACGAACACTCGTCGAGCAGACGACGGATGCCGACCAGGTATTTTTCCTTGTCGGTACCCTTGATCTGGTTTTCCAGCTCGTAGCTGATGTCGAAGTGGTCTTCCAGGGCGCGCTTGCCACGGCCGGTGACGATGGCAATTTCGTTCAATCCAGCTTCCAGCGCTTCTTCAACGCCGTACTGGATCAGTGGCTTGTTCACCACCGGCAGCATTTCCTTGGGCATGGCTTTGGTAGCGGGCAGGAAGCGAGTGCCGTAACCGGCTGCCGGGAACAAGCATTTCTTGATCATATACGTCCTTAACAAGGGCTTTTGCGTACGAAATTCGGCGCAGTCTAATCAGGCGGCGGTCACCTTACAATGCCCCACCACCGCTGGCCGATGCCATCATAGATGAAATCCCGGGGTTGATAGTTCCCCGGGAGCATAAATAATGCGCCGGTAGCTGACCACCGGCAGTTACATAGTAGATGCCTACATGCCCTGCCCGACCAGCACCCCGTCGACCTTCTGGCCATAGAGGTTGACGCCGTCATTGGCGTGGAACTTCAACCGGGTTTTCTCGATCGAGCCATCGACCAGGCGTGGATCCTGCGGCCGCTCGTGGCGGTTGATGTAAGCGGCCACGTCCCAGGCCTGCTGGTCGCTCAGGCTGCCGGGCTTGCCCAGGGGCATATTGTGCTTGATGAAGGAGGCGGCGGTATTGATCCGGTGCATGCCGGCGCCCCAGTTGTAGGAGTCCTTGCCCCACAACGGCGGCATCACGTAGTTGTTGGCCACCTTCTGCCCTTCGCCATTGGTGCCGTGGCAAATGGAGCACTGGGCCTGGTACACCTGCTCACCGCGTTTGAAGTCATAGCCTTGCGCCGATTGCGCCACCTCCGGGTAGCCGCGGCCAGCGCTCTCGACACCAATCGGCGCCTTGCTCGCCAGCCAGTAGGCGTACACCGACAAGGCGGTCATCTGCGGGCTGTCCGCTGCTGGCGGCTTGCCGTTCATGCTGAACTGAAAGCAGCCCTGGATGCGCTCGGCAAAGGTGTTGACCTTGTCGTTTTTCTTGCGATAGGCCGGGTACATCGGATACGCGCCCCACAGTGGCGCCGAGTTGCCAAGGCGGCCCTGGTCGAGGTGACAGTTGCTGCAGTTAAGGCCGTTGCCGACGTTGTCAGGCATCAACCGGCGCGTGTCGACGAACAGCGCGTATCCATCGCGGACCATCTTGCCGTAGGCGTTATCGGGCAGCTCGCTTTCCGCAGGCGGGGTGAAACCTGGCGCTGCAGCAGGCGGGGTCTTGAGTTGCGACTGGTCTTCCATGGCAATCGGTGCAGCATGGACATTGCCCAGGCTCATGGCCAGGGCGGCGAGAATCATCGGCTTCATGGCTTGACCTCCGGGCTGACAGGGTTGGCGAAGTAATTGGCCACGGCCTTGATTTCGTCATCGGTCATGGCCTTGGCCACACCGACCATCAGTTGGTTGGGGTCGTTGCTGCGGCTACCGTCGCGCCAGGCGTTGAGTTGGGCTACCAGATAGGCAGCAGGTTGATGGGCCAGCGGCGGGAAATGCTCACCGACACCGGCGCCACCTGGGCCATGACACTGCACGCAACCGGGGATCTTGCGGTTCCAGTCGCCATACAGCGCCAGCTTCTGCACCGGGTCGGCGGCCATCTGCTGGCGATAAAGGTCACTGGCCGGTTCGCTGGGCATGGCCGCCAGAGTTGCGGTTACCGCCTGGATTTCCTCGGCGCTCAGGGCCTTGGCCAGGGGCTCCATGATCGGGTGTTTGCGGCTGGCGCTCTGAAAGTCATGCAGCTGTTTGCTCAGATACGCCGCCGGCAGGCCGGCCAGGCGCGGAAAACCCGCCGGCGCGATGCCCTTGGCGTCCGCGCCATGACAGCCCAGGCAGGCCATCGCGGCAGGGTTCTGGCCGCCCTGGGTGAAGACTTTCTGGCCATCGACGGCGTGAGCGGCAGGCAATGAAAACAGCAGCAGGCTGCTGATCAGGATGCGATCCAGTGGGATCATCACGGACTCCATTTTCTTGTTATAAGCTTAGGCTTAATAAGTATAAGCCTATGAATAGTAGGCCTATACGCCGCAAGCTACAACGCAGAAAGATGGCTAGATGCCAGCTGAATCGATTAGCCGATAGAGGTTTAACCCGAAATGCAACGCGTCGCTGCGGTCTTCACATCACCCAGGCGCAGCGGGAAGTTGTTCAACCGTTCATACAGCTTGATGCTGCTGCCACTGCCACGCTTGTCGATATCCACGAGCGCAGCCGGGCCGCCACCGACTTTTTGCGGCACCACCAGACGCAGGCCGTCGTGACGTTCTTCCACGGTCAGTTGCCCACGGGTTTCGGTCAGTTGCTGCTGCACGCAGTCCGCGTATTCCTGGGGTTTCTTGCCAGAAATAACATTGAGGGTTTCCGGGCTGTGCTCCAGCTCCGACACACTCACACAGCCACCCAGCGTTACTGCCAACGCTGCTACGACCCACTTCATCAAGCACACCTCCACCACGGAAAAAGAATAAGACCACGCGCAGACCATTTTGCTCCCTTGAATGGCAGTTTTATCCTGGGCCTGGCACGAAGGCCGACAGTGTAACCGACATCATGGTATCGTTTTGATTTGCTGACAGATCCAATGCGGAGTGCAACATGAAATTCGTACACCAGCGCGAGCACCTCAACGAGGATGACATCGTGGTCATTCATTGCTCCCAGCGCTGCAATATCCGCCTGATGAACGACGCCAACTTCCGCAGCTTCAAGAACGGCGGCCGTCACACCTACCACGGCGGCGCTTTCGTCGACTTCCCGGCCAAGATCACCGTGCCCAGCACCGGTTTCTGGAACATCACCATCGACACCGTCGGCCCGCGGGCCTTGTCGGCCGTGACCAAGCCAACCTTCACCCACACCATCAAGTTCATTCGCCGTTCGTCGTCGAAGCTGAGATAAGCCCATGAGCCAGACCACCAAGTTCGTGATCAAGTACAAGATCGATGGCGAGCAACGTTTTGACTTCGCCCAGATGACCAGCGATGCCCCAGAGCAGGTGCAGGCAGCGCTGCAACAATTGCACGGCGAAGACGCCAGGAAAATCACTGATATCAAGGTGAGCAAGGCGCTGTAACACCACTTCAGCACAAGGAACCCCAGGCATGAGCCAATGGCCGGACACCCGTCTCCTCGATCTGCTCGGCATCGAGCTGCCGATCCTTCAGGCGCCAATGGCCGGCTCCACCGGCTCGGCCATGGCCATCGCCGTAAGCAACGCCGGCGGCCTGGGTTCGCTGCCTTGTGCCACCTTGAGCCTGGAACAGATCCGCGCCGAGCTGCAGGCCTTTGCCGAGGCCAGCAACGGCCCGCTCAACGTCAACTTCTTCTGCCATCAGCCGCCACAACCGGACCCTGCCCGTGATGCGGCCTGGAAGCTGGCGCTCAAACCCTATTATGAAGAGCTGGGCGCCGACTTCGATGCGCCCACACCGGTGTCCAACCGCGCGCCCTTCGACGACGCCACCTGCCAACTGGTCGAGCAATTCAAACCCGCCGTGGTCAGCTTCCACTTCGGCCTGCCCGAAGCCAGCCTGCTCAAGCGGGTCAAGGCCACGGGCGCCAAGGTGCTGTCCAGCGCCACCACCGTTGATGAAGCACTGTGGCTTGAAGATCACGGCTGCGACGCGATCATTGCCATGGGCTATGAAGCCGGTGGCCACCGCGGGATGTTCCTTAGCAGCGACCTCGGTACCCAGGTCGGCACCCTGGCGCTGGTGCCGCAGATTGTCGATGCAGTGAAAGTGCCGGTAATTGCCGCAGGCGGCATTGGCGACCACCGCGGCATCGTCGCCGCCCTGGCCCTGGGCGCTTCGGCGGTGCAACTGGGCACCGCTTACCTGTTCTGCCCCGAGGCCAAGGTCTCGGCGGCCCATCGCCAGGCGCTGCACAGCGCTAAAGAAAGCGACACGGCGCTGACCAACCTGTTCACCGGGCGCCCGGCGCGTGGTATCAACACGCGCATCATGCGCGAGCTGGGGCCGATGAGCGAGCTGTCGCCACACTTCCCCCTGGCCGGTGGTGCGCTGATGCCACTGCGGGCAATCAGCGAACCTAAAGGCAACAGCGATTTCAGCAACCTCTGGTCGGGCCAGGCGCTGCGCCTGGGCCAGGCCCTGCCGGCTGGCGAACTGACGCGCACCCTGGCTGAAAACGCCCTCGCCCAGCTCAAACGCTGAAGCAGTACTTCCCGTGGGTCGGGTATTCGCTATATATTCCACTACATAACGACTACCCCTCAGCCTGTGGAGCTGTTTTTCATGAGTAAGTGCGCACCGCGTTTTGCCCTGGCCGCCCTGGCCACCTTCATGGCCTGCAACAGCGCCTGGGCCGATGAGGTACAGGTAGCCGTCGCCGCCAACTTCACCGCGCCGATCCAGGCAATCGCCAAGGACTTCGAGAAAGACACCGGCCACAAGCTGGTTGCCGCCTATGGCGCCACTGGCCAGTTCTACGCGCAGATCAAGAACGGCGCGCCCTTCGAAGTGTTCCTCGCTGCCGATGACAGCACCCCGGAAAAGCTCGAGAAAGAAGGCGACACCGTCAAGGGCTCGCGCTTTACCTACGCCGTTGGCACCCTGGCCCTGTGGTCGGCCAAAGAAGGCTATGTCGATGCAAAGGGCGATGTGCTGAAAAAGAACGCGTTCAAGCACCTGTCGATCGCCAACCCGAAAGCGGCGCCCTACGGCCTGGCCGCGACCCAGGTGCTGGACAAGCTGCAACTGACCGAGGCCACCAAGGCCAAGATCGTCGAAGGCCAGAACATCACCCAGGCCTTCCAGTTCGTCTCCACCGGCAATGCCGAACTGGGCTTTGTCGCCCTGTCGCAGATCTACAAGGACGGCAAGGTCAGCAGCGGCTCGGCCTGGATCGTGCCGTCCAACCTGCACGAGCCGATCAAGCAAGACGCGGTGATCCTCAACAAAGGCAAGGACAACGCCGCGGCCAAAGCCCTGGTTGAATACCTCAAGGGCCCGAAAGCTGCGGCCGTGATCAAATCCTACGGTTACGAAATCTGATGCCTCTGGACGCCAGCGACCTCGGCGCCATCTGGCTGACCTTCAAACTGGCCAGCCTGACCACGCTGATTCTGTTGCTGGTTGGCACGCCCATCGCATGGTGGCTGGCGCGCACGCGCTCATGGCTGCGCGGGCCGGTGGGCGCGGTGGTAGCCCTGCCCTTGGTCCTCCCACCGACGGTGATCGGCTTCTACCTGCTGCTGGCCCTTGGCCCCCACGGCTGGATCGGCCAGACCACCGAGGCATTGGGGCTGGGCACTGTGGTGTTCAGCTTCAGCGGCCTGGTGATCGGCTCGGTGGTGTACTCCATGCCCTTCGTCGTGCAGCCGTTGCAAAACGCCTTCAGCGCCATCGGTGAACGCCCTCTGGAAGTGGCCGCGACCTTACGTGCCAGCCCCTGGGACACCTTCGTCCATGTGGTATTGCCCCTGGCCCGCCCGGGTTTTATCACCGCCAGCATCCTCGGCTTCGCCCACACCGTCGGTGAGTTCGGCGTGGTGCTGATGATCGGCGGCAATATTCCCGACAAGACCCGCGTGGTCTCGGTACAGATCTTCGATCATGTCGAAGCCATGGAATACCTGCAGGCCCACTGGCTGGCCGGGGCCATGCTGGTGTTTTCTTTTCTCGTGCTGCTGGCGCTGTACTCCAGCCGCCGGGGCAGATCGGCCTGGAGCTGAGCATGGCAGCGATGATTCATGCCCGATTGAAACTGGACCGCGGCGACTTCAACCTGGACGTCGACCTGCAACTGCCCGGGCGCGGCATCAGCGCCCTGTTCGGCCATTCCGGTTCCGGCAAGACCACCTGCCTGCGCTGCCTGGCCGGGCTTGAACAGGCGCCCGAGGCTTACATCGAGGTCAACGGCGAAATCTGGCAGGACTCGCGCCGCGAACATTTCATTGCCCCGCACCAACGCCCGATCGGCTATGTGTTCCAGGAGGCCAGCCTGTTCGCGCACCTGTCGGTGCGCGCCAACCTGACCTTCGGCTACAAACGCATCCCCGCCCAAGCGCGCAAGGTCAGCCTCGAGCAAGCCTGCGAATTGCTCGGCATCGAGCACCTGCTGGAGCGCAAGCCGGCCACCCTTTCCGGCGGCGAAGCCCAGCGTGTGGGCATTGCCCGGGCGCTGCTGAGCAGCCCGCAACTGTTGTTGATGGACGAGCCGCTGGCGGCCCTCGATGGACCGCGCAAGCGCGAGATACTGCCGTACCTCGAACGCCTGCACAGCGAGCTGGAGATTCCGCTGGTCTACGTCAGCCATGCCCAGGATGAGGTCGCGCGCCTGGCCGATCACCTGGTGCTGCTGGAGCAGGGCAAGGTCCAGGCCAGCGGGCCGATTGCCGCCACCCTCGCCCGCCTCGACCTGCCACTGGCCCAGGGGGATGACGCCGGGGTGATCATCGAAGGCCAGGTCAGTGCCTACAGCAGCGACTATCAGTTGCTCAGCCTGCAACTGCCGCACAGCAACCTGCAACTGCGCGTGGCCCACGAGCCGCTAGCCATCGGCATGCCGCTGCGCCTGAAGGTTCAGGCGCGGGACGTCAGCCTGAGCCTTGGCGCCGACCAGCAATCGAGCATCCTCAACCGCCTGCCGGTGACGGTCAGCGGCCACCGCCCGGCCGACAACAGCGCCCACGTGCTGGTCAGCCTGGATGCAGCCGGCACCACCCTGCTGGCGCGTATCACCCGCTACTCTGCGGACCAGCTCAAGCTGCACGGCGGGCAGTCGCTGTGGGCGCAGATCAAGTCGGTGGCACTGTTGGGTTGACGCTGCGGTCCATAGTACAAGCCCCGCAACCGGACCTGCGCCATGCCCGACATCGTCCTGCCCGCTGCCCTGCATTATGTCGACGACACCCAGCCCGGCCTGCGCCGCAAAACGGTGCGCGGCAAGTTCGCATACTTCGATGCGCAGGGCCAACGGGTCAGCGACCCGGCCACGCTTGCGCGGATCAAGGCGCTGGTGATTCCCCCGGCCTATACCGATGTGTGGATCTGCGCCGACCCTCAAGGCCACCTGCAGGCTACCGGCCGTGACGCCCGCGGGCGCAAGCAGTACCGTTACCACGCCGACTGGCGCAGCTACCGCGACAGCCACAAGTATTCACGCATGCTCACCTTCGCCAGCCTGCTGCCCAAGCTGCGCCGGCAACTGGACAGCCACCTGGCCCGGCCGGGGCTTGACCGGCAAAAGGTCATGGCCCTGGTGGTCAGCCTGCTCGACAGCACCTTGATCCGCATCGGCAATCGCCAGTACGCCCGCGACAACAAGTCCTACGGGCTGACCACCCTGCGCAACCGTCACGTCAAGGTCAACGGCAGCGCCATCCGCTTTCAGTTTCGCGGCAAGAGCGGTATCGAGCATCAGGTGACGGTGAGAAACCGGCGCCTGGCCAACCTGATCAAACGCTGCATGGACCTGCCTGGCCAGGACCTGTTTCAGTACCAGGATGAGCAGGGCCAGCGCCACAGCGTCGGCTCGGCCGACGTCAACGCCTACCTGCAGGAACTGACCGGCAGCGACTTCACCGCCAAGGACTACCGCACCTGGGCCGGCAGCGCGCTGGCCCTGAGCCTGTTGCGCCAGCTTGAATGGCAACCGGAGCAGGAGGCCAAGCGTCAGATCGTCGAGACCGTCAAGCAGGTCGCCAGCCGCCTGGGCAATACCCCGGCGGTGTGCCGGCGCTGCTACATTCACCCGGCGCTGTTCGAGCATTTCACCCTTGGCGAACTGGCCAAGCTGCCGCGAGCGCGCACGCGCAAGGGGCTTGAAGCCGAGGAAGTGGCCCTGGCGCTGTTTCTGCAAAACCTCCCTGCCCCTTGAAAAGCCATTCAGCGAAACCCACCTTGGGTATCATGCAGAGAAATTTCCCATATTCCTTCAACCCCCCTATGCTTGCGGGTACGGGCAGCACTCGCTGCTTCGGAGTGCTCATCCAGCCAATCGGCACCTGCGACTAAAGACTCACTACAGAATCTGTGTTCGGGGGAATTAATATCCGCCGAAAGCGTCTTTAATGAAGGGAAAGAGGGATGCACCCCCTGTGTGATCCCTGCTTCTGCGGGCCACGCCTGCAAGGCAACTTACGTTACCAAGGAGAAATACATGCTGATACTCACCCGCAAGGTTGGCGAAAGCATCGTCATCAACGATGACATCAAAGTCACCATTCTGGGCGTCAAAGGGATGCAAGTGAGGATCGGCATCGATGCACCTAAAGATGTACAGGTGCACCGCGAGGAGATTTTCAAGCGCATTCAGGCCGGCAGCCCGGCACCGGAAAAAGGAGGCGACGAGCACTAAGTAGCCCCCAGCTGACTCAAGCCGCACGGATGCGCTTGATCCTGCTACTGGCAACCCATCCGGTTGCAGTCACAGGCCTCAAGGCGCCTCGGGCGCGCCGACCAGTTCCTTCACTTTGGCAATCAGTTGCTCGATGTCGAAGGGTTTGTCGAACACGGCAGCGAACAGCCCGGGTTTGTCCCGCCCCTTGTGAGCCTGCGCCCCGCTCATCAATATGATCGGCAACTCCTGTAACTGCGGCTGCGCGCGGATACCGGTGGCCAAAGCCTCGCCATCCATCACCGGCATCATGTAATCGGTGATCACCAGCTCCACCCGCTTCTCTTTGAGCAAATCCAGAGCCTTCTGCCCATTGCCGGCCAGTTCGACGTCGAACCCCTCGTCCTCCAGGGCCCAGCCCAGGATATTGGCGATCAGGTATTCATCGTCGACGACCAGAATGGTACTCATGGTGTTGCCAGCCCCGTGCTCATGATCCAGGCACCTGTGAAGGCGTCCCGGACATCACCCCCGTGGCCTGGGTGAAGGCCTTTCGCAAATCGATACCGTGGTCGCTGATGACCAGCTCCAGCAGCGCCGGGTCGTAATAGCTGTCGCGGACCTTGAGGATCGACAGCAACCGCTTGAGCTCGGAGTCCATCTCGACAAAGCGCATCAGCAGCAGGTTGTCGACGATGCTCGAGAGGTCGGGCGCCGGCGCGTTGATTTCCGAACCGAAGATATCGCGCATCTCCCAGGTCGCCAGGACACTGACATCGCGCGCCCGCAGCTCGCCGGTCAGGGCGCGGAAGAATTCGTTCAGCCGCGTCGGGTTGCTCGCCAGGCGGGTGAACGCGCCGAGGCTGTCAATCAGTACGCGCTTGATGTTGTGCTGCTCGACCCGGCGCAGCAGGCGCATGCCGACATCATCGAGCACACCTTCGGTGGTCGGTTGCCAGGCAATGTGCAAGGCCCCGCCGCGCTCCATGGCGGCGAAGTCGTAGCCCAGGGCGCCGGCCTTGAGACGCAGGCGCTGCGGGGTTTCGTAAAAGCCGAAATGCAGGCCGGGTTCTGCCGCTGTTGCCGCACCGAGAAAGCTCACGCCCAGGGAGGTCTTGCCGATGCCCGACGGCCCCATCACCAGGGTCACCGAGGCCGCCGGCAGGCCACCGCCGAGCATGCGGTCAAATACCGGCACGCCGCTGGGGATGCGGGTCAGCTCGCCGGTGCCGTGACCGGTCGGATGGCTGTACAACGACTCCAGCCGCGGATACACCTGCAGGCCGTCTTCGGTGATTTCACATTCGTGAATACCCGACAACGCGCCACTGCCGCGGGTCTTGCGCAGCTGGATACGGCGCACCGAACGGCTGCCGAGCAACTCGTCGCCCAGTTCTACAACGCCATCGACCATGGTGTGTTCGGGGCTGCCATCCTCCAGCCGCGAGCTGGTCAAGAACAGCACGGTGCAACCGGCGAAGGCGGCGTGGCCATGCAGCTCGGCGATGAACTTCTTGGTGTCCAGCGGCGTTTCCGCGCGCGAGCGGGCATTGAGCAGGCCATCGACGATCAGCAGGCTGGCCTGGTGGCGGCTGATCTCGCCGCGCAGCAGTTTCACCACTTCATCCAGGCCCTCTTGCTCGAGGGTGTCGAAGGCGCTGACGAACTGCAGCTGCGCGCCGATTTTGCCCGGGTCGAAAAAGCTCAAGGTCGACAGGTACTGGAACAAGCGCTCGTGGGATTCGCTCAGCAGCGTCGCCACCAGTACCCTTCCGCCCTGGTTCACATGATTGAAGGCCAGCTGGTTGGCGAGGATGGTCTTGCCCGAACCAGGCCGGCCCTGGACGATATAGGAGGCACCGACCACCAGCCCACCCTTGAGCAGTTCATCGAGCCCAGGGATGCCGGTGGCCAGGCGTTTGAGTTGTTCCACGATGCTATGCACCTCCGCATTCAGGGTAGGGATCGAGGCTTGCGGTGTAGACCGGCAGGTAGACACTCATGCAGGTGCCCTTGCCCGGTTCGCTGCTGACGGTGACCGTGCCGTTGCTCTGCTTGGCGAAACCGTAGACCTGGCTCAGGCCCAGGCCGGTGCCCTTGCCAAAACTCTTGGTGGTGAAAAAAGGCTCGAAAATGCGCGGCAGTATCTTGCTGTCGATACCGCGGCCGGTGTCGTTGACGCTGATGCATACATAGCGCCCGAGCAGCCCGTCTGGACGGCCCTCGAGCGTGCAGTTGCGCGTCTGCATGCTGATCACCCCCTCACCGTCGATGGCATCGCGGGCATTGAAGATCAAGTTGAGCAAGACCATCTGCAACTGCCCGGGGTCGACTTCGACCTCCCACAATTCATCCGCCAGCGCCACTTGCAGCTCCACCGAGCTGGGCAGCGTCTGGCCGAGCAGCAGGCGTGTCGACTCGATCAGTTCGGGTACTTTGACGCGGCCCGACTTGAGTGCCTTGTGGCGAGCGAAACTGAGCAATTGCTGGGTCATCGTGCTGCCGCGCTCACCGGCATCGAGAATGTGTTCGAGCAGGCGCCGGGTACGTTGCGGGTCTCGGCTGTTGAGGGCCAGGCGCGCCGAGCCAATGATGATGGTCAGCAAGTTATTGAAGTCGTGAGCCATGCCCCCGGTCAGTTGGCCGAGGGCTTCGAGCTTTTGCGACTGGAACAGCTGGGCACGTACTTCATCGAGTTGCAGCGCCGCCTCGCGGCGGTCGGTAATGTCCCGGGTGATCTTCGCCAGGCCGACGATCTCGCCGTCCGGCGACCTGATCACATCCAGCGCCACCAGCGCCCAGAACAGCGTGCCGTCCTTGCGCTGGCGCCAGCCTTCGTCCTGCGCCCCGCCAGTGCTCAAGGCCCGCTCAAGCAGCCAGGCTGGCTTGCCATCGGCGCAATCTTCGGGGGTGAAGAACAACGAGAAATGCTTGCCGATCACTTCGTCGGCACGGTAGCCCTTGATCCGTTGAGCGCCTGCATTCCAGGACACCACGTGACCGTCGAGGTCGAGCATGTAGATGGCGTAGTCGACAACGGTTTGCACCAGCTGCTCGAAGCGGCTGGCATGCATGACATGAAGTTCGGAATCGGATGAGACCATGGCTGCCCCACGAAGCCGCAGATGGCTTGTCTGGATATGACAGCATACGCTGGAAGCGATTCCCTGCGCTGGTCTAAAAACTAGCCGGATTCTTCGCGAACCGCCAACTGATCGCGCGCCCGCCGAGAACAGCTCTGAGCGTTTTTTGGATCCAACATTAAACAAGCAATGGCCCAATGACAGCAGTGAATCAATTGCTCTATAGTCGCCCCGCACTTCAGACCTGCCATCTACCTCGAGGGAACGACGCGTGGCCGCAGACCTAAGAATGAAAGCCATACACGACGACCTGCAGGCTGCCGCTGCCGATCTGGAGCGGGTCTCGCTCGACCTGCGCGGGCACGTACTGTACCTGCAGCACTCGATTCACCAGGCCGACGCCGCAGCCGTGCTGGGCAGGATTGCCGGCCTGAGGACCTCGGTGGACGACTTGCGCGGCGTCGCTGATTCGATCAGCTACTGATCACGCAAGCTGCGCGGTGTCTGCCCCAGGGTACGACGGAACATACTGGAAAACGCCGCTGGGCTGTCATAACCAAGGTCCAGGGCAATCCGGGTGATCGCCTCGCCCTGGGCCAGCCTGGCCAGGGCCAGCACCACACAGGCACGCTGGCGCCACTGGCTGAAGCTCATCCCGGTTTCGACTCGAAACCAGCGCCCGAAAGTGCGCAGGCTGACATGCAGTTCACCCGCCCAATGCGCGGGCGACTGGTGCACATCAGGCATGCGCAAAAAAGCCTGGCAACGCATGAGCAGCGCCGGGTCACGCGGCAGCGGGATATGAAACGGCAAGCTGGCCGCTGCCCGCAGCTCATGCAACAGCAGGTTGACCAACGCCCCGTCCCTACCCTGCAGGTCGTACTCCAGCTCCATCTCCACTGCCGCCAGCAGCAGTTGGCGCATCAGCGCTGAAACCTCCAGCACCTGGCACTCGCCCGTCAACATCAGCGCCTCGGCTTCGATGTACAGGCTGCGGGTGCTGACGCCGAGCATCAGCACTTCATGCTCCACCCCCGGGGCTATCCATACCGCGCGTTGCGGCGGCACCACCCAGTCGCCGGCAGGCGTACGCACCTGCATCACCCCGGTCGCGCCGTACAGCAATTGCGCACGCCGATGACTGTGACGCGCCAGAAGAAAGCCGTCGGGGTAATCGGTGCCGATGGCGACCACGGCACGCGGTGTGGCATCGAGCAGGTTGATCGAAACGTTGTACATGGGACAGATCCGTGGCCGATTCACGATCATTATTGACCGTTTTGCTCACGCAGGCCAAAACCCTGGTACTTACCCTGTCGCTCCTGATCAACTGAAGGACGACCTTTCCATGCTCTTTTTGCTCCTGGCCCTGTTCGGCTGCCTGAGCGGCATCACCACCGTGCTGTTCGGCTTTGGTGGCGGCTTCGTCGTCGTGCCGCTGTTGTATCACCTGCTGCGCTCAGATCCTGATACCGGCGGTTCGGCCATGCAGATCGCGGTGGCCACCTCTACCTGCGTGATGATCGTCAGCGCCGCACTGGCCACCCTCAAGCATCGGCGCGCCGGCAATCTCAAGCGTGAATACCTGTGGCCGCTGGCGGCATACATTGCTGTCGGCGCAGTGTTCGGCGCCGCCCTGGTGGGCGCCCTGGCCAGTGAATGGCTGCGCTGGGGGTTTATTTTCTACCTGGCCTTCACCCTGCTCGACTGTCTGCTGCGCAGGGGTTTTCTGCACCACGACGGCCAGGCCCCGGCGCGCCCGCTCGGGCCCATGAAAAGCGTCGGTTGCGGCGTATTGATCGGCACCGTCGCAAGTAGTTTGGGGGTAGGCGGCAGCGTCATGAGCGTGCCGTTGCTGCGCCGCCGCGGGTTGGGCATGACCCAGGCCACGGCCATGGCCAGCCCGCTGACCTTGCCGGTGGCGCTGGCGGCGACAGCGACTTACCTGATGACTGCCAGCCGTGATCTCGGCACGGGGTTTGTCGCTTACGTCGATCTGTCGGCGTTTATTCTGCTGGCCCTGGGCGCCTGGCTCGGCACCCGGCTGGCGGCGCGCTGGATCGGCAGGATCGATGACCGCAAGCACGCGCAGGTCTATCTCGGGCTGCTCGCCCTGGTGCTGCTGAGCATGCTCTGGAGTTAGCCTGAGGCGCCGCCCAGAGCCCTGCGCGCGGTTGACTGGAATATAACGATGGGTTATAAAGCTCGCTTGATTGAGGGAACAAATGCATTTTCCTCAAGCCAGTGCGAGTGTGGTGGAATTGGTATACACAGCAGACTTAAAATCTGCCGGCGTGAGCCTTGCGGGTTCGAGTCCCGCCACTCGCACCATTTTTTGAAAAGGCGCCTTGATGGCGCCTTTTTGCTGCCTGGCGTTTGCCCAGCGCGTCCCTTATGCCCTTTTTGTGCGGGTACAGCCGCAAATCCTTCCGGCAGCTGCTAAGGTAAAATTGCCCAATAACGAAGGAAGGCCGCCATGCGCTATACCCTGTTCGACAACCAGCGCGACGTTATCATCCTGCTGGCGCGGATTCTGCTGATGATCCTGTTCGTGATGTCCGGCTGGAGCAAGCTTACCGGCTTCGAGGGCACGGTCAGCTACCTGGCGTCCCTCGGCGCCCCGGCGCCCACGGTGGCTGCTGCGGTGGCGGTGATCATGGAGTTCTTTGTCGCCATCATCCTCATCCTCGGTTTCTACACCCGCCCGCTGGCGTTCCTGTTTGCCCTGTTCGTGATCGGTACCGCGCTGATCGGCCATCCGTTCTGGACCATGGTCGAGCCGGCAAAAGCGGCCAACACCGTGCAGTTCTTCAAGAATATGAGCATCGTTGGCGGCTTGCTGTTGCTGTCAGTCACCGGTGCCGGGCGCTTCTCGGTAGACGGGCGCTGACCTGAAGCGGCCTCATGGTGTCAGCCCCACGGCTGGCGCCTAGAGGTCGTCGAGGGTATCAACGCCCTCGTCCCAGAAAGCATCGTCATCCCCCGCACCTTCGCGGGTTTCCTCGTCATCGTCATCCTGCGGATCGAACAACGGGTTGACCTCGTCCTGCGGCTCGTAATCGTCTTCGGCAAACTCATGGTCAAGCAGGTGATCATGTTCGGGTTCGTGAATGTCCAGATTGTCGTCGTTCATCTCAGGGTCCTGTAGCATCGGGAACGTGGGGGCGCCTGTATAAGCCCAGAGGTGCGCGCCGTCAATCCCAGCCTGTGCTGGAAGCCCATGCTGAAAAGGGAAGCAACCTGCCAAGGAGCGACAGTGAAATACCTGCTGATCTTCATCGCCAGTTATGGCACCACCTACTTCGTCGTCGGCTCGGTCATCGAGGCCCGGCTGCAGGACCTGGCCGAGCACCTTCGCTACCGCGAACAGGCACCGACCAAGGCCCAGTACCTGCGCGAGGTCAGGCCCAGCGTGCAGCGCTCCAAATTTGAGGCCAGCGCCTGGCTGGGAACCTTGTTGGCCCTGGGCGCATCGTTGTTGGTCTGGTCGCTGAGTTGAACGGCCTCTGCCCGCGCCAACGTCTATCCTCCATCGGTAGGCACCTCGCGGAGCAACACGCCATGTGCGGCAGGTTATCCCAGTACCGTGGCATTCACGATTTTGTCGACGCCCTGGGCATGTCCGACGCCCTGGTCAACAACGTCGGCGATCACCCCCTTGCTCATTACAACGTGGCACCGACCACCGGTGTGGCGCTGCTGCATATCCAGGCAGGTACCCTGCAGGCTGACCTGCTGCCTTGGGGCTGGCGCCCGCACTGGGCCCGGGATCGCGCCGCGCCGATCAATGCGCGGGTGGAGAAGGTCGCCCATGGTCCGTTCTTTCGCGCCATCTGGCCGCAGCGGGCCATCGTGCCGATCGACAACTGGTTCGAATGGGTGGATGAAGGGGCTGCGAAAAAGCAGCCCTACCTGATTCGCCGCAGCGATGGCCGCCCTGCCCTGTGCGCCGCCATCGGCCAGTTCAGCGGCGAGCATGCCGGGTTTGTCATTCTCACGGCAGATAGCGAAGGTGGCCTGCTCGACGTGCACGACCGTCGCCCTATCGTGCTGGCACCGGCTGTCGCCCGGCAATGGCTGGACCCGGCCACCGCTGGCGAGCACGCCGAACAGATGGCCTTGAACCTGGGCGAACCGGCCGCACAGTTCGAGTGGTACCCGGTCAGCGCCGCCGTCGGCAATGTGCGCAATCAGGGCGTCGAGTTAATTACCCGCAAATCGCTGTAGGCATTGCGCGAGGGTAATGCCTGTAGCTCGATGACTTCAGCAGCAATCGCCCGGCAGCGTTTTACGCCCCAGACCATCGCCCGCGTCAGCGTTACTTCGTCGAGACGGTCATGGTATTCCTCGACCACAGGCAGACCGGCACTGGTATAAACCCCGAGAAACAACTGAGTACAACCACTGCGCGAAAGCCGCGCCTTGACATCAAGCGTGATTCCGGACTCCAGCGATTCGATATGCTCCTGGCTGTGCAGTTGGCAGTCTGCCCAGGCCCAATAGTGCGCGCCTCTGTACCTCATTATTATTTTCCTTGGTGAGTCGGCAGCACACGAAAGATATATAAAAAAAGTATGAAACAGAAGAACTCAATTGGCTGTTGAACAGGGAGCAATAGAGCCAGTCGCTATAAAGCGTTAATGCCTGGACTTTACAGTAACGACACATACCAACCCATAAACGCAAGCAGCCCGATGCCCTGCAAAATCAATAGCGTAGCGGCGCCGGCTGGCTTGCCGGCAAGGTACCAGTAAGTGCCGACCAGCGGCAGGCACACACCATTGGTGATACCCAGGGTTAACACTGCAAGTGCGCTGCCCAGGCCGGGAAACGGACCACCTGGGCTGGCCAGGATAACGATGAAAATACCGCCGCCAATTGCCGCAACAATAATGGCCACCGCTGCAAACAAACGTTGCGCCAGAAAAGGGTCGTCCATGATCAATCCTTTGCAGAGTTGAGGCGGGCATCTTACCCATGCGCGACAGCTTTATCACCCACCATTGCTCAACGGGCGCCGGGCACCAGGATGACTTTGCGACAATCCTCCTGCTGCTTGTCGAACAACGTGTAGCCTTGCGCTGCCTCTTCCAGCGGCAAGGTGTGGGTAACAATATCCTGTGGCTGCAGGCGCCCGGCTTCGATATGTTCGAGCAACTCGGGCAGGTAGCGCTGAACATGGGTCTGGCCCATCTTGAAAGTCAGCCCCTTGTCGAAGGCATCGCCAAACAAAAAGCCGTGGATAAACCCGGCATACACTCCCGGCACACTGACTACCCCAGCTCTTCTGACCGCCGCGATGCACTGGCGCAGGGCCTTGCCGCTGCTGCCTTCTATCTTCAGGGTAGTCAGCACGGTTTCGGTGGCACTGCCCTTGGCTTCGAACCCTACCGCATCGATTGCCGCATCCACGCCACGCTTGCCCGGGGTTTGCTGGATGATGCTGTCGGCCGGGTCATCATCCTTGGCAAAGTTGATCGGGACCACGCCATAGGCCTGTTGCGCATAGGCCAGCCGATATTCGCACTCATCGACCATGAAGATGGTCTGGGCGCCGAGCATGCGAGCACACGCCGCGCTGAGCAAGCCGACCGGGCCAGCACCGTAAATGGCCACGCTCGAGCGTTGGCCAATCTCGGCATTGAGTACCGCTTGCCAGGCCGTTGGCAGGATGTCGGATAAAAACAGCACCCTATCGTCACTCAACGCCTGCGGGACCTTGAAAGGCCCGACATTGGCCTTGGGCACGCGCACGTACTCCGCCTGACCACCTGGAATGCCACCGTACAAGTGGCTGTAGCCGAACAGTGCAGCGCCTGGGGGGATGCCCTTTTTGTTGATGATCGCCCCGCGCCCGGTATTGGTGGTTTCGCAGGCGGCGAACAGCTCGTGCTGACAGAAAAAGCAGGCGCCGCAGGCGATCACAAAGGGAATCACCACCCGGTCACCCCGTTGCAGGCCACTGACCTCACTGCCGGTCTCTTCAACGATGCCCATGAACTCATGGCCAAAGATGTCGCCATGCTCGACCGCTGGAATCTTGCCGCGGTACAGGTGCAGGTCCGAGCCGCAAATAGCCGTGGCGGTAACCCTGAGGATCACATCGTCTGCTTGCTCAATGCGAGGATCGTCGACGGTCTCGACCCTGACGTCATGAGCCCCGTGGTAAGTGAGTGCGCGCATGGTGTTCTCCAGAAAAGCCTGCGGGAATCGGATGTCTCTGAACTAGTGAATGTCGCGCTGCTGCACGAGTTCAGATAATCGGCGACGGCGCAGGACCAACGGTGCGCCCAGGCCGATAGAACCTACTGCTCGCCTCAAGGGTCCACCGCATACCAACCCGGCGGGAGTGCGCCATGGACCAGCTCAAGGAACACGTGCAAGGCGTCTGCGATTACCTGCAGGCCCACGGGCTGATGCTCACTACGGCCGAGTCCTGCACCGCCGGTTGCATCGTCGCGCTGCTGTCGCAGATTCCCGGCAGCGGCTGCGTGCTGGAAAGCGGATACGTGGTGTATTCACCCGAGGCCAAGCAGCGCCTGCTCAAGGTCAGCGCGGACACCATCGCCCGCTTCGGCCTGACCAGTGAGGCGGTCGCCCGGGAGATGGCCCTCGGTGCCTTGCGCAACAGCCAGGCCAATAGCGCTGTCGCCACCACAGGCGTCGCCGGCCCCGAGCCCATGGACGGCATCCCGCCGGGTACGGTGTGCCTGGCCTGGGTGTTCGCCGAGGGTGGCGAGCAAGCGGTGTTTACCCGCACGGTGCGCTTTTACGGCGAGCGCGAAGAGGTCATGCAGCAAGCTGCGGTGCACGCCTTGAGCGGCATCGAATACTTTCATCAGCGCTACCAGGAGGGTGAACGCGCATGAGCACATCGGACGAGTTGCACAGCCGTACGGCACCGGTCAATGAAGACATGGCCCTGCAACGCAAGGTCTGGCGCTTCGAACGCGCGGGCTGGTACGCACTGGTGGTGATCATGGTGCTGGCACTGGCGGGGCTGTTCGCCGACGGTCCCTTGAGCAGCCGGCACATCCGCAGCGCCGACGGCCGACTGGACCTTCGCTACGAGCGCTTCAGCCGCAATGGCGCCACCGAAAGCATGCTGCTGCGCGTTCGCGGCGGCGCCGACAGCACAGTCGAGGTGCTGCTCGGTGGCAGCCTGCTCAGCGGCTTGAATATCGAGACCCTGCACCCACAGCCGCTGCGCTCCGCCTCCCAGGGCAAAGCACTGCTGTTGCAGCTGCGGACCGACCATCAGGGCATGGCCACCCTCTACCTGACCCTTCGCAGCAACAACACCGGCAGCTACCGCGGGCACGTGCGCATCGGCCCGAACTCAGCGCTGGACTTTCGCAAGTTCATCTATCCCTAGGGGGCCGCCATGGATTCCGTGTTCCGCGCCGCCGCGATGTACCTGGCCCTGCTGGTGCTGTTCAAGATCGCCGGCCGGCGCTCACTGTCAGACCTGACAACCTTCGACCTGGTGCTGCTGATGATCATCGGCGAGGCTACCCAGCAAGCGTTGCTGGGCGATGACTTCTCGTTCACCAATGCAGTGCTGGTGATCGTCACCTTGATTGCCCTGGACGTCGGCATGTCCCTGGCCAAGCAACGTTCACGCAAGCTGGCGCGGGTGATCGACGGCAATGCCACCCTGGTGGTCGAACATGGGCGGTTCTTGCACCAACGCATGCGTGAAGCACGGTTGACCGAAGAAGACATCCTCGAATCGGCGCGGGCAAACCAGGGCCTGGAGCGGGTCAAGCAAATCAAGTACGCCATCGTCGAACGCAATGGCAAGATCTCGATCATCAGCGAAGAGCCCGGCTGAAAAGTACTGTTCGGCAATCCGGTTGAATCCCTGGCAATGGGCCGAGTCACTACTTACGCAAGGCCCCTTTTCAACCATCCGCTTTATCGAGGATCCACTGATGAATGCCATCGACCTGCTCAAAGCCGACCACCAAACCGTCAAAGCTCTGTTGACGCAATTGAGCGAATCTACCGAGCGCGGCATCAAGAAGCGCTCGGAACTGCTGGCCAAACTGGAAATGGAAGTGGCTGTGCACACCCGCCTTGAAGAGGAGATCCTCTACCCTGCCTACAAGAAAGCCGGCGCCAAGGAGCAGGTGATCATGTACCACGAGGCCAAGGAGGAACACCGCACCGTCGATTCGCTGGTGCTACCCGACCTGAAAGTCACCGACCCCGGCACGCCCGAGTTTTCCGGGCGGGTCAAAGTGCTCAAGGAGCTGCTGGAGCATCACATCGAGGAAGAAGAAACCGAAATGTTCCCGCAAGCCAAGAAGCTGCTCGGCAAGGACGTTCTCGACGCCATGGGCGAGCAAATGGAAATGATGAAAGCTCAGTACAGAAAGGACATGGCCAAGCAAGCGGCCTGAGGTTTCTCCTGACGGGCGTTGTGCTCGTAGCCCGCTTCGGCGGGCTTTTTTGTTGCCCGCATCACGGGCCAGGCCCGCTCCCACAGGGCATCGCGTGCCATGCGCGCGACGGATGGCTAGCTGCTGGCGCTCGCCCGCCATTCGCTCAGGCCATCGATCAGGCACCAGCCATTGCGGCCTTTATCCTTGGCCCGGTACAGCGCCGAATCGGCGGCGCCCATCAGCGTGTCGGCCGCCACCGGCTCTTTGACCGGGTAGCCCAGGGCTATACCGGCACTTGCCGTGACGCGCCCCGTGGGACTTTTCTCATGCTTGATCGCCAGTGAGCGGATGGCCTCGAGGATATCCTCGACAATACTGCTGGCCCCCGCGGCATCGGTGTTGGGCAGCAGCAGGGTGAACTCCTCGCCACCGTAGCGCACGGCCAGATCCCCGGGCCGCTTAAGGCTGCCTTGAATGGCCGCGCCCACCGCTCGCAGGCAATCGTCACCCGCCGGATGCCCATAGTTGTCGTTGAACAGCTTGAAATAATCCAGGTCCATCATCACCAGCGCCAGCGGGTAGCGCTGACGCTTGGCCCGGCGGATTTCTTCCGCCAGGGCATTGTCGAGCCGGCGCCGGTTGCCCAGGCCCGTAAGGCTGTCGCTCAAGGCCAGGTCGCGGACTGTCTGGTGCGCACGGCGCAAGGCCGCCTCCATCACAATGCGCTCGCGCAGTTGCCTGAGCACCAAGGCGCCAAAGCTGCCCAGGCCAACCAGCAGCAACAGCAGGACCACCGCAGTCTTGATCAGGTCTTCCCGCCAGGGGTCGACGATCGATGCCCGCGACAGCCCGACCTCCACCACCAGCGGATAGGCATCCAGGGCTTTGTAGGCATAGAGGCGCTGAGTACCGTCGACCACTGCCGTGGTTTCGACGACACCTTCGGGAGCTAACGGAAGGTAGTCCTGGAAAATCTCGCTGCCGGCCAGGCTGCCGCCAATGACCCGTTCGACAAATGGCCGACGGACCAGGATGGTGCCGTCACGCTTGGCCAGTACCAGCGCGCCACGGTCATCAATCTTGAACGCGCCGTAGAACTCGACGAAGTAATCGACTTTGACGGTGCCCAGCAGCACCCCGAAAAAAGACCCGTCGGGGTTATCGAGGCGCCTGGAGATGGGAATGATCAGATCGCCGGTCGATCGACTTTTGACTACCGCGCCGATGTACACACCGCGACTCTTGTGGGTGCGGTGGTACTCGAAATAATCGCGGTCGGCATTATTGGCATTGGTGGGTGTATCGCTCTTGTCAGTCACAATCCAGTGGCCGTCCGTGCCGTACACGAACAACCCGTGCAACTGCGGCATCAACCTGGCTTGTTGCTTGAGCAGGCGGTGCAGGCGCGGGATGTTCATCCGGGTAAAGCCGTCACCTTCGAGCCGTTCGCCAAGCATGGCGGTGACTACATCGACCTGGCGGATGGCGTCTTCGGCATGTTGGGCAGTGGCGCTGGCAAGGTTGGTCACCGAATCATGGGCGCTGGCGAAGGCGTGCCGGTAGTCACGCCAGATGCGCCAGCCCTCGATGCCGACGAACAACAGCACAACCACCAGCATGAAGCTCAGGATCAAGCGGAACAGCGGTGCCGAACGCCCTTCGCGTGGCGAGAACGACTCAGCGGTTTCTTGCCCGTTCAGGTCATCGGATGGGTGCATACAGGTCCCTGTTCCATAAAACTCCCACCACAGTAATAAACCACCTCCGGACCGACTGATAACGCTTGCCGTTTAACATAGACCACCAAGGCCCGCGCACCTAGCAGCGACGTGCAAAAAGTACTCTGATGCTAGCCACAGAACGCCGAATAGATCCGCTGCTGCTCATTGACCTCAAGGTTCAGCCGATCAGGTACATAACTCAGGTCGCGACCAGGCGTCGACAGCACGCGTACCGAACTCACGCCCGACAGCACCTTGGCAACCAATAATACTTCCTTGCCAACTTCCTGGCCGAACAGGATCTGCACGGGCTCTGACGAGCACGCCTGAACGTCGCTGGTGTAAGCACTGGAGTCTTCGCTGATGGCATCGGCGAGCTCGACGATCACCACGTTGAATACCAGCCAGCCAACCAGCACCAGGGCGAGACCGAGAATGAGGGTGGGGAGCGCATCGAGCACACCCCGTGCTGCACTGTTGTCCATAAAGAGCGCCTTGAAAGCCAGCTCAGACCGATCAGACAAAAGCGAGTTCCCTGGCCGCAGGTCACCGGTGGACGTGTTTGAAATACACCAGTTCCGGGTCGTGGTCGTCGAGGTTCTCGATCACACCGCTGGGCACAAAGCCCGCCTTGAGGATGAGCTTGCGCGAAGCAAGATTGGATTGGTTGGTCGATACGAACAGCTTTGCGGTTCTGCACGCCGCCTCGGCGGCAGCCAGAAGCTGCGTGGCTACGCCCTGGCGTTGATGGTCAGGTGCCACGACCACCAGGCTGACAAAGCCGTTGTCAAAAAAATGGTATGTAAGCACGACGTAGCCGATCACTGTACCTGCGCGCAATGCCACCAAACACTGCTGCTTGCCGACCGACGCTTCAAGCAAATGCCCTCGCTCGGGGTGCGTGCTGGCGTAGGAATCGAATGCGAGCATTGCACTCACATCCTCTAGCGTAGCCGGGCGAATCAACGGGGGATATTGCACGCTGTTCATGTGGCCTCCTGCCTGTCGTTTGCGCTGTTTAACCCTGGCCCAGCAGTGCCGCGTTCGCCTGGCGCACCATCGCGACCCACTCCCCCGGGCTAACCCGACCAGACTGCTCGAGTTGCTGCGCGGCCATCAGCGCCTGATCATACTCTGCTTCCTGCAATCTGCCGTCCCCCAGGAAGCGGGCCCGCCATTCCAGAATCGCCGCCGTCCCTTTGTTCGTCTCCATCCCCGCCCCCAAGTGCACTGAAAACAGGTGCGCGACCGGGTCGCCACCTGAGCGGCGGCGAGATTACAGGAGAACGATAGTTTTGAGAATGCTTCGTAATACCGTTTGTCGTCGAAATTGGCAGGCAACAGCAGTACAATCCTCTCACTTGAGCATGGATGCACATAATGAAATTCGTGAACTTGTTTTTGCTGTCAGTGATGCTGACCGGGTGCGGAACAATCGATACGGTCTTCAGGGATGACCGGGTAACAAGCCAAAAACTTGCCCATTGGCAATCACATTGTGATTCCGTCCCTCGGGTCTACAGCGGCGCTGTGCTGGACTTCTGCGCCCTGCATGCACCGCCCTGGCAGCAAACAGGCCTCGAAGGCCAGCCGTCGACTTCATTGATGCTGCTAGACCTGCTGCTCTCAGCTGTCTCCGACACCCTGGTGCTGCCCTATACGATCTACCTGCAAGACAGGGATGGATCAATTCCGAAGTCGCGGCTGCAGTGAAGCCCCATGCAGACCGTTCTGGTAGGTGAGGCAGCAATTCTACCTCACCCCCCTGAAACCCCATCCAGGGACTATCGGTCACTGCTTCGGTGGTGGACACTCAGCTTGCAGATAAGCCATCGAATACGTGAAATGCCTGTCGAAAGTAAAGGGTGCCGTACCAGGCGCAGTCCATTCGGCGTAATTGCCAGTCATGCTGGCAGGGCTGTCCAGCCTACCCATTGCGATAGTCGCGACATTGCCGATGCGTGAGATAGGAACGCTTCCGTACCAGTGCACATCTTTTTCATTCTTGAACCAGCTGCCCTTCCAGTTTGGCTCACTGGTGGAGTACCAGGTGTTATCGGCTGTGAGGCAGACAGTCTGCACGGTCGCTGCAGCACCACCCGGAACGGTAAATGTCGACATTCGCCAGAGGCCAACCGGCGAACTATCAGCGTGTGCTGCGCCAACAGATCCTGCGGCGAGGCCGAACAAGAGTGCAAAACGCGTAAAGCTTCCCTTCATGATGTTTCTCCATGGATACGTGCGGTTTCGGATTGAGCCCCGGGAATTTGCCGCGTCTGCATGTCGTCGCGAAAAAACGCCAGCGCTCAACCCGAGCAATCTATTCAGTACTTGATGAGTGCGAGCATTGCGACGTTACGTGGACGCGTCACCCCCGAATAGCCACGGTCAAGGCCAACTCCAGGCAAGGGGAAGTTGTTGATCGCATCGGCGCCGCCGATGGTGACGGTTGCGTAGTCGTTGACCTCGTATGGGTCGACGCCCATAGCCACTTGCGAAGCCGCACCGGTTTTCAGTGAAGTACAGGCACTCCAGACGCCGTTAGCCTTGTTGTACTCCGTGGTGTCGTAGGTCTGCAGGGTGCCTTTCTGCCGCGAACCGAACACGCGGCCCGCATCCACCCCTCTGCCGCCGTCAAAGCCGCGGATGAACTCGCCACGCAAGTCAGGCAGTGTGAAGGTAGAGGTACCATCGCCTTCGCCGTAAGTCGTGCCGATGGCGGCAAAAAGCGCCGCATAGGTGCAACGCGATACCGCTGCGCCATCGGCCTTTAGCCAGCCGGCAGGAACGGTATTGGCAGCCGAGTATTTCACATCACCCGGCGCAGCTCCCGACGCGATGGAGATCTGCCCCAGGGTTACTGCGTGATGGCTACGGGTTGCATTGGCGACCTGTTGCGCGCCGCCGTCACAGCTGAGCAATACCCAGCACAACGCGCCGCCATTGAGCAAAGGGCCGATATGCGAGACCAGCGTGACGTTGCCGCCAGCAACGATCTCGTCACCCTGCAGCGGTTGCCCACCCAAACCAAAAATAGGGGCCGCCGCGAGCCCATCAGGGGCATAGGTCGCATCGGCCGGGTTGGTCATCGAGGCGCGAAAATACTGAACCACGCCGTTGGTGGTAGGCAGAGCTGGAAAAGGAAGCGAGTTTGAAGCGGTGTAGATAATTGTCATCTGACTTTCCTTGTTAGTTGACATGAAAAATGGGGACGCGCCTGGCGTTTTTCGCCCTTGCAAGGGCAGCCTTGGCTGCGTCAAAACACTGTATGTACATACAGTATTATTGGCAAGCAAAAAATCACGCGCGCACAAAAAAGCCCCGCAGATGTTGATGTGCAGGGCTTCACTTGATAAATGCGGCAACGCTTGCCAAGGTCGGGGCGCCTTTGCAATGCCCGCTGCCGCCTTTAATTTTTGGGTTGTTCCGCTGGGTCCGCAGGCTTGCTTGGCGAGTCAGGTTGCTGCATCTGTAACGAGGGTTTGCTTCGGTCAGTGTCCTTGTCAATGTGCTTGGGCTCGTCAAAGCACCCCTGGAGCAGGACCAGCGCCGCTGTTGTGACAAATGCTTTGATGATGTTCATCTTCTTACCCTCCGGGCTGAACGCTTGTCGTGCGTGTTACGGCCTGTTGCGACCTGTTGCCGGGTGCGTTCTCGTCAATATCCATGGCGGCTCTCCTTTCTGATGCGCGGGATATCCGTGCTTAAAGTTGAGAGACGGCAAAACAAGGCAAGTGCCACGCAGTGGACGAATGGGCACTTGAGGATAGAACTATCGGAGCGCTATCCGCATGGCCTGAACGGTTGTGAGCTGAGCAACAATGACTTCAAGGCAGACCTGATCTGGCGCGAGCCGCCCAGACCCGGGGCGGCCGCCAGGCTGCTGACGGGAGTCGTCAGGCGCCGAGCCCAGCCTGCGCGGATTAGCAGCTAAGCTTTTCGCGATTGGGCTTCAAGTTCCTGCTACCTGTCGATGAGTGCCAAGAGCGCAAGGTCAACCGCCATGAATGAACAGAGGCGCAGCTTCTCCCTGCAATGGATGGTGGCGCTGGCCATCATGCTGGGGCTGTTGTTGCTCGGTGCAGGCCTCGCCTGGCAGGGCTATCGGGGGATCCAGAAAGCACTGGTGGCAGCCGCGGGCGATTCCGCCCAGCAGCTTGGCAAGACCATCGACGAACGGGCCCGGCGCCTGCTCGACCCGGCGCAGAGCAGCATTCGACTGCTGGCTTTCAACCCGGCCGCAAGCTCCCTGGCCGAGCGCCTGGAGCAGGTACCGCAGTTGATCGACAGCCTCAACGCCAACAAGATGCTCAGCGCCGTTTACATCGGCTACCCCAGCGGCGAATTCCTGCTGGTGCGCCGTTTACGCGATCCGCACCTGCTGCAGCGCTTCAGCGCACCGGCCGGCAGCCGCTACCTGGTACAGAGCGTCAGTAAAGCCGGTGACGGCGCGCTGCAGGGCGAATGGCGTTTCTATGACCAGCAAATGACCCTGCTGCAGACGCAGGCAAAGCCGGACTATCGCTACGACCCGCGTCCGCGCCCCTGGTTCATCAAGGCCTCGGGGCAGTCCAGCACCGTGCTGACCCGGCCCTATGTGTTCTTCACCACCCGCGAGGTCGGCGTCACCCTGGCCCAGCGCAGCATCGACGGCGCAGCGGTTATCGGCATGGATGTCTCGGTCGATGACCTGGCCAGCGAGAGCCGGGACCTGCGCATGACCGCCGGTACCGAGACGGTGGTGATCGACCCGCAGGGCAATGTGGTGGCGTATCCGGATTTGCAGCGGGTTATCGTCCACGAAGCTGAGGCGGTGCGCCTGTCACACATCGCCGAGTTAGGGGTACCCAGCCTTGAACGCTTGTATGCCAATCCGGACCAGGGCGCCGAGCCGCAGCCTTTGCAGGTGCAAGGCAAGACCTGGTACGGCATGCGCATCCCGCTGACGACCCTGGCCGGGCAGGACCTGCAAGTGCTGATCGCGGTACCTGGCAACGAACTGCTTGCCGACGCACGCAAAGTGCTGTGGGAGCAGTTGCTCTGGACAGCCGTACTGATGGCCGTGCTCCTGTTACTGGGGGGCGTGCTTGGCCAGCGCATTGGCCACTCGCTGCACCTGCTGGCCGAACAAGTACGAGGCCTGGCCGGTTTTGATTTCACCCGCGAGGTGGGAGTGGATTCGCAAGTGACCGAGGTGCGTGAGCTGAGTCGAGTGTTGAGCCAGATGTCCGCAACCATCCTCAACTTCCAGGCAATCACCCTCACGCTCAGCCGCGAAAGCCACCTGGAGCGCATGCTCGACGGGGTGCTTAGCCATCTGGTGGACGCCTCAAGAGCAAGCGCTGGCGCGGTCTACCTGTTCGATGCCGAGCATGCGTTACTGCGCCTGGCCGCCTCCTGCCGAAGCGGGGATTACCCTGGCGAGCTGGCGATCGTCGAGGGCGACCATGAGGATCTGCCCGCCACCGTGATGCGCGCCCTGAAGCTGGGCGAACGCAGCCATGCAGTAGTGCTCAGGGACCGCAGCCAGGCGCTGCTCGGCATTCTGCTGTTGCAACTGCACGATGAGCAACCCAGCGAAGGGATTAACCAACCCTTCCGCCGCTTTGTCGAGCAATTGTCCGGCGCTGCAGCTGTGGCCATCGAGACGCGCCAGTTGCTCGAGGCCCAACAACAGCTGCTGGATGCCATGATCAAGCTGCTGGCTGATGCCATCGACGCCAAGAGCCCCTATACCGGCGGCCATTGCGAGCGGGTACCACAACTTGCGCAGATGCTGCTCGACCAGGTCGCGCAGGCCGACAGCGGCCCCTATGCCGATTTCAGCATGACCGAAGCCGAGCGCTATGAGTTCCGCGTCGCCGCCTGGCTTCACGATTGCGGCAAAATCACTAGCCCCGAGCATGTGGTGGACAAGGCGACCAAACTTGAAGCCCTGTACAACCGTATCCACGAGGTGCGCATGCGTTTCGAGGTGCTCTGGCGCGATGCCGAACTCGCGTATTGGCAAGGGATCGCCAACGGCGAACAGCCGCACCTGTTGCAACGAACACTGGAGGACAGCCAGGCCCGATTGCAGGAAGATTTCGCCTTCGTCGCCAGATCCAATATCGGTCGCGAGTTCACGGACGAGGCCGACATCGAGCGATTGCACCAGATTGGCCAGCGCCGCTGGCGACGGCATTTCGACAACCGGCTGGGCATTTCCCGCGACGAAGAAGAACGCTTCAAGGACGTGCCGCCGGCGCAGTTGCCAGTGGACGAGCCACTTCTGGCCGACCGACCCGAGCACCGGCTACCCTGGGGCCTGCGCAAGCCGCCGGTGGTCAAGGGCGACCCGGGCAACCGCTGGGGCTTCGACATGCACCTGCCGGCCAACGCCAGCAACCTGGGCGAACTGTACAACCTGTCGATCCGGCGTGGCACGCTGAACGACGAGGAGCGCTTCAAGATCAACGAACACATCGTGCAGACCATTGTCATGCTCAACGCCCTACCGTTCCCGCGCCACCTCAAGCGCGTACCGGTCATTGCCGGCAACCATCACGAGAAGATGGATGGCAGTGGTTATCCGCGTCGGCTGGGCAAGGATCAGCTGGGCATTGCCGAACGGGTGATGGCGATCGCTGACATTTTCGAAGCACTGACCGCCGCAGACCGACCGTACAAGGCGCCGAAGACCTTGTCAGAGTCGGTGAAGATCATGGTGTCCATGGCCCGCCACAACCACATCGACGGGGAACTGTTGCGGCTGTTCCTCAGTAGCGGGGTCTACCGGCAATATGCCGAGCAGTTCCTGCGGGCCGAGCAGATTGATGAGGTGGATGTGGGGTACTGGTTGGGGCAGATATAGTGGCGCACCACGCTGCCCAGCAGCGCGGGGTGCCTGAAACCGGTGGAACGCAATACCCTCAGTGAATTGGCAAGGCCATTGGGCGCATCGGCGCCGCATCCGCTCCACGCAGTTTCAAAGAGGCTCCCACGAAAGCGAATTGGTAAACCTGGTCCTTGGAAAGCCCTTCCAGATTCACCTGCTCGATAATCGGTGCGCCCTGCATTGCCAACAGATAGGTTTGCAGCGGCAGGTAGTTACCCTCGACCTCCGAAGGAAAGGTCTCAAAACTCAGGTTATCGGCACCGACAACCATCGCGCCGCTGTCCTCACCAGAAATTTCGCAGCATCCAGGCTCAGGCCTGAGATTCGGCCTCCAGGCGCAGGCGTTCGATTTGCCGAATCAGCGGCTCGCCGGCCTCGACAACACCTTCCAGGGTCTTCTTCAAGCTCTACCACTCCAGCCATTGGTCAAGGCAGTATATGCCTCACATAGCCTCCGCTGATGCTCCAACAGAGATTGGGTTCGGATTTCGAATCCGTTTTGGCCACATTTGTAATTTAGGTTATCCAAAAAAAACAATAATATCAGTGGCTTCAACGCAGCTTGACGCAACAGCACTCCACACCATTCGGGGCACCTATTCCCCCAATATTCCCCCAAGATTTCTGCTTGAGCTTTGTCCAAAGCTTCGAACCATCTCGGCTCATATTCAAGCGTTCGTGACGCCTGACAGACCGACTTCGCATCCATTCAAAGCGCCTGACCGGTTCTACCCGATGGTAGCCCCGTCAGTGGCCGCTGTGACTGGAGGGGGTCAAGGAATAGGCGACTCCACTACAGCTGTGGATGAGACGTATACACGCTGCTCAACGTAAAGCAGTTGCCATCGCAAACACTATCAACAGAGACGCCTGATCAAGGCTCATCAAAAGGCTATGATTGTTGGCTCAGCGCTACTTGTAAGTCATAAGCGCCTGCTCCAGGGCATCGATAGCAGCTTGAACCTCTTCCACCGCATGGCTGATCTGGCTCTGATATATCTCCGGTTTACGGCACAAAATCTCCAGTTGATGACAACGTTCAACCAGTTGCTCAGCTGTTACCACCCTTGCAGCGCCCTTTATTCGGTGTGCCAGCTCCGCCAGCTTTTCGAACTGATCTTCCTGCAAAAAGATAGCAAGAGCTTTACGATCCTTACGGTTGTTATTGATCAGCTCGTCAAGAATCTGTCTAAACTTCTCGGGCTCGCTGCTGATCAATATTTCTAAGGGACCAAGATCGACCAAGCTCGTTGAATAAGGCGTAGTCTCTAGTCGTTCCGTATACCGCAAGTCGATCTCAGGGGTTTCGTTCTTAGAGCACTGCAACAAGCGAGCGTCCAATTCATCCAAAGCAATCGGTTTAATAAGACAGTCATTCATGCCAACCTTGAGACAATGCTCTATCTCCTCAGGTTGCGCATCGGCGGTCAACCCTATGATTATGGAAGCTTCCGACCCTTGCTCCTGCTCCACCTGCCGTATTGCCTGGGTTAATTCGGCACCGCTCATTACTGGCATGTGGCAATCGGTGATTACAATATCGAAAGCGTGATCACGCCAGCATTCAAAAGCCAGCTTGCCGTTTTCTGCTTCGCTTACATCGTGACCTAGAAAGTTCAGCTGCTGACGCAGCACTTGTCGATTGACCTGATGATCATCGACTATCAAGACTTGCAAGCGATACCGCTGCTGGATTACCGGCTGCACTGACAACGGTGTCCAATTGACATGCTCAAGGATCTGCAGGTGTAATTCGACTTCGACACGAGTTCCCCTGCCTAAAGCGCTGCTCAGACTCATCTGACCGCCCATCATTTCGCAAAGCGAGCGACTAATCACTAGCCCCAACCCGGTCCCTTCGGTTTGTTGTAGGTTGCGCTGAGCCTGGACAAATGGACGGAATAAGCGTTGCTGATCTTCAGAGCTAATGCCCACCCCCGTGTCTTCGACACTGAGTCTGACCTTGAGCTGGTTTGCTTGGTTCAATATGCCACTGATACTGAGTTTGACTGATCCCGCTTCAGTAAATTTGATTGCGTTGCTGACTAGGTTTGAAAGGATTTGCTTGAATCGCAATGCGTCGATCAGTACATCACAGCTGATACTCGAATCCATATCGAGAATCAGGTTTAAGCGTTTCTGCCTGGCAAGCCCCTCGAACACCCTCGCCACCGACTCAACCAGTTCACGCAGGTTCGCCCGCTTGGGCGACAGACTCAGACGTCCCGACTCGATTCGGGCGATATCGAGGATATCGCCGATTAACTCCAGCAGGCTTTTTGCCGATTTATGAGCGATCTCAATGCTAGCGCGATCGATCGGCTGGCTGTCGGCGCGCTTAAGTGCAAGCTCGAGAATGCCGATCACTGCGTTCATCGGTGTTCGGATTTCGTGACTCATGGTGGCCAGGAAGCTGGTCTTGGCGCGGCTTGCGTCATCCGAATGGGCCTTCGCTTCGCGTAACTGCGCCACCAGCTGGCGGTGCTCTGTGATGTCCAGCCAGCCACAGATGACGCCCTTTGTCACCCCTTTGGAGTCCTGAAACGGTTGCACCCAGTGGTTGATCCACGCCTCCTTGCCCTGGAGCTGCACGGCATGTACCGACTCGATCGTCTGCCCATCGCGCATCGCCTGAAAGTAGTTGCGATGAAAGTCCGGGATGCTCTCGAAGTTTTCCTTCGGTAACTGGCGAACCGTTTTATGCAGCACCTCGTCGGCGCTCAAGCCAACGCTTTTGAGGTAGCTGCGGTTGCACGAAAGCATCCGCCCCTTGGTATCACGGACATAGAGCGGCGGCGGCATGCAGTCGGTTAGGGTCTCGACAAACTGCAACTGATCGTTGAGCATACGTTCGGCCTTGAGCCGGGCCTTGATCTGCCTACGCAGGTAAAACACCCACACCAGCGACAGCAACAGCAACAGCGCTGCAGCGGCGACAATTTCAGTGATCAGGCGCTCGTAATCGACCCAGGTCTGACCACTCATGCCCGGTGGCGAACGCCAGCGGTTGGAAATCGCATTGAGCTCGTCCGGTGCAATGCTCTGCAAGACGGTGTCGATGATCGACTGCAGCTCTACATCACTGCGGCGCATTGCGAAATTGACCGTAGCCGGCCCAACATCCACTATCTGGTTGATGGCAAGTTTGTCGCGGAACAACCGCTCGATGTAATAGCGCGCAGCAGGCAACGCCACCATCGCAGCATCAGCATTGCCTTCATAGAGCATGTTCATTGAATCCAGCGAGCCTCCCGCCTCCACCACCCTGGCTTCGGGGTAACGCTTGCGCAGTTGTTCGATGGCCACATGACCTGTTGGAACCGCCACACGCTTGTCGATCAAATTGCCCAGCTTGCCTTGCCGGTCAATGTTGCTGAGCAATACAAAGGGACTGTTGAGAAGTGGCCGGGAAAAGCGCAGGTATTCCTCGCGCTCGGAGCTAGCCGTCATCAGTGCCAGATCTGCCTTGCCCTTTTGCACCGCTTCGATAATCTGGGGGAAGCCACCACTGCGGGAAACCACTTCAAAATGCAGACCGGTACTGAGCGTAACCACTTCAAGAATATCGGCGATTCCTCCTGAAAACACCCCGCTAGCATCGAAATACGCGCCCGGCGCCAGGTCATCATTGATCACCAGGCGTACCACCGGATGCCGCTGTATCCAGCGTGTTTGCTCTAAGGTGAGGCTAACGGGGTCTTCACTAGGGATGAAGCTGTTGCCCACCCATCGCTTGGCTAAATTGCGCAACTGATCTTCGCCGATGGATGTGAGGGCAACATTGAGAAGCCGTTGCATACGCGTGTTATCGACCTTCAGCGCATAACTGTAGTCGCCCCCGCGAACGTCCGAGAAACGCTCAAAACGGACAAAGTTGTAAAATGCACGATTGATTAGGTAATAGGCGCTGTATAGGTCGTCCAGGTAAACATCCGCCTGCCCAAAGGCGGCAGCGGCAATCGCTTTGTCGTGGTCGGCGTACACCCTAACATCGGCCCGCGGGTAGCGGTGTTTGAGCTCAGCGCTATGCTCATGGGTGATCGCGACACGCAAGCCGGCAAGATCAGGGGGTGAATGCCGGGGTTCGGCACTGCGCTTGAACACCGCCAGCTGGTCCTTGGCGTAGGGAATGCTCAACAGCAGGTCGGGGCGAGGCTCAGTGCTGCCGTGAACACTGATGACATCGACACTACCGGCCTGTAATGCATTGCGCGCGTCCTGCTCATTGGCAAAGGGAACTACCTTCACCTGCAAGCCCAAAAGTTGAGCGACTAGAGCGGTTGCATCGGCGCTGATACCTTCGTACAGGTTATCTTGGGCATAGACTGAAAACGGCGCGGACTCGGTTGCATACACACCAACCTTGAGCTCGGCCTTGTGCCGCAGCCAATGCCAGTCTTCAGTCGAGATCGCCATATCGTGACGATCGATACGCAGCTGGCTGGACAGCACCTGCGGGGCCAAAGGCATGGTGGCAGCCAGCACCGGCAAGCTGCTCAACAGAAGTCCGATGGACAGGCAGAAAGAACGTAGATACATGCGAGATAGAAAACCGAAAGAGCCTGGGGGATCGCCGCTAGTAGCGGCGCAATAGTAGTTCAAAGCGGGTGCCGTCGCTCGTTCATGAGGACCTGCTTCACAACCTGCGCTGCGTGCAGAAGTCGAGGAAGTGGCTTTCCGGCATCGGCCGGGCAAACAAAAACCCTTGGGCAAGGGTGGCGCCCAACTCAATCAGGTGAGCCTGTTGCTCGACGGTCTCTACACCTTCGATAACCAGCGAGATGCCTAGCGCTTGGGCCAGCGCCACCGAACAACTGATGATCGCAGCGCTTTTGGGCTGGCTTTGCAGCTTGCGCACGAACGCCCGGTCAAGCTTGATCTGGCTGAATGGCAACTCACTGAGTCGGTCCAGCGAAGAATAGCCGGCGCCAAAATCATCCATCGCCAAGCCACAACCAAGCATACGCAACCGCACCAGACTCTCTAGGCTGCTGGCCGGTGCACAGATAAGCCCAGACTCGGTGATTTCGAACATCACGCTGGAAGAGGGCACATGCGAACGCTTGATCAGCATCGTGATGCGCTCGGTCAGCGCGATGCAGGCCAGCTGTGATGGATGCAGATTGAACGCCAAGTTGATCACATGCCCCTGCGCAGCCAACTTTTGCTGCAGGGCCAGGCCCTGCTCGAACATCTGCCAGAACAATCGGTTGATCAGGTTGTGCTCTTCCATCACCGGTAAAAAATGAGCGGGCGGCAGCAACCCCCATTGTGGATGGGTCCAGCGCGCCAGCACTTCTGCGCCCGCCAGCAGCTGATCCTTCAGGGTGACCTTGGGTTGGTAATAGGCCTCGAACTCACCGTTGTCCAGGCCCTGCTGCACCTCGCTCAAGGTCGGTAGCTCGGAAGGCGACAACTGCCTGGGGGCGGCGCTGCAGTGTTCCCGGTAGCGTTTGACCACCTGGCTGAACCCCTCGAGATTGAACGGCTTGCCCAGATCGCCCAAAAAGGTCAGCCCCAGGCAGTGAATCATTGCCACCGTGGCCTGGCGCAACACCGGGTCCAGTTCGCTGCACAGCACCACAGCGCCGATTTTGCCGCTGCTACTGGCATGCCGAAGAAACGCCAAGCCGTCCATGCCGGCCATTTTCAGGTCACAGAGGACAATATCCACAGCCTCGCAGGCGGACAGCAAAGCAACCGCCTCATGGCCATCCGCCGCTTGCAGAATGGGCCCCGGCAGCACTTTTTCCAGCGCAGTCACGGTGACCAAGCGCTGGAAGGGTTCATCCTCCAGCACCAGAACAGTCAAGTCTTGCATCGCAGGTTTACACGCACGCAATTGAAGGAGACCCAGTGTGTAAGGCGCACTCCTACACCTCTATGGGAGATTTCCTCTACTCTCTAAGAAATTTCCGAAGCTGAGCTGGCAGCAAGTCCAGCACTGCCCTATACCACTAATGGTGTTAACCTTCTGCCGACAAAGCTGTACCGTTCCGTAACAAGCGCATTCTCAAGGTAAATTCACACTATGCATAGCGTTCTGATAGTTGACGATCATCCGGTCATTCGACTTACCGTCCGGTTCCTGCTGGAAGAGCACGGCATGCGCGTGGTAGGTGAAGCGGACAATGGAGTCGATGCGGTTCAACTGGTACGCGATCTCACCCCGCAAGTGGTCATTCTCGATATCGGTATTCCCAAGCTGGACGGGTTTACCGTTATTTCCCGGATCAAAGCGCTAAAGGTGCGTAGTGAGATACTCATTCTGACCTCACAACATGCCGATTCGGTGTGCCGACGCTGCATCCAGCTAGGTGCTCGTGGTTTCGTCAACAAAGAAGAAGACCTCGGCAGCCTGATTACCGCGATCAAGGCAGTAGATGCCGGCTATAGCTTCTTCCCCACCCTGACGTTTGACAGTGTCAATACTGCCGAACAACTATCAGAGCTTGAGCAGATTCGATCGTTGACCGACCGGGAGGTGACGGTATTGCAGTATCTGGCCCAGGGTTATTCCAACAAACAAATTGGTGACATGCTCTTTCTCAGTAATAAAACTGTCAGCACCTACAAAACCCGTCTACTGCAAAAGCTGGGGGCCGCGTCCTTGGTTGACCTGGCCGAGTTCGCCAAACGCAATGCACTGACGCCCTGATCGGAACTTTACTGATCTGTAGGAAATTTCCTAGGCTGGCGTCGGCAACGTCCTACTCACTTCTTCCCTCTCCACTCCTAAACTAACTCCAGCTCAACGGTACACAGATGCCCGAGCGGAGAGAGTGTTCGATTGAGTCCCTTCAAGCACTTCGCTATCAATCTAGGAGTATGAAATGAAAGTTAGTTCGTTGGCTGGCGCGATGATGGCAGTTGCACTGACAGCCACCTCGGCTGTCAGCTTTGCCAAAGATCAGGGTCACGGTGTTATTACCTTCAAGGGCGCGATTATTGATGCACCGTGTTCCATCGCTCAAGAGTCTCAGTACCAGACCGTCGATATGGATCAGATCGCCAGCGTTGCCCTGAAAAACGGCGGCAAATCTAGCCCGACCACCTTCAAGATCGAATTGCGCGGGTGTGAATTGGATGCCCTTAAGGCCGCTACTGCAACCTTCACTGGCTCGCCTGCGTCCAACCCCGACCTGCTGGCGCTTAAAGGGCAAGCCCAAGGCGCCAGCCTGGCCATTGCCGACCACACCGGCGCGCTAATCAAACTCGGCAGTGCTTCGCCAGCCCAGTCTCTCTCTAACGGAAATACCTACCTGCAGTTCAATGCTTACCTGCAGGGCGACAAAGCCGGCGCGGAAGGAGCAGCTCCTGAAATCGTACCGGGTAACTTTGAGACTTTCGCCAACTTCACCCTCGCCTATCAGTAACGTCGTTCGATACTGAGGTGCCCCACAGTACGCAGTGTCCGCGTACTGTGGGGAGATTGGGGAGGTCTTGATGATTCACTCAACCGCACTGGGGCTGATCTCGCTGATACTGTTCGGACTGGGCGAACCCGCTCAAGCTACTGAACCATTGCGTGGTGATGCGTTTAAAGGGCGCGTGCAGCTGGCTGGAAGTATCGTCGACACCGCTTGCACCATTCGTGTGGGCAATGAAAGCCAGACGATTGCATTCAAACCTATGGCACTTAATGGGTTGGTAAGCGGCAACGCCACATCCCAGCAACCCTTGACCATCTACATTAGTGACTGCATTACATCGGGAAAAAATCATAATAAAACTGATCCTTCACAGCGCTTCAAGCTCACATTCGAAGGACAACCTTATGGCAAATACTTCGGCATTCAAGGCGGCGCAAAAGGTATTGCATTACAAATAAAAGATAACCAAGGGAGATTAATCTCCCCAGGTATGTCACTAGAACATAGCGCACTTTCTATCGACAGTCTAATGCTTGATTATTCAGTCACGATCGTCGGTAGCGGACATGCGCTGGAAGCGGGCGACTATCACGCCACGATCAAGCTGAATATTCAGCACTTCTGAACTGCAATCATTCTCGCAGTTTCGTTCAAGGATTTAGTCACGTGGATCACCGTAAGGTATTGGCTACCACGGCGTTGTGTTTCGTCGCGACGTGGGCAAGTGCGGCCGAAGAATTCCAATTCAACACCGATGTACTGGACCTCAAGGATCGCGAGAACCTTGATCTTGGGGTGTTTGCTTCGGCCAACTTCATCATGCCCGGCCAATACAGCCTGATGGTGCACGTGAACCGCGATACATTGACGGAGTTTAGCGTCGACTATCTTCCGGCCAAAGACGATCCGAAAAGCAGCGTCGCCTGTCTCTCGCCGGCGCTGGTCAATGAACTGGGTCTGAAAGAACAGGTTATCAACTCGCTGACCTGGTGGCACGATGGCGCCTGCCTGGACCTGGCTAGCGTTCCCGGCATGCAGGCCCGAGGAAATCTGGGCACTTCGGCGCTGTACGTGAGCATTCCCCAGGATCAGCTGGAATATACCGCACCGAACTGGGACCCGCCGTCTCGCTGGGACGAAGGCATTTCCGGGGTGCTGTTCGATTACAACTTGAACGCCCAGACCACCGAGCGCGCACGGGGCAAAGGCCGCAGCGACAACCTCAACGGCAACGGTACCGCTGGGATCAACCTCGGCGCCTGGCGCTTGCGCGGCGACTGGCAGACCCAGATGCAACGCAGTGACGACCAGCCGTCACAAAACCAGTTCGCCTGGAGCCGTTTCTATGCGCTACGAGCCGTGCCGTCCCTGCGCTCGAATCTAATCGTTGGCGAAGACTACCTCGATTCCAACCTATTCGGCAGCTTCCGCTACACCGGCGTCAACCTGAGCAGCAACGACAACATGCTGCCCCCCAACTTGAGAGGTTATGCCCCGGAAGTCAGCGGTGTGGCCCGCACCAACGCGCGGGTGGTCATTCGCCAGCAAGGCCGGGTGCTTTATGACACTCAGGTGCCGCCAGGGGCGTTTCGCATCCAGGACCTCAATGACGCGGTCTCTGGCCAGCTTGACGTGCGCGTCGAGGAACAGGATGGCAGCGTCCAGGAGTTTCAGATAGATACCGCCAGCATCCCCTATCTGACCCGTCCGGGCACGGTGCGTTACAAGCTAGCTACCGGCAAACCCTCCGACTGGGAACATCAGCTCGATGGCCCCGCGTTCGCAACCGGCGAATTCTCCTGGGGAGTGAGCAACGGCTGGTCGCTGTATGGCGGCAGCCTCGATGCGAAGGATTATGGATCTCTCGCCGTGGGCGTGGGCCGCGACTTGATGGCCTTCGGTGCGCTGTCGTTCGACGTCACCCAATCACGGGCCACGATCCCGGAGCGCGACACACTCAGTGGTAAGTCCTACCGGGCCAGTTATTCCAAGCGCTTCGACGAATACGATAGCCAGGTCACCTTTGCTGGCTATCGGTTCTCCGAGGAAAACTACATGAGCATGAACGAATTCATCGAAGCCCGGCGGGGCAACCGGCCGTTGAACCAAAGCAAAGAGCTGTACACCGCAACAGTAAGCAAACAGTTTCACGATTCAGCGCTCAGCGTGTACTTCAATTACAACCACCAGACCTACTGGAACAGCCAGGCAAGCGACCGCTACAGCTTGTCAGTGTCGCGGTATTTCGATGTCGGTGGCTTGAAGAACCTCAGTCTGTCGCTGACTGCCTATCAGAACAAGGGCAACGGCACTTCCGATGATGGTGCCTACATGTCGGTCACTATCCCCTGGGACGGCACCGGCTCCTTCAGTTACAGCTCCTCGGTCAATCGCGGCGACACCTCCCATAGCCTTAGCTATTACGACCGCATCGATGACCGCAACCATTACATGCTCAGCGCCGGCAGAGCCACCAACGGTAACAATGTCAGTGGATTCCTTTCCCATGACGGTGATCGAGCACAGATTGTGGCCAGCGCCAGCTACCAGGCCGGCGAGTACTCTTCGGCCGGGCTGTCCCTGCAAGGTGGCGCCACGCTGACCGCTGAAGGCGCGGCCCTGCATCGCAGCAACATAATGGGCGGTACTCGGCTGATGGTCGACACCCAAGGCGTGGCCGACGTCCCGGTGCGAGGTAACGGCGCGATAACCCGAACCAACCGTTACGGCAAGGCCGTGGTGACTGACGTCAACAGCTACTACCGCAACCAGGCCAGCATCGTGCTGGACGACCTGGCCGACGATGTCGAAGCCACCCAGTCCATTACCCAGGCGACACTGACCGAAGGCGCCATCGGCTACCGCCGTTTCGATGTGATCGCCGGCCACAAGGCTATGGTCATGATTCGCATGGCTAACCACCGTGCGCCACCCTTTGGCGCCAGCGCCCGGAACAGCCGCGGGCAGGAGACCGGCATTGTGGGTGAAGAAGGATTGACCTACCTGAGCGGCATGAGGCCGGGCGAGACCATGTCGCTGCAATGGGACGGCAGCGCGCGCTGCCATTTCACCCTGCCCGAGCAGGTGGTGCCGCCTGAACGACAACTGGAGCTGCTGTGCCAGCCCCTCAGCGATGCGGACGACTCCGCCGCATAATCAATTTGCAATAGGTATCTCTATGAACATCCGCTTCTCACGCAAAACCCTGACCCTGCTCGCCCTCTGTTCCATCTGTGCGGCGCAAACCAGCCTGGCCGCCGTATCGCTGGACCGTACCCGGGTAATTTTTACCGGCAGCGAGAAGTCAATCAGCCTCAGCGTGAGCAACCAGAATGCCCAGTTGCCCTACCTGGCCCAGGCTTGGATAGAGAACGAGCAGGCCGAGAAAATCACGAGCCCACTGGTCGTGGTGCCACCGATCCAGCGCTTGGAAGCCGGCGCCAACAGCCAGGTAAAAATTCAGGGCCTGCCCGAGCTAAACCTGCTGCCCCAGGACCGAGAATCGTTGTTCTACTTCAACCTGCGCGAGATTCCTCCACGTAGCGACAAGCCCAACACCTTGCAAATTGCCCTGCAAACGCGGGTGAAGCTGTTCTATCGACCGGCGGCGATCGCCCCCAGAGCGGGTATCAACGAAGCCCCCTGGCAGGAAAAACTGATCCTGACCCGCCAGAACGACCGCTACCTTGTGAACAACCCGACGCCCTACTACGTCACACTGATCGATGCCACACCCAATCTAAAGGCCGCCAGCGCAACCGACTTCAAACCTCTGATGATCGCCCCCAGAGGCCAGCTAGACCTAGGCGTAAGCAGTAAGGCGCTTGGCGATAACCCAGTGCTGACCTACGTCAATGACTTTGGTGGCCGCCCACAATTGCAGTTCAGTTGCGCTGCAGACAACTGCAGTGCCAGCCCCGTTGCCAGCGAACGCTGAAACCCGACGACCTATTACAGTGAGGGCAAATCATGAAGCCTGGACTCCCTATCTGTCTTGCTGCCTGGCTCTGTAGTACCAGTGTCTTGACTCACGCCGCCGGCAACCTAGCGCAGACGGCCGAGTTCCAGGTCACCGGCACCTTACTAGAAAGCGCCTGCTACCTCGACCCCAGCTCCTCCTATCAGACCTTGTCACTGGGCGATTTGAGCACTGCCCATCTGGTGCGTACTGGCGATCAGGGCGTGCCTGTAGCCCTACATCTCAAGCTGCAAGGCTGTGTACGCGTCAACGGCGGCCGCCAGGATGAACAGCAAGGCACTTTGGTCTGGAGTGCAATTGAGCCAGTGGCCGCACTGGCCTTCAACGCCGTCGCCGATGCCGATACGCCCGCGCTGATCCGGGTGACCGGCGCCGAGGGGTTTGGCCTGCGCCTGCTCGATGTCCAGGGCAACGATGTACGCCTTGGCCGCACCACCCCCGGGTGGTTCGTGTCCCCAGGTGACAACCAGCTTACCTACTACATCCGCCCAGAACGCACAGCAGCCCCGTTGCGCCCAGGGACCTTCCGCGCCAGCCTCAATGTGAGCCTTACTTATGACTGAGGGCCCTGCAATGACCGTGGTACGCCCCGCATTGCTAGCCATGCTGCTTGGCTGTGCATTTATGAGTCACGCTGACGAGCAGCAGGTGGTGACGATCAAAGGTGTCGTCTATGCGGCCATTCCGTGCGTGATCAATAAAAACGCGCCTATCAATGGGCCCTTTGGCGATGTGCAGACAGCGCGTATCGATGGCAGTTACAAGACTATCACCCTGGACTACACCCTTGACTGCAGCCGCTCGGCGACCAATGAACTGCGAATTCAGGTACGCGGCATCCCGGCTTTCGATCCCGCACTGCTGGAGGTGCAAGGATATGACAACCTTGGCATCGCCCTGAAGAAAGATGGTGTGCCGCTTGCGCTCAATACTTGGGCTGACTTCGACACTCGCAAGCAGCCAATCATGCAAGCCGTGTTGGTCAAGCGCGAAAACAGTGAGGTCCAAGCCGGCAAACTGAATGCTAGCGCAAGCCTGGTGGTGGATTACCGATGAACACTTTGCACCGCACATTGGCAGTATTGTCGACCGCCATGCCCCTCATCTGCGTGGGCGCGGACAACCTGCAGTTCACCGGCAACCTGTTGGCGCCGCCTGGTTGCACCGTCAGCGACAAGGGCGGACATATCAACGTGCGCTTCGAGCGCAATATCGCCGTCAACCGCATTGATGGCGAACGCTACCGCCAGGCAATTCCCTATCAGATCGATTGCCAGGGTGCAGCCGGTACCGGCATCACCTGGCACATGCGCCTAACCCTCAAGGGGGCATATACCCATTTCGAACCAGCCGCGCTCGAGACCTCGGTAACGGATCTGGGCATCAAGGTACTGCTCGGCGGCACTCCACTGATTCCCAATCAGCCTCGTGATATCGATGTCAACGCATCGACCCCGCCCGTGCTGGAGGCCGTCCCAGTGAAGCTGACCGGCGCGCAGCTCCCCAGCACGGATTTTACCGCTTCGGCGCTACTGATGGCCGAACTCTATTAGGAGGTTCTATGGGCAAGTGGGCCATAACCTTGAGCGCCTGGATCACCGCCGGCCTGTGGTTGCCGGTGCTACAGGCAGCAGATGACAACCTGTACTTTTCTGGAACGCTGGTGAATGAGCCGTGTGTGCTGGATGAGAGAGATGAGTTGATCAATATTGACTTCCAAAGTGTGGTCGACAAGGACCTTTATCTCAACGGCAGAACTAAGGGGCGTCCCATTCAACTGCGATTGAAAAACTGTGATCTGGATGTGGGCAAGCGCATGGTCAGCATCGTCTTCAGCGGTAACGAAAGCAGCGAATCACCGGGGTTGCTGGAGCCGCAAAGTCCCACTGTGCAAGGCCTGATGGTAGGGCTGGAGACGACGACCGGCACGCCCCTCCCGTTGAACAAATCCCACGCCATGGGCGAACTGACCAGTGGCTACAACGCCCTAAACTTCAATGCCTACCTGCAAGTAGCACATCAGGCGCTAGCTAATCGCAACCTAGGGTTAGGCGATTTTGAGGCGTCCCTAACCTTTGCACTGAGTTACGAGTAATCACCATGAAAAATCCGTACACGACTAAATTACGCCGCGCCTTGATCTCGGTACTATTGTGCTCTGCTGCTGCACAAGCACAAGCCTTTAATATTACCTCAACGGATAGTCGTTATGAGTTGAACGGCGTACGTTACTACTTCATTGTAAGCAACTGGACAACGGCCGACCAGACTGCTGGCCCTTGCAGTAAACCAGGCCCGGAATGGTCTATTTGTATAATAGGCTTGACGGCAAACCGGTCGGCTAGCTATTACGATGGCGTTGGAACATACGCAGAATGGCGTATCCCCCTAGAGAATCAACGTCAAAGTATGGGCCAAATATTGACGGCGCTTCAGAAAAAAGGTTTCAGCATTCCGTTAAGCGGTTCGATTCTGGTACCTTTCAGTGACAATAGCAATAATATCTGCATCTCTTTCACCTACTCAGTTGTTGGTGCTCACGTAGGAGGCGCCATTAATCTTTTCGGTCCATGCGCCCGTGTTATTGCCCCGGCACTGCAATGCGAGATTACGGGCGATACCACTGTTAACCACAGAGAACTTCCCGACAATAAGGTTGACGGGGCTAAGGCTTCGACTCAGCTGGCTATTAAGTGCCGGGGGGCGACTAGCGTGACCGTCTCTGCATCTAGAACAGATTCTTCGGGTGTGCAACTCACTAGCGATGGCAGCTTGTACTCAAAGATCACGGTCAATGGCAAGGACGCCACGACGGGCATCAACGTGGCAATTTCAAATGGCCAGGCCACTCCACTGAACATTGAATCGACCCTTGCCGCCCACGGGACCGTAACTCCCGGAGCCTTCTCCGGCTCGACAGTTATTACCATCTCACCGCCTTAAATTTAGTGCAACCGCTTGCATTATCTTCATCGGACATTCGCAATATCGGGCAATGGGAAGCCAGTTCGAACGGATGCCTTCTTCACTCGAAACCTCCTCGGACGACCGGCCGATAGACGGCCTTTAGCAATAGGTGGATTTGATATCGTATGCAGCTTGGTCGGCCGAATGAACGTAGGTCGCTGACGCAAGCGTCCGGCCAATAGTGTCAACGAGCGTCGATGGACCACGGCTTGAAAAGGGAGCTGACAGGGGGGATGACAGTTGACCTATCAAGTTGAAAACCGGAGGTTAGGCCTGGCAGGCCTTGAGGGCAACCAACCCTTGATCGCCGTCGTCGGTGATGGCGACAATTCGTTGAGCAGCCGCTGGGTCAAGTTCGCCTCGCGCGGCTCCATGAACCACGCCGCCGGCGCTGGAGGCGGCTGGCACCCCACAGCCACTACCCTGGGCCGGGGCGGCGAGTAAGACTGACAGCCGGAGATCAGAAGTAGCAAGGCGATCACGCAGATGATTCGAGGTTGGCCGCGCCCAGGTTGTAGGTAAAGCTGATCAAGGCATCATGTTGGTTGGTGGTTAGCCATGAAGCGCAGTTTGCCGATGCGCTGCGGGACACGCAATTTCCATCGGTGTCCCAAATTTGTCCCAAACTGGTGTCCCTACGACAATCCGCAGGCATGAAAAAAGCCCCGCAACCTCAATGATTGCGGGGCTTTCAATAATGGAGGCCGAGGTCGGAATCGAACCGGCGTAGACGGATTTGCAATCCGGAGCATAACCACTTTGCTACTCGGCCTCAAATGCCCGAGACCCTGAAACTGCGATCTCAAACATGTACAACTCTTTAAGGAAACAACTTGCTAAAACTGCTATCTCCTTGAAAACGCTAGGCTTTTTTCGTGCCTCGTTTTCGATGGACGCAATTATGTACTCATTCCCCTGCTCTGGCAACCCCTTGAATTCAAAAAGTTTTATTTTTTTGTGCGAGGGGGCCGCGGCACCCTGCAGGGCGGGCTTTGCGCGCAAGTAACAGGGTGACAGCACAGACGCCAAAGCGCGTTACTATACAGACTCTGCACCCCGCCCGCCGCCTGAATCGCCGCTTATGATGCAAACCGAACTGGACCTGTTCAACCCCGCCAGCCCCGCCGAGCCGCAATGGATCGGCAAGCAGGCGGTCGTGTTGCCCGGCTTTGCCCTGGCCTGGGTCGAGACCCTGCTGCCTGAGTTGCGGCGGATCATCGCTCAGGCGCCCTTTCGCAACATGGTCACCCCTGGTGGCCTGAACATGGCGGTGGGTTTGACCAACTGTGGGGCGCTGGGCTGGGTCAGTGATCGCCGCGGTTATCGCTATAGCCCGCTCGACCCTCTCAGCCAGCAACCCTGGCCAGTGTTGCCAGGGGCATTGAGCGAACTGTCAGCCCTTGCCGCTGCGGCCGCGGGCTTTGCCGATTTTCAGCCCGATGCCTGCCTGGTCAATTGCTATAAACCCGGCACTCGCCTGAGCCTGCACCAGGACCGCGATGAACGCGATTACAGCCAGCCGATTGTCTCGGTGTCGCTGGGTTTGCCGGCGGTGTTCCAGTTCGGCGGCCACACCCGCAGCGAACCCACGCAGCGCGTCGGCCTGCGCCATGGCGATGTGATGGTCTGGGGCGGCGCAGACCGCCTGCGCTTTCATGGCGTGCTGCCGCTCAAACCGGGCAGCCATCCGCTGCTGGGCAGCCGGCGGATCAACCTGACCTTGCGCAAGGCGGGCTAAGTAGATAGAGATCGCGGGAAGCCCGCTCTCACCTTGACCGTTACGGGCTCGGCGCTCCATGCTCTAGCGCCTTCTCCCCGACTTTCAAGGAACGATTGCATGAAGCTGGAAACCCTGGCCATCCACGCGGGCTTCAGCCCCGACCCGACCACCAAGGCCGTCGCGGTACCGATCTACCAGACCACCTCGTTCGCTTTCGACGACACCCAGCACGGTGCCGACCTGTTTGACCTGAAAGTCGCCGGCAACATTTATAGCCGGATCATGAACCCTACCAACGACGTGCTCGAACAGCGCATGGCAGCGCTGGAAGGCGGCGTCGGCGCCCTGGCCGTGGCCTCGGGCATGGCCGCGATCACCTACGCAATCCAGACCGTGGCCGAAGCCGGTGACAACATCGTCTCGGTGGCCAAGCTCTACGGCGGCACCTACAACCTGCTGGCCCATACCCTGCCGCGTTTCGGCATCCAGACCCGCTTTGCCGCTCACGACGATATCGCCGCCCTCGAAGCGCTGATCGACAGCCGCACCAAGGCGGTGTTCTGCGAGTCGATCGGCAACCCGGCCGGTAATATCGTCGACCTCCAGGCCCTGGCCGATGCCGCCCACCGCCACGGCGTGCCGCTGATCGTCGACAATACCGTGGCCACGCCGATCCTCTGTCGCCCGTTCGAACACGGCGCTGACATCGTCGTGCACTCGCTGACCAAATACATCGGCGGCCACGGCACCAGCATCGGCGGCATCGTCATCGACTCGGGCAAGTTCCCCTGGGCCGACAACAAAGAGCGCTTCGCCCTGCTCAACACCCCCGACCCGTCTTACCACGGCGTGACCTACACCGAAGCCTTTGGCCCTGCCGCCTTTATCGGCCGCTGCCGGGTGGTGCCGCTGCGCAATACCGGCGCGGCGCTGTCGCCGTTCAACGCCTTCCTCATTCTCCAGGGCCTGGAGACCCTGGCCCTGCGCATGGAACGTCACACCGAGAACGCATTGAAGGTCGCCCACTACCTGCAAGGCCATGAGCAAGTTGCCTGGGTGAAGTACGCCGGCCTGCCCGATCACCCCGAGCATGAACTGGCCCGGCGCTACACCGCAGGCAAGCCGGCGTCGATCCTGTCGTTCGGGATCAAGGGTGGCCAGGAGGCTGGCGCGCGCTTTATCGATGCGCTACAACTGGTGGTGCGCCTGGTCAATATCGGCGACGCCAAATCCCTGGCCTGCCACCCCGCCTCCACCACTCACCGCCAGCTCAACGATGAAGAACTCGAGCGCGCCGGCGTGCCGCGGGACATGGTGCGCCTGTCGATCGGCATCGAGCACAGCGATGACATCATTGCCGACCTGAGCCAGGCGCTGGAGGCCAGCCGCGGGTGATTCAGCCCGGCTGATATCGCCGCGATCCGAGTAGGCATGATCGCTTGAGGCTTACCGGGCGCACCGGATACTCAAGCGATGATGACCTGCGCCGCACTCAGGCTATCTGCCGACACGCCTACCAGGGTCACGCTATCGCGACCAAAGCTCAGCAGCGTATCGTCGCCCACCTGGCTCAGGTGCTGGCGAAAGTCCGGCTGTGCAGTGCCACCCTCGACGCCGATGAACACCAGCCGGTCATCGGCGTTGAAACCCTGCACCTGATCCTGGCCGAAATGGCCAGTGAACAGGAAGGTGTCGCTGCCGCCGCCTGAAACCAGCACGTCGTTGCCGGCGCCACCGACCAACACATCGTTACCACGTCCACCCTGCAGATGGTCGTTGCCGTCCAGGCCAAACAGCCAACTGCCCTGGGTACTCGCGACCAGGCTGTCATCGCCCGCCGTACCGTTCTGGCTCGCGGCGTAAGCGTGCAGCTTGCCACTGCTCAGCAGCCCCGCCGGGTCGATCTGGTGGCTGACTTCCTTGCTGAAGAAGACCAGTTTCGATTCCCTGCTGACCAGGGTTTCGACCTGGTTGACCAGGCTGATGCCGCCGCTACTGTCGCGCAGGTACAGGGTGCCATTGCCATCACGGGCGACAGCGAAATTGTCCAGTGCCCTGTCCAATTTGAGGGTGTCGTGGCCAGTGCCGCCGTCGATCAGGTTATAGCCGCCGTCATCACGAAAAGTATCGTTGCCGCCGCCTCCTTCCAGGTAATCATTGCCGCGCCCGCCATGAATCAGGTCGCCGGCGTCGGAGCCGATAATAAAGGTGCTGCCCTTGTGCGCTTCGGCGTTGCGGTTCAGGTCCTCGACCCAGGTCGAGCCACGGCGAACGTCGGACAGGTTGCTGACGACAATGGTCGAGTCCTTGGCCGTCCATTCATAGAATGCCGAGTCCAGCACCCGCCCCAGGCCGTCGCCGTAGGCACTCGGCAAGTGCGAGAGCCAGGTGGCGATGTTGCCGATCGAGTACGGCAGCAGGTTCCAGGCATCAGAGGCGTAGTGGTCGTTGAAATTGACGATGTTGTCGGTGCTCGAAGGCTTGGCCGCATCGTGCACACCGAAGGTTGCCCAGTCGGTTTTCGAGCCATTGAGCGCGCGGAACACAGGGTCGTTCTCGTAGCCGATGTTCAGCACCTTGCTGCTGTCGCTGGCCTGGGTGGGTGAGGCAAAGGCCACGTAGCGGGCGTCCTGATAGAACCCACCCCAGGTGTCATTACTGAGCTCGGCCAGGCTGTTGACCCCGAGGCCGCCGAGGCTGTGGCCGCTGACGGTGATGTCGCTGCCGCTCAGGCCGTTGGCCTGGGCGAACCGGGCGACATCATCGAGCAACCGACCGAAGGCATTGGCGGCGTAGTTCTTGGCAAAGTCAGCCGGGCCGAAGGCGGCCATCAGGTCGTGGATGGCATCGCTGAGGGTATCGCCGATCAGGTTTTCCCGCGGCCCACTGGTGCCGCGAAAGGCGATGCCCAGGCCGCTCAACTGGCCGGCGGCGTCGTACTTGCCAAGTATCTCGACCTGGGCGCTGGTGTAACCGCGGGTTTCACCATGGAAGGTGCCGCGAAAATCCGTATTGCCCTGGTAACCCAGCTGGCTGGCGCTGATCGGCGTCCAGCCGGATGCCTTGACCGCAGCCAGGGCCTGGGCTTCGGCATCGGGGTTCCAGGGGATGCCGGGGATCGCGCCCTGGCTGTCAGTGCCGCCGATCAGGGCCTTGATCAAGGTGGCCGGCAAACCGAGGCCAAAACCGTGCTGCTGGTAGCCAACGGCAAAGCCGTTGTCGATGCCGTGGTAGGCATATAAAGTCAGCGCCATGGCGTCGCTGTACAGGGCTTTGGAGGCGGCGCTGTCGAGGTTGCGGTAATCGAAAACAGGCATGGGCATACATCCTTGTGCAGGTGGCAGAAAACCCTGGCGACATCGTCCGCTGACACACCCTTGGGCAAGTCCAAACGCTGCCACAGGGTCAATTGGCCCGTCCATGGCAACATCGATGGCAAGCTGGCCAAATGCGAGGGGGTTTGGTTACCAGCGCCGGCAACATCAAGCTGTATATCCATACAGATAAAACTTGCCACGCCCCTCAATCCTGCGCATCCTATGGCCTTTCCCAGCTATCGATAAAACGGCATGCGCCTGTTTCTCTGCGAAAAGCCTTCCCAGGCTAAAGACATCGCCAAGGTCCTCGGTGCCAATCGCCGCGGCGACGGCTGCTGGGTCGGCACCGACATTACCGTCACCTGGTGCATCGGCCATTTGCTCGAGACCGCTCCACCCGACAGCTACGACGCGCGTTACAAGCGCTGGGTGCTGGCCGACCTGCCGATCGTGCCCGAAAAATGGAAGATGCTGGTCAAGCCCAAGACCGCCAGCCAGTTCAAGGCGGTCAAGCGCCTGCTCGGCGAGGCCCGCGAGCTGGTGATCGCCACCGACGCCGACCGCGAAGGCGAGATGATCGCCCGCGAGCTGGTCGAGCATTGCCGCTACCGGGGGCCGATCAACCGCCTGTGGCTGTCGGCACTGGACGACGCCTCCATCCGCAAGGCCCTGGCGGCGCTCAAGCCCGGTAGCGAAACCTTCAGCCTCTACCATTCGGCCCTGGGCCGCTCGCGGGCCGACTGGCTGATAGGCATGAACATGAGCCGGCTGTTCACCTTGCTCGGTCGCCAGTCCGGCTACCAGGGCGTGCTGCCGGTGGGCCGGGTGCAAACGCCGACCTTGCGCCTGGTGGTCGACCGCGACCGCAGCATCGCCAACTTCGTGCCGGTGGCCTACTGGGCCATCGACGTGCAGTTGCAAAGCACCGGCGAGCAATTCACCGCGCAGTGGCGCGCAGCCGAAGATGCCTGTGACGACCAGGGCCGCTGCCTGAACCAGGCCCTGGCCCAGCAGGCGGCCGCAGCCATCAGCGCGGCCAGCAGTGCGCGGGTGGTCAAAGTGGCCACCGAGCGCGTGCGCGAAGCAGCACCGCTGCCCTTCGACCTGGGTACCTTGCAGGAGCTGTGCTCGAAGAAGTTCGGCCTCGGCGCCCAGGAGACCCTGGATATCGCCCAGGCGCTGTACGAAACCCACAAGCTGATCACCTACCCGCGCAGCGACTGCGGTTACCTGCCATTGAGCCAGCACAGCGAAGCACCAGCCATTCTCGCCGCCTTGCAGCGCGCCGACGCCAGCCTTGCGCCGTTGCAACCGCACCTGCAGGCCCAGCGCCGCTCACGGGCCTGGAACGACGCCAAGGTCAGCGCCCACCACGGTATCATCCCCACCGCAGCCGCCAGCGACCCGTCGCGGCTGCCGGCCAAGCACAAGGCGGTCTATACCCTGATCCGCGCCCGCTACCTGGCGCAGTTCCTGCCCAACCACGAATACGATCGTACCCAGGCCGAGTTCGAATGCGCAGGCCAGGCATTGCGCGCGGTGGGCAAGCAGATCGTCGAGCCTGGCTGGCGCCGCGCCCTGCCCGAGGCCCTGACCCCGGCCAAAGGCCGTGAAGCGCCGGTCGCCCAGGTGCTGCCGCTGCTGCGCGAAGGCCAGGACTGCACGGTGGCCGGGGTCAACCTCAAGGACCTCTGGACCCAGCCGCCCAAGCCCTTCACCGAGGGCGACCTGATCAAGGCGATGAAGAACGTCGCCAAACTGGTGGACGACCCGCGCCTCAAGCAAAAGCTCAAGGACACTACGGGCATCGGCACCGAGGCCACCCGTGCCGGGATCATCCAGGGCCTGCTCGATCGCGGTTACCTGGTCAAGAACGGCAAGGCCCTGAGCGCCACCCCGGCGGCCTTCAGCCTCATCGATGCGGTACCCAGGGCAATTGCCGACCCGGGCACCACGGCGATCTGGGAGCAGGCGCTGGACATGGTGCAAAGCGGCGAAATGAGCCTGGAAGAATTCGTCGCCAAGCAATCGGCATGGATGAGCAAACAGGTGGAGCGTTGTGCCGGCCTGCGCCTGACCATCAGCGGCCCGGCGACCCCGGCCGGGCGCGGTGGCACGCCGTGGAAGAAAAAGCGCAAGAGCAGTGCGGCGGCGGGCAAGCGAACGCGTAAACCAAAGGCGAAAGCGCAGTGAGATTGCTGGCCTCATCGCTGGCAAGGCCAGCTCCCACAGGGCCGGCGTCTACCTCGCCATTGTGGGCCGGCCTTGCCAGCGAAGAGGCCCTCACGGTCAACACCCCTACCCCTGCTTGACCGCCTGCAAGGTATAACTCAACGGCAAGCGCCAGCGATCCTTGTCCAACGACCACTCGCCGCCTTCGTCCTTGCTCATTTGCCCCGGCAGCGCCTCCCAGGGAATGCTGTCATGCTCGACCAGAGCGGTAATCTGCAGCCCATGTTTGAGCAAGGCGCTGATGATCTCGCCAAGGCCATGGTTCCATTCGTGGGTTACCGTCTGCTCCAGCACCCCGTCGGTCTCGACATAGGTCTCGCCACTGTCCCACACCGTCGGCGCCTCGCGCTCAAAGTACGGGTACTCGATGACCAGCTTGTCCTGATGGCCCTCGTTCACCGCCAGCAGCATCGGGTGGCCTTCGCGCAGGAACAGCCGCCCGCCAGGCTTGAGCAAGGCCGCCACGGTGCGCGCCCAACGCTCGATGCTCGGCAACCAGATCAGCGCACCGATACCGGTATATACCAGGTCGAACGAAGCCGGTGCCAGCACCTGTTCAGCGGCATACACATCCGACTCGACATAGTCGATCCGCGCCCCGCAGCGATCAGCCAGGGCTCGTGCCTGGGCCAAAGACTGCGCAGAAAAATCCAGGCCGCTGACTTCAGCGCCCAAGCGCGACAGCGACAGGGTGTCGGTGCCGATGTGGCACTGCAGGTGCACGGTGCGCAGGCCACGAATATCACCCAGGCGCGGCAGGTCGAAACGCACCACTTCAGACAAGTGCGCGGGGTCGGCGACGAACGTTTCCACTTCATAGTCGCTGGAAGCGGCATGCAGTGGCGCACGCTCATCCCAGTTGCGTCGATTGAGTTCGATCGGGTCGGTCATCTTGGCGCTCCTTTGCAGCCGCAACCTTAGCGGCGTACCCAAGGCCTGGGCAAGTGCTGTATAAACCGCCCACGCCCTCCCCCGATGGCACCCTGGTGGAGCTGTGCACGCCAGTTGGCATCTGATCGCAGGCGTTACAGCGCCAGGCTCAGGCTGACCATCAAGTTACGAGGCTCCCCCGGCATGTTCCACGCCGCGTTGTAACCGCGCTCGTAGTACTTGCGATCGAACAGGTTGTTCAGGTTCAGGCCCACCGTGGCCTGTTCGCTGACTTTGTAATGGGCCAGCAGGTCAACCGTGCTGTAACTCGGTAATCGAAAGCTGCTGCCGGCCTGGCCGGAGCGCTCACCGACGTAGTTGGCTGCAGCGCCAATGTCCGAGCCGAGCAATGGCCCGCTCTGGAACTCGTACACCGCCATCAGGCTGCCGCTATGCTGCGGGATGCCCAACAAGTCGCTGCCTTTGGGCAAGGCGGCATCGCCCTTGATCACTTCAGCATCGATATAGGCATAGGCGCCGATCAACCGCACGGCATCGCTCAACTGGCCACTGAACTGCAGGTCGACACCCTGGCTGCGCGCCTTGCCGGCAGCGATGCTGTCGCCCAAGGCATCGGTGGTGATGACGTTTTCCTTGTCGATCTGGAACAGCGCAATGGTCGCCCCCAGGCGGCTGTCGAACAGGTCCAGCTTGAGCCCGGTTTCATAGCCCAGGCCTTTTTCCGGTTTGTAGATCTGGCCCTGGGTGCCGATGCTGTTGGGCTTGAATGAGGTCGAGGCATTGGCGAACACCCCGACTTCAGGTGTGAGCTGGTACAGAAGGCCCACGCGCGGAGTGGCGACGTCCTTTTCCTGGGTGTTGCTGACGCGCGTACTGCGGTTCTGCGCGGTCTGTTCGATATGCTCAAGGCGCACGCCCACCAGGCCGCGCAAACGGTCTGTAAAGGCGATCTGGTCCTGCAGGTTGAGCGCGTAGCTTTCAGTACGCTCGAAAAAATCATTGGGATTGGTCAGCGGCGGTTTCGCCTGGCCGTACACCGGGTTGTAGATGTCCAGGCCGTAGCCGAGCGAGGTGGCGCTCTGCGGGTACTTCTGGCTGTTGCGATAGTTTTCGTACTCAAGGCCCACCAGGCTCTGATGCTCCCAACCGGCGAACTGGAACTGGCCGTGCAGCTCGGCCTGGGTAATGTTGTCGTTCCACTCGAAATCGCGCTCACGGTAGAAGCGGCTGATGCTGGTGCCGACCACTCGCGACGGTTCCGAGCTGTTGCCCTTGAGCCGGCCCTGGGTGTAGTGGTTGGCCAGGCGCAGCTTCCAGCTGTCGTTGAGGTGGTGCTCCAGGGTCAGGTCGAGGGTCTGGTTGTCGTTGCGGATGCGCCCGTCGTTGGGCTCGCCGAGAAAGGTCGAACGGCTGACCGAGCCTAGCTCGTTGTTGACCGCCGGGATGCCGCGATCGAACACCGACTCGGTACGCGAGAACTCGGTGTCGATCGACAGAAGAGTCTCGGGGCTCAACTGCCAGCTCAGCGACGGGCTGACGATTCGCCGCTCACTGCCGACGTAATCGCGAAAGCTGCCGTTGTCTTCGACCGCCATGTTGACCCGCGACAGCACCCGGCCGTCTTCACTGAGCGGCGTGTTCACATCCAGGCTGCTGCGGTAACGGTCCCAACTGCCGGCGCTGGCCTTGAACCGAGTGAAGGCTTCGGCTTGCGGGCGCTTGGTGACGATGTTCACCAGCCCGCCGGGGTCGCCGCGCCCATACAAACTGGCGGCCGGGCCCTTGAGCACTTCGATACGCTCGATGTTGGAAGTGTCGGGGGCGCTGTAGCTGCCGCGGTTGACGGCAAAGCCGTTCTTGTACAGCTCGCCGGTGGTGAAGCCGCGTACGCTGTAGTTGAGGAAGGTCAGGCCACCGAAGTTGTTCTGCCGGCTGACCCCACCGGCAAAGTCCAGGGCGCGGTCAATGCGCGTGCTGTTGAGGTCCTCGAGCACCTGGCTGGGCACCACGGCGATGCTTTGCGGGGTGTCGCGGATGTCGGTGTCAGTCTTGGTCGCAGTGCCCGAGCGGGTTGCACGATAGCCCTGCACCGGGCCGGTCGCGCTTTCTTCATAGTGGCGCTCGTTGACGTTGAGGGCATCGAGCAACACGGCATCGGCAGCGGCGACTGGCAGAGCGAGCAGCGAGGCGGACAGGCCTAGAGATAACCTTCCTACGGGATAGTTCATGGGGGCTCCTTAAAATTATGTAATAACATAACAATTTAAGGAGAAAGATAAAAGCAGCACAGCGCAAGCCCCTGTAGGAGCGGGCTTGCCCCGCGATCACCCCTCAACAGCTACGAATCACCGCCTGCAACACGGTCTTGAAGGACGCGATCTGCTCTTCGCTGAATTGCCCGAACACCTTGTCCTGCTGCTCGCGGGCGATGCTCCACAGGCCTTCGGTCTGGTCGATACCGGCAATGGTCAGGCGCACATGCCCGGCCGCTTCGCTGTCGCACACCAGGCCCTTGCGCTTGAGGTTGGCCACTGCCTCGTCGATTTCCCGCGCCGGCATCGCCACTTCGCGCTGCAGGTCGGTGAGGTTCAGCCCGGCGTCGTTCTCCAGCACCATGAGCATCCGTGCCTCGCTGGTGCGCAGGCCGCTGGACAATTGCCGTGGCTGATAGCTGCCCTGGTAGGCGCGCAGGGCCTGGGTCATCAGGTAGTAGAGGTTGTGGCTCAGGCGCCCCTGGAAGTGGCTGCTCGGTGGCTGGCCTTCTTCGCGGCGGGTCATGCGCGTGTGCGGCAGCACCATGGAGTACGCGCCCTGGTGATAGAGCAACGGCGAACGGCCGCAGTCATCGAAGGCCACCACCTTGCCGAGCATGATCCAGTGATCGCCACCGTCGAGTATCTGGTGGGTTTCGCATTGAAAGCACGCCGAGCAATCGGCCAGGACCGGCGCCCCGCCCTCGCCTGCCTGGTAGCAGATACCGGCGAAGCGATCCTCCTTGGGCTTGGCGAAGTTGTTGGACAGGTCGATCTGGTCGGCGGCGAGGATGTTCACGGCAAAATGGCTGGCGGCCTCGAACACCGCCAGGCTGCTCGAGCGTTTGTCCAGGCTCCAGAGAATCAGCGGCGGGTCGAGGGATACCGAGTTGAAGCTGTTGGCAGTAACACCGACCAGGTTGCCCTGGGCGTCGGCGGCAGTGACCACGGTGACGCCGGTGGCGAAGTTGCCCAGGGCGCGGCGAAAGGCGCGGCTGTCGAAGGCCGTAGCGGTTGCGGTAGACATGCAAGACTCCCCGGCTGCTTTGTACGGCAGCCGTCATTGTTGTTATTGGCGAGGCCCTTCAGACCATGCTCGGATCAGGCTCCAGGCCCATCAGCTCGCGGCCGAGGATCTGCGCGCAGACGTCGTAGTCGGTATAAGCATGGGCGCCGGTCATGTGCGCATCGCGCCACAGCCGCTGCATCTCGTTGCTGTCGAACCAGGCGGTGCCGCCAGCAGCTTCGAACAGGCGATCGACCGCCTGGATGCACATTTTCACCGCATAGCCCTGGTTGGTGCGCCAGAACGCCAGGGTCTCGCGTGATGGGTACTGGTGACGTTCGCTGTGCTCGGCGTGCTCCTGCCAGGTCTTCTCCAGAAAGGCCCGGGCGGCGGCAACCTGGTGGGTGGATTCGGCCAGGCGCATCAGCGCAGGCGTAGCGGCGCCGACATTGACTCCGGTATAGGCGCGCACACGGTTCCTGGCTTTTTCGCGGAAGGCTTCGAGCATGCGCTCGGCAATACCGAGGCTGACGGTCGAGAAACCACTGGCGAAGTACGGCCGGTACGGCGAGTAGAACACCTTGCTGTCCGGGTACAGGCCAAAGCCTGCCGACTTGCCCTCCATCATGTCCTTGGCTTTCTGGATGCGATGCGCGGGGACGAACACCTTGTCGATCACCAGGGTCTTGGTCCCGCTGCCCTTCATGCCGGCGGCGAACCAGTCGTCGCGAATCTCGTAGTCGCTGCGCGGCAGCACCGCGAAGCAGTAATCCTGGGTGCCTTCGGCGTTGGCCCGACGGCAGCCGACAATCGCCCATTCGGCATGGTCGCTGCCGCTGCTCCAGCCCATCTCGCCGCTGAACAGCAAGCCGCCTTCGACCTCCTCGACCTTGCCGAACGGGGCGATACTGCTGCTGGCGGTGGCATCGGGGTTGTCTCCCCAGATTTCTTCCTGCAGCTTGGCCGGGAACATCGCCAACTGATGGCTGTGGGTACACAGTAGGCTCATGGCCCAGGAGGTGCTGGCGCAAGCGCCGGCAAGCAAGGCGATGCAGTCGGCAAATTGCGGCAGGGAGATTTCCAGGCCGCCGTAGGGCTTGGGCAAAAAGGCACGGTGCAGGCCGATGCTTTTCAGCAGAGCGATGTTTTCGTCCGGGACCTTGCGGTCCTGTTCGGCACGGGTGGCGTTGGCGGCGATGGCAGGCAGAATCGAACGAAGGTCTTCGAGCAGCGGGTTTGGCTTTTTCATGAGGGGCCCTGCTTATTATTGGATGTCCGCCAGAGCCTGCGAAGCGGCAGGTGGCGGCGGATGCAGGGGCCAGTATGGGAGGCTTGGCTCAGGGGGAAAATGCAACTTCCATAGGCAAGATTGTACTTTTCACAGGATTTTAAAAGCATCGCGGGTCAAGCCCGCTCTCACAGAGAACACCATCAATACTGTGGGAGCGGGCTTGCCCCGCGATAAATTCACCCCGCCACGACGTTCTGCAAATTGCGCCAAAGCTCAACCACATGTGCCCGCTCGGTCGGCAACGCCCCCACCGACACCCGCACCATCCAGCGGCCATTCAAGGTCGCCGGGGTAACATAAGCCACACCCGAAGCATTGAGCCGATCCGCCCAGCGCCGGGTATGCGCATCCAGTGCCTCACCCTCCAGCCCCTCACCCCGATGGCGAATGCACAAGGTCTGCAACTGCACCGGCGCCAGCAACTCCCAGCCCTCGGCTCCGCGCACCTGCTCGGCCAGCCACTGGGCGTTGTCCAAGTCGCGGCGCAAGCGCTGCTGCAGGTTCTCGATGCCCTCGCTGCGCAGCATGAACCACAGCTTCAAGGCACGGAACCGCCGCCCCAACGGGATACCCCAGTCGCGCAGGTTCTTGACCTTGCTGTCGACCGCCGATTGCAGGTAGCTGGGGTTGGTGCTCATGACCCGGATCAGGTGCTGCGGATCGCGGACGAAATACAGCGAGCAATCAAAGGCAACGCCCAACCATTTGTGCGCATTGACCACAATCGAGTCGGCCTGCTCGATGCCGTCCCACATCCAGCGGCATTCCGGCAGGATCATCGCCGAACCGGCCATGGCCGAGTCCACGTGCAACCACAAGCCATGCTCGCGGGCGATCTGCCCGATCGCCTGCAGCGGGTCGAGGGCGGTGGTTGCCGTGGTGCCGGTGGTCGCCACCACCGCGCAGGGTTGCAGGCCGTTGGCCAGGTCCTGCTCGATGGCTGCGGCCAGCGCTTGCGGGCGCATGGCGAAGTTGTCGTCGGTGTCGATGTAACGGATGTTGTCCTTGCCAAAGCCTGCCAGCAGCGCGGCCTTGTCCACCGAGCTGTGGGCCTGGGCGCTGGTGTAGATCATCAGCGGCTTGCCCTGCCCCTGCAGGCCGCCCTTGGCCAGGGCGTAGTCGCTGCTGCGCTCGCGGGCGCTGATCAAGGCGACCAGGGTGCTGGTGGACGCGGTGTCCTGGATCACCCCGCTCCACTGCGCCGACAAACCGACCATCTGCCGCAGCCAGTCCACGGTGGTTTCTTCCAGTTCGCTCAGGGCCGGGCTCGATTGCCACGACAGGCCAAGCACGCCAAGGCCGGTGCTGAGAAAATCACCGAGTACCGACGACAAAGTGCCGTTGGAGGGGAAGTAGCCGAAAAAGTCCGGGTGCTGCCAGTGCGACAGGCCGGGCATCACCAACTGGTCTACGTCCTTGAGAATGTTCTCGAACGGCTCGCCCTGAACCGGCGCCGAGTTGGGCAAGGCCGCCTTGAGGTAACCGGGCTCGACCTGGGCCATCACCGGCAACTCACCCACACCCTGGCGGTAATCGGCGATCAGGTCGATCAGTTGGTGGCCATGTTTGCGAAATTCTTCCGGGCTCATGCAGCGGCTCCTGTTGTTGGCGGTAAGTGGGCCTGAGTCTAGGCCCTGGCTGACCTGCAAAAAACGCCGCCCGGCGCATAGCTGCTATGGCGAATGCGCATGGCCGCCGAGCACGCCGAACTGCGACTGCTGCCACTGCTCGAACACCAGGTTGCGCAACCAGCGGTGCTCGGCCGAGCCGTGCAGGCGCTGGTGCCAGACCACCCAGTAACGCTGGCTGTGCTCGACAAACGCCAGCGGTCGCCAGGTCAGTGGATGCAGGCGGCTGAGCTGGCGGGCAATGTGCTCGGGCACGGTGACCAGCGCCTGACTGCTGCCCACCACCTGCACCGCCGCCGAATAGAACGGCACCTGCAGGCTGATGCGCCGGCTCAGGCCCTGCTCGCGCAGGTGGCGGTCGATGAAGCTGTCCTTGTCGCCACCGCCGGAAATGCGCACATGGTTCCAGGCGCGGTAGTCGTCCTGGCCCAGTTCGGTTTTGCTCGCCAGCGGGTGCTCGCGGTGCATCAGGCACACCGCGCGGTCTTCACCGAGCATGCGCCCGTGCAGGTTGGCCGGGGCGTCGTCGAACAGCGTGGTGGCCAGGTCAACTTCGCCGCTGGCGAGCAATTGGTACTGCCCCGGTTGCCAGGTGCGGTACTCGATCGACACCCCCGGCGCTTCGCGTTCCAGGGTGCTGACCAGCAGCGGCAGCATGTGCTCGGCGATGTAGTCCGAGGCCGCCAGGCAAAAGCGCCGCTCACAGCGCTTGGGCTCGAAGGCCTGCGGTTGGCGCAAGGCTTCGAGCTCGGCCAGCACCTGGCCCAGCGGCAGCAGCAGGCTTTCGCCACGCTCACTCAAGACATAGCCGCGGCCCTGGCGCACCAGCAGCGGGTCGTCAAAGGCTTCGCGCATGTGCGCCAGCTGGCGGCTGAGCACCGACTGGCTGCTGCCCAGGCGCTCGGCGGCATGGCTGAGGTTCTTCAGTTGCAGCATGCTCTGCAACGCGCGCAGGTGGGCGATGCTCAGGGAGGCGAAAATCGGGTTCAAGGGACGCTCCTGCACAGGCGGATGCCGCAGCCTAAGGCCAAAGCCGGCAGATTACAAAGTGCCTGGCAGGCCGGTGCATGGCCGGCGGCAGGCTCAGTCAAGCCACTGCCGGTGCCCTGCGCTAGGGTCGAGACTTTGCTTTCCCTTGAGGTACGTCCCATGAGCAACATCAGCCTTTTGCCCCAGGTGCGCGTTTTTTTGCAACGCGAGCACAGCAGCTTCATCGACGGTCGCCAGCAACCACAGGCCGATGCCCGCTACCTGGAGGTGATCGACCCGGCCAGCGACCAGGTCATCAGCCGCGTGGCCGACGCCACCGCGCAGACCGTCGACGATGCCGTCGCCTCCGCGCGCCGTGGTTTTGCCCAGTGGTCACAAACCGCTCCCGCCGTGCGTGCCAGCGTGCTGCTCAAGCTGGCCGATCTTATCGAGCAACACCGCGAAGAACTGGCGCAACTGGAGACCTGCCAGTCGGGCAAGCTGATCAACCTCTCGCGCAACTTCGAGGTCGATCAGGCCGCGCATTTCTTGCGCTACTACGCCGGCTGGGCGACCAAACTCAGCGGCCAGACCCTCACCCCGTCGCTGCCCTCGTTCCACGGCGAGCGCTACACCGCCTTCACCCTGCGCGAACCGGTCGGCGTGGTGGTGGGCATCGTGCCGTGGAACTTCTCGACCATGATCGCCCTGTGGAAGCTCGGTTCGGCGCTGGTGACCGGTTGCAGCATCATCATCAAGCCCAGCGAATTCACCCCGCTGACCATCCTGCGCATTGCTGAGCTTGCCATCGACGCCGGCCTGCCCGCTGGCGCACTGAATGTGGTGACCGGCGCCGGCCCGGCCGGCAAGGCGCTGGTCGAGCACCCGGGTACCGACAAGGTCTCGTTCACCGGCTCCGTGCCCACTGGCCTTGCCGTCGGCCAGAGCGCCATGGCCGCCAGCCTGACCCGCACCACCCTGGAGCTGGGCGGCAAGAATGCGGCCGGGTTCCTGCGTGATGTACCGCTGCACACGGCGGTGGACGGCATCATCGAAGCGGGTTTTTTGCATGCCGGGCAAATCTGCGCGGCAGCCGAGCGCTTCTATGTACACCGCTCGCAGATCAAGGCGGTGACCGGCGCCTTGAGCGAGCGCCTGGCCCAGCTGAAGATCGGCTCGCCGCTGGATGAAACCAGCGAATTCGGCCCGGTCAGCAACAAACAGCACCAGGCCAAGCTCGGCGCGCTGTTTGCCAAGGCGCGCAGCGAGGGCAGCCAGATCATCCATGGCGGGCGCCTGCTCGAGGGCCCGGGCTGCTACGTCGAACCGACGGTGATCCTGGCCAACTCGGTGGACGACAGCCTGCTCAATGAAGAGACCTTCGGGCCGGTGGCGACCTTCTTGCCGTATGACGATGAAAAGCAACTGATCGCACTGATGAACGCCAGCCCCTATGGCCTGAGCGCCAGCCTGTGGACCAACGACCTGAGCAAGGCCTTGCGCCTGGTACCGCAAGTGCAGGCCGGTACGGTGTGGGTGAACATGCATACCCTGCTTGACCCGGCGGTGCCGTTTGGCGGGGTGAAGGCCTCGGGGATAGGCCGTGAATTTGGCGGGGCATTTATCGAGGATTACACCGAGCTCAAGTCGGTGATGATTCGCTACTGACACTGCCAGCGATGGGCTGCGCCGCAGCCCATTACTTCTGAATTCCATGAAGTAATTTTTTGATACCAACGATTCCCCTCACCCAGCGTCTGTCGGACCATCGGCCAGTTACCCCATAAAAACAACACGAGGTACTGCCGTGGACAACGCCAACAAGGCAGGGGCTGCACGCCCGCGCATCGAGGTTCGCTCAATCGACTATGTGCCGCGCAGCGAGCGCCACGGCAAGGTCTGGCACCAGGCGCCGTTCTGGTTCACCGGCAACTTCGTGCTCACCACCATGGTCACCGGCTTCACCGGCCCGGCCCTGGGCCTGGGGGCGCTGTATTCGATCCTGGCGATCGTGCTCGGCGTGTGCTTTGGCACCTTCTTCATGGCCTTTCACGCCAACCAGGGCCCGCGCATGGGCCTGCCGCAGATGATCCAGTCGCGCGCACAGTTCGGCCTCAAGGGCGCCATCGTGCCGTTTGCCGCCGTGGTCTTCGTCTACATCGGCTTCAACGTCTTCAACGTGATCCTCGCCACCGATGCGATCAACACCGTGCTGCCTGGCCAACGCACGCCCTGGTACCTGGGCCTGATCGTCATCGCCGTGCTGCTGGCGGTGGTCGGCCACGACCTGCTGCATACCGTGCAGCGCTGGCTGACCTACGTGATGATCCTGGTGTTCGGCGTGCTCACCGTCAGCGCCCTGCTGACCCTGCAGGCCGATGCCGCGTTGCAGGACCCGCAGTTCTCCTGGGGCGCCTTCCTGGTGCAACTGTCGGCCGCCGCCGGTTACCAGATCAGCTATTCGGTGTACGTCTCCGACTACTCGCGCTACCTGCCCCATGACACGCCGACGGCGAAAGTGGTGTTCTGGACCTACCTGGGTGCGGCCGGCTCGGCCCTGTGGCTGATGTCCCTGGGCGCCTTTCTCGCCTCGGCCCTGCCAGCGCCTGACGCCATCGCCAGTGTGCGCGAGGTGGGCAACCAGTTCCTGCCGGGCCTGGGCACCTTCACCGTGCTGATCTCGGTACCGGCGCTGGTGGGCATCATGGCGGTCAACTGCTACGGCGCCATGCTCACCAGCATCAGCGCGATCGACTGCTTCAAGCAGGTCACGCCGTCGCTGAAGATCCGCGTGGCCGGCATCAGCGTGATCGCCACCATTGTCTTTATCGTTGCCCTGGCCATCCCCGAGAGCTACCTGGGCAGCTTCAACACCTTCGTGCTGCTGATGCTGTACTTCCTGGTGCCGTGGACCGCGGTCAACCTGGTGGACTTCTACTGCGTGCGCAAGGGCCACTACGTGATCAGCGAAATCTTCAACCCCGACGGCATCTACGGTGCCTGGGGCAAGCCCGGGCTGATCGCTTACGGCCTGGGTTTGCTGGCGATGGTGCCGTTCATGGCCTTGAGCTTTTACACCGGCCCCGCAGCCGCCGCGCTGGGCGGTGCCGACATTGCTTTTGTCATCGGTCTGCTGGTCACCGGCAGCCTCTACGCCCTGCTCTGCCGCTCGCTCGACCTGCCCGGCGAACAACGCCTGGCAGCGGCCAGCGAGCGCCTGCTTGAGGAAGCCCACGCATGAGTCCAACCCTGATCCAGGTCGCCTGCTGCCAACTGGCGCCGCAGGTCGGCGAACTGAAGTACAACCGCGAGCGCGCCCTGCAGGCGATCCGCAGCGCCGCCGGGCAAGACGCCCAGGTGGTGGTGCTGCCGGAGCTGGTGCAAAGCGGCTACGTGTTCGCCGACCGCAACGAAGCCCTGAGCCTGGCCGAAACACCCAACGGCGAAACCCTGCGCCAGTGGGCAGCGCTGGCGGCGGAGCTGGACATCGTCATCGTCGGCGGTTTTTGCGAACGCACCGAACGCGACGAGCTGTACAACAGCGCCGCCCTGGTCGATGCCGACGGCGTGCGCGCGGTGTACCGCAAGGCGCATTTATGGAACGACGAAAAACGCATCTTCAGCCCCGGCGGGCAGCCGCCGCCGGTGATCGATACGCGCTTCGGGCGCATCGCGGTGATGATCTGCTACGACCTCGAATTCCCCGAGTGGGTGCGCTTGCCAGCCCTGGCCGGGGCCGAACTGCTGTGCGCCCCGGTGAACTGGCCGGACGGCCCGCGACCGCTCGGCGAGCGGCCCGCGGAAGTGGTACGGGTGCAGGCCAATGCTTCGGTCAACCGCTTGTACATCGCCGCCTGTGACCGCAACGGCCATGAACGCGAAGTGGATTGGGTCGGTGGTTCGGTGATTGTCGATGCCAACGGCTACCCGCTGGCCGGACCGCTGCATGAAGCGCCGGCCGGCACGCAAATCATCCATGCCCGCCTCGACCTGAGCGAGGCGCGGGACAAGCGCATCAGTGCCTTGAACGATGTGCACCGGGATCGCCAGCCGGTGCTGTACGACTGATTCTTCGGGGCTGCTGTGCAGCCCACCGCTGGCAAAGCCAGTTCCCACAAGGTCAGATGTACACAGTACCTGTGGGAGCTGGCTTGCCAGCGATCGAGCCCGCAGGGCTCGCAATCCGGGACAAAAGCCACCACAGCCACGCCCCAAACCCGTGCAAAGCCACTAGAATAGGCCACCGCAAAAACCAGGCTGCCCCATGGATATCGAGCTCGCCCGCACCTTTCTGGAAATCGTCCGCACCGGCAGCCTGGTGTCCGCTGCCGAGCGCCTGCACGTTACCCAGACGGCCATCACCGCGCGGGTGCAAAAGCTCGAACAGCAGCTCGCCTGCCGGTTGTTCATCCGCAGCCGCAGCGGCGCCAGCCTCACCGCCGACGGCGAGGCCTTCGTGGTGTATGCCAACCAGCTGGTGCAAACCTGGGAGGCCGCGCGCCGCGACCTGCCCTTGCCCGAAGGCTGCCACCAGGTACTGCACATCGGCGGCGAAGTCAGCCTCGGCAACCCCATGGTGCTTGGCTGGGTCAGCGCCCTGCACCGGGAAATGCCCGGCCACGCCATTCGCAGCGAAGTCAGCGACGGCGAGTCGTTGCTGCACAAAGTGGAAATGGGCGTGCTCGATGCCGTGCTGGTCTATCAGCCCACCTACGGCCCGGGCCTGCAGGTGGAGCAATTGATGGAAGAAAAGCTCATCCGCATCCGCCGCAAGAACAAACCCGAGCCCTACGTGTACATCGACTGGGGCCAGGCCTTCCGCCGCCGCCACGACGCCGCCCTGCCCGAATGCGCGCGCCCGGCGCTGAGCTTCAACCTCGGGCCGCTGGCGCTGCAGTACATCCTCGAACACGGCGGCAGCGGCTACTTCCGTACCCGCGTGGTGCAGGCCTACCTGGACAGCGGCGTATTCGAGCGCGTGCCGCAAGCGCCCGAGTTCACCTACCCCACCTACCTTGTCTATGCCCGCGAGCGCGACAGCGAGGCGCTGCAACAGGCGTTCAGGGTGCTGCGCGAAGTGGTCGCCGGTGAGAGCGACTGGTCACAGCGCTGGGATCCGGTGATCTGAAGCAACGGCATCTGTCCGACACATCTGACAGACAAAGGCGAAGGACGCTGTAGGACCTCTCTTGATTGCAGTTCATCCCTTGAGGCGTGAGCTGACACCTGCCTAGATTTCCCGGGGTTGCCTGTATGGCATCCCGCCATCTGCCGGTCTAGTCAAGAGAGCCCCCCATGCCCCGCAAAAGCGACCTGCGCTTCACCTTCGAGCCCCTGCAGGGCGACGTCTTCGAAGTGGTCGAGTTCCATCTCGAGGAAGGCCTGTCCCGGCCCTTTCGCCTAAGCCTGGAGCTGGCCAGCCACGACCCGGCCGTCGACTTCAACCGCGTGCTCGACCTTGCCGCGCTGTTAACCCTGTGGCGGGGCGACACCCCGGTGCGCTACGTGCACGGCCTGGTCAGCCTGTTCAGCCAGGGCGACACCGGCTTTCGCCGCACCCGCTACCG
>NZ_JBNDLE010000014.1:0-139991 GCF_050435905.1 Pseudomonas sp. 2835 | reverse complement strand
CCCGGAGCGCAGCGTAGGGCCGTATGCTGGAGCGAGCGGTTTTGGTTCCTTTTGCCAAGAACAAAAGGGACCCGCCGTAAGGGCGGAAGGGGCCAGCAGCGGCGCCCCAGCGAATGGATAAGCTCGCAGAAAATGATAATCGCCCTCTCTGTCACACAACTGTATTGTCGACTATTCTGCAATCTGTCCCAGTACACTTCGCAACTGTTACGGTATTCTGGGCCGAAACAGCCGTACAAAAACAACTACATTGCCTGCGTGTCGAGAACTGATCATGACCAACCTGTTGCTCTACCAGCGCATCGCCCAGCAACTGGCCGAAGATATTCGCCGCGGTGTGTACCAGCCAGGTGAGCGGGTGCCGTCGGTGCGCAAGATGAGCTCGCAGCTCAATGTCAGCCATGCCACGGTGCTGCAGGCCTATGCCAACCTCGAGGACCAGGGCCTGATCCGCGCACGGCCGCAGTCCGGTTATTACGTGCACCAGACGCCGGCGCTGACCGCGCAAACCCCGGACATCGCCCGGGTCGAGCGCCCGGGCCTGGTTACGCGCAGCAGCATCATCCAGCAGGTATTGACCGAAGCCCGGCGCGACGGGGTGTTCCCCTTTGGCGCGGCGGTACCGCATGTCGACTATTTACCGGTGCGGGCGCTGCACCAGCAGTTGGCCAAGGTCACCCGATTTCATAGCCCGCGGGCTTTCAGCTATATGTTCAGCCCGGGCTTCGAGCCACTGCGCCGGCAGATCGCCATTCGCATGCGCGATGCCGGCGTGGTGGTCGACCCCAGCGAAGTGGTGGTCACCCATGGCTGCGTCGACGCCCTGCAGATGTCGCTACGGGTATTGACCCGGCCGGGCGACCTGATCGCCGCTGAATCGCCAACCTACTACGGCTTACTGCAACTGGCCGACCTGCTCGGCCTGAAAGTCATCGAAATTCCCAGTGATCCGTCTACCGGCATCAGCCTCGAAGCGTTGCAGTTGGCGGCCAACCAGTGGTCGATCAAGGCCCTGGTGTTGACCGCGCGCCTGAGCAATCCGCTGGGCGGCACTATTCCGGAAGATCGCCAGAAGCAGCTGTTGCGCCTGGCGTCGGACTTCGACATCCAGATCATTGAAGATGATATCTATGGCGAGTTGATGTTCGAGCAAGGCAAGACCAAGGCGCTCAAGGCCTTCGACCGGCTAAGCCGGGTGATCTATTGCTCGAGCTTTTCCAAGACCTTGTCGCCGGGTGTGCGCATCGGCTGGATGATCGCCGGCAAGTACCAGGCGGAAATCCAGCGCTTGCAGACCTTCACTACCCACTCGGCCTGCAGCGTGACCCAAATGGGAGTGGCGTCCTACCTGGAGAACGGAGGTTACGACCGGCATCTGCGTTTCATCCGTCAGGAGTACCGGAAAAATCTCAGTGCCTATCAACTGGCCGTGCAGCAGCACTTCCCCGAAGGCACACAGATGACCCGGCCCACCGGTGGTTTCATCCTCTGGGTGAGCCTGCCGGGGCGGGTCAATACCCAGGAGTTGCATGTGCGCGCGCTGCAACAGGGCATCAGTATCGCTCCGGGGCTGATCTTCAGTAATACCGAGCAGTTCAACCACTGCATCCGCCTGAACTGCGGCATCCCATGGAACCGTGAAGCGGAGCGGGCGGTGATGACCCTGGGGATGCTCGCCAGCCAGTTGTGCCAGGAATCGGCCTCGGGCGCGTTTTTCTAGACTTGCCAGTCGCGTCGGGAACGGGGAGCATAAGCATTTTTAGGGATAATCGTCGGTGCCTATGAAAGCGTTGCGTTGTATCGGGTTGTCCCTGTGTTTGCTCGGTGGCTTGGCCTGCACCTGGGCAGCAGTGGCCGAAACCGCGCCGGCCGGCAAAGCCTCCGCAACGAAAAGCACCACGCCTGTCGCCAAGCCAAAGCAGGCAAAAACACCGCCGGTGCGTAAAAAAGCCACTGCCAAGGCCACCCAGCGCAGCGCGCGCAAAAGTGCCAAGGCGGCACCAAAGCCGTTGCCCAAAACCAAGCTCGACTTAAGCCTGCCCTCTGGCCTGGTCAAGGAAATGAAGCCCGACACCCAGGAACAAGCGCCGCTGCCCAAGCCATTGCTGCCCTATCTGTTTGGCGAAAAGCCGCCGTCTGACAGTCCGTTCCAGCTCAATGGCCGGCTGATCAGCAACGAAATGCAGCTGCAACTGCGCAATGAAAGCCGCAAGGATGTCGAAGGCGCGGCGATCGAGTTCGAGTTCAAGCAGTAGGGCAGAACTGACTGTTCGGTCATCACTTTCAGGCTGATATTTCATCCTGCGAGCAATTTCAAACACCTGTTTAAGCGGTTACTATCCGGGTTCATTCATCATTTGTTACTCCGAGGATTCTGTTGTCATGAATTGCCGTGAAGGTTGTGGCGCCTGCTGCATTGCGCCCTCCATCAGCTCGCCGATACCGGGGATGCCCAAGGGCAAGCCCGCCGGTGAGCGCTGCCTGCACTTGTCGGTTGCCAACCTCTGTGGCTTGTTCGGCAAGCCCGAGCGCCCGCCGGTGTGTGGTGGTTTCAAGGCAGAGGCCGAGGTCTGCGGCAACGACCGCGACGAGGCGATCAGGATCCTGGGGTGGCTTGAGCAAATGACGGCAGCTTGAAACGCGGATCTTCGACAATAAGGAACAAAAGCATGGGATCGTTTAAGCACATGGCACTGGTGTTGGGTCTGGGAGCGGCGCTGGTGCCGCTGGCGCATGCCGAGAATTGGAAGCAAGCCAAGGACGAAGAGGGGATCAAGATCGAGCTAAGCGAGGTTGCCGGATCCGATTACAAAGCCTATCGCGGCGTAACCTTCATCAAGGCGCCGCTGGCCAAGGTCAAGGCCTTGCAGGAAGACGTTGCCGGGGCCTGCGCCTGGATTCATGAGTGCAAGTCGCAAAAGCTGCTGAAAACCGAAGGTGACCAGAGCTGGACCTACACCCAGTTCAATACCCCGTGGCCGGTTACTGCGCGTGATTCGGTCATGCATGTCACCACTACCGTCGCGGCCGATGGCAGCCTGACCCGCAAGCTTCAAGGCGTACCCACCTACCTGCCGGAAGAGAAGGGCTTTGTGCGGGTGGCCAAGGTCGAGGGTTTCTGGAAGCTGCAGCCAAAAGACGGTGGCACCGAGGTGACTTACCAGGTACACACCGAGCCGGGCGGCAGCGTGCCGTCGATGGTGGCGAACAAGTTTGTGGTCGATGCGCCGTTCAATACTTTGAAAGCGTTGAAAGAGCGGGCCGAGAAGCCGTAAGTACAGTTGGTGTAATTGGCGGGCTTGCGTCAACTGTTGGGGAATCGCGGGGCAAGCCCGCTCCCACAGGGGGCGTGAGCCGCGATGAGAGCGCAAAAAAAAGGCTGCCCGAGGGCAGCCTTTTTCGTGTTCGGCCCGAAGGGCTTACTTGCGGTCTTCCAGCTTGACGATGTCGCGCGACTCGTAGCCGGTGTACAGCTGGCGAGGGCGGCCGATCTTGTAAGGGCTGGAGAGCATTTCTTTCCAGTGCGAAATCCAGCCGACGGTCCGCGCCAGGGCGAAGATCACGGTGAACATGCTGGTTGGAATGCCGATCGCCTTGAGGATGATCCCCGAGTAGAAGTCGACGTTCGGGTATAGCGAGCGCTCGATGAAGTAAGGATCGGTGAGGGCGATCTCTTCCAGGCGCATGGCCAGTTCCAGCTGCGGGTCGTTCTTGATGCCCAGCTCGCGCAGGACTTCGTCGCAGGTCTGTTTCATCACGGTGGCGCGCGGGTCGCGGTTTTTGTAAACGCGGTGACCGAAGCCCATCAGCTTGAACGGATCGTTCTTGTCCTTGGCCTTGGCGATGAACGTGTCGATGTTCGAGACATCGCCGATTTCATCGAGCATGGTCAGTACCGCTTCGTTGGCGCCGCCGTGGGCAGGGCCCCACAGTGCAGCGATGCCGGCAGCGATACAGGCGAACGGGTTGGCACCCGAAGAGCCGGCCAGACGGACGGTGGAGGTCGATGCGTTCTGCTCGTGGTCGGCGTGGAGGATGAAGATCCGGTCCATTGCCTTGGCCAGTACCGGGCTGATCGGTTTGATCTCGCACGGGGTGTTGAACATCATGTGCAGGAAGTTTTCCGCGTACGACAGGTCGTTGCGCGGGTACATCATGGGCTGGCCCATGGAGTACTTGTACACCATCGCTGCCAGGGTCGGCATCTTGGCGACCAGGCGGACCGCGGAGATTTCGCGGTGCTGCGGGTTATTGATGTCCAGCGAGTCATGGTAGAACGCCGACAGGGCGCCAACCACGCCGCACATGACGGCCATCGGGTGGGCGTCGCGACGGAAGCCGTTGAAGAAGGACTTCAACTGCTCGTGAACCATGGTGTGGTTCTTCACGGTGCTGACGAACTGGGCCTTCTGCTCGGCATTCGGCAGTTCGCCGTTGAGCAGCAGGTAGCAAGTCTCGAGGTAGTCGGATTTTTCGGCCAGTTGCTCGATCGGATAGCCGCGGTGCAGCAGGATACCCTTGTCGCCGTCGATATAAGTGATCTTCGACTCGCAGGATGCGGTCGCCATGAAACCAGGGTCGAAAGTGAAGTGACCCGTGGCCCCCAACCCTCTAACGTCGATAACATCGGGACCAACGGTGCCGGTTAAAATGGGCAGCTCGACGGGGGCTGCGCCCTCGATGACCAACTGCGCTTTTTTGTCAGCCATGTGGCCTCCTATTAATGCTTGAAATCATCAGACAGACCCCCCACGCAGGGCCCGCACCACTATAGTGAGATAAATTCGAATGTCAATTTGCCTAAAGCACGGTTGTAAAGGGCTTTGGGCGCTGTTTTTCCTCGAAATTACCGCCCGTTTACGCCTTTTGTTCGCTAAAGGCAATGCGCTATTTGGGCTAGGTGTCTGCGTTGTCATTAGTAGCCTAACTGTCTATAATCGGCCCCCGACCGCCAGGGGCTTGCAAGCCCGTGTTGCTGGGGTCGTCACTCCCTGGGTGGTGGGTACCTGACCAGTACACTTACCAACAACTTTGCCCTGCTTGCTAGGGGCTCTTCAGTGTGAAAAAAGCCGTGAAAAGCCAACGACCTGTAAACCTAGACCTAAGGACCATCAAACTCCCCATTACCGGCGTTACGTCATTTCTTCACCGTGTTTCCGGCATCATCCTCTTCCTGGGCCTTGGCTTCATGCTTTATGCATTGGGCAAATCCCTGGGTTCGGAGGAAGGTTTCGCCGAGGTGAAGGCATGCTTGACCAGTCCGCTGGCCAAGTTCGTGGCATGGGGCCTCCTGTCCGCCTTGCTGTATCACTTGGTAGCCGGTGTGCGCCACTTGATCATGGACATGGGCATCGGTGAAACGCTGGAAGGCGGCCGACTGGGCTCGAAAATTATCATCGCCGTTTCCGTGGTGGTGATTGTGCTGGCAGGAGTTTGGATATGGTAACCAACGTCACGAACCTCTCGCGTTCGGGCCTCTATGACTGGATGGCGCAGCGCGTTTCTGCGGTCGTTCTCGCGGCTTATTTCATTTTCCTGATCGGATACCTGGTCGCGCACCCGGGCATCGAGTTTGCCCAGTGGCACGCTCTGTTCTCCAACAACGCGATGCGTATTTTCAGTCTGCTGGCCCTTGTGGCCCTGGGCGCTCACGCCTGGGTCGGCATGTGGACCATTGCCACCGACTACCTGACGCCGATGGCGCTGGGCAAGTCGGCGACTGCCGTACGTTTCCTGTTCCAGGCGGTATGTGGTGTCGCGATGTTCGCGTACTTCGTCTGGGGTGTGCAGATTCTCTGGGGTATCTGATTCATGGCTAACATTCCTACGATTTCATTCGACGCCATCATCATTGGTGGCGGCGGTGCCGGCATGCGCGCTGCGCTGCAGCTGGCCCAGGGCGGTCACAAGACTGCCGTGATCACCAAGGTCTTCCCGACCCGTTCGCACACTGTATCGGCCCAGGGTGGCATCACCTGTGCCATCGCTTCGGCCGACCCGAACGATGACTGGCGCTGGCACATGTACGATACCGTCAAGGGTTCCGACTACATCGGTGACCAGGACGCTATCGAATACATGTGTCAGGAAGGTCCTGCTGCCGTGTTCGAACTGGACCACATGGGTCTGCCGTTCTCGCGTACCGAGCAAGGCCGTATCTACCAGCGCCCGTTCGGCGGTCAGTCCAAGGACTTCGGTAAAGGTGGCCAGGCCGCCCGTACCTGCGCCGCCTCCGACCGTACCGGTCACGCGCTGCTGCACACCCTGTACCAGGGCAACCTGAAAGCAGGCACCACCTTCCTCAACGAGTACTACGCCGTTGACCTGGTGAAGAACCAGGAAGGTGCGTTCGTCGGTGTGATCGCCATCTGCATCGAAACCGGCGAAACCCTGTACATCAAAGCCAAGGCTACCGTTCTGGCCACTGGCGGTGCAGGCCGTATCTACTCCTCCACCACCAACGCCCTGATCAATACCGGTGACGGTATCGGCATGGCCCTGCGTGCAGGCGTTCCGGTGCAGGACATCGAGATGTGGCAGTTCCACCCGACCGGCATCGCCGGCGCTGGTGTACTGGTCACTGAAGGTTGCCGCGGTGAAGGCGGTTACCTGATCAACAAGCACGGCGAGCGTTTCATGGAACGTTATGCGCCTAACGCCAAAGACCTCGCCGGTCGTGACGTTGTGGCCCGTTCCATGGTTAAAGAAATCATCGCCGGCAACGGCTGTGGCCCTAACGGCGACCACGTGATGCTCAAGCTTGACCACCTGGGTGAAGAAGTACTGCACAGCCGCCTGCCAGGCATCTGCGAGCTGTCCAAGACCTTCGCTCACGTTGACCCTGTGGTCGCGCCGGTTCCTGTTGTGCCAACCTGCCACTACATGATGGGCGGCGTTGCCACCAACATCCATGGCCAGGCCATGACCCAGGACGCCGATGGCGTCGACCACATCATCCCGGGCCTGTTCGCGGTCGGTGAAGTGGCGTGCGTATCGGTTCACGGTGCCAACCGCCTGGGCGGCAACTCGCTGCTCGACCTGGTAGTCTTCGGTCGCGCTGCCGGCCTGCACCTGGAAAAAGCGCTGAGCGACGGTATCGAATACCTCGACGCCAGCGACACCGACATCGATGTTGCCCTGAGCCGCCTGAACAAGCTCAACGAGCGCAACACCGGCGAAGACGTGGCTACCCTGCGTCGCGAGCTGCAAAGCTGCATGCAGAACTACTTCGGTGTATTCCGTACCGGCGAATACATGCAGAAGGGTATCGAGCAACTGGCTGGCCTGCGCGAGCGCATCGCCAATGTCAAGATCAACGACAAGTCCCAGGCCTTCAACACCGCGCGTATCGAAGCGCTGGAGCTGCAGAACCTGCTGGAAGTCGCCGAGGCCACTGCAATCGCTGCAGAAGTCCGTAAAGAGTCCCGCGGCGCTCACGCCCGTGAAGACTACGAAGACCGTGACGACGAAAACTGGCTGTGCCACACCCTGTACTTCCCGGGTGAGAAGCGCGTCGCCAAGCGCGCCGTCAACTTCGCGCCGAAAACCGTTCCGGCGTTCGAGCCTAAAGTCCGGACTTACTAAGGGTGGCCACAATGTTGCAAGTCGAAGTTTATCGTTACAACCCCGATACCGACTCGGCACCCAAGATGCAGGTGTTCCAGGTCGATACCGGCGGCAAGGACCTGATGGTTCTCGATGTCTTGGCACTGATCAAGGAACAGGACGAAGGTTTCTCGTATCGTCGTTCCTGCCGTGAAGGTGTTTGCGGTTCCGATGGCATGAACATCAACGGCAAGAACGGCCTGGCCTGCATCACGCCGCTGTCGGCCGTGGTCAAGCGCAACAAGCTGATTGTTCGCCCTTTGCCTGGATTGCCGGTCATTCGTGACCTGGTCGTCGATATGAGCATCTTCTACAAGCAGTACGAGAAGGTGAAGCCATTCCTGCAGAACGACACGCCGGCTCCGGCCATCGAGCGCCTGCAGTCGCCGGAAGAACGTGAAAAGCTGGACGGCCTGTACGAGTGCATCCTGTGCGCTTGCTGCTCGACTTCCTGCCCGTCGTTCTGGTGGAACCCGGACAAGTTCCTCGGTCCAGCTGCACTGCTGCAGGCCTATCGTTTCCTGGCCGACAGCCGTGACACCAAGACCCAGGAGCGTCTGGCTTCGCTGGATGACCCGTTCAGCGTGTTCCGTTGCCGCGGCATCATGAACTGCGTAAACGTTTGCCCTAAAGGTCTGAACCCGACCAAGGCCATCGGTCACGTACGTAACATGCTGCTGCAAAGCGGTACCTGATTTTAAAAGTGTTGTACCCGTAGTACGCCAAGGTGCGGGCCCTTGCCCGCACCAAGGTGAAACCCGAGCTAGGGCCCACAAAGCCCAAGCTTTTACCTATGAAGATATGAGACCAGCAGGGGCTTCCGGGCTGGTACCCGGAAAATCTGTAGGATCCTTGGTGGCTTGGTTGGGTCGCTGCATTAGGACTTTTCCAGGCGTGCTGTGGCTCTTGCCGATCCGTCCCCTAACCGAGGGTGACCAAGCATGCAAGAAAGCGTGATGCAGCGCATGTGGGATAGCGCCCACCTTTCAGGTGGTAACGCTGCATATGTGGAAGAGCTCTACGAGCTTTACCTGCACGACCCTAACGCTGTGCCAGAAGAGTGGCGCACTTACTTCCAGAAGTTGCCCGCCGAAGGCAGCACCGCTACCGATGTATCGCACTCTACAATCCGCGACCATTTCGTACTGCTGGCAAAGAACCAGCGCCGCGCCCAACCGGTTTCCGCCGGGAGCGTGAGCAGTGAACACGAGAAGAAGCAGGTTGAAGTTCTGCGACTGATCCAGGCCTACCGTATGCGCGGCCACCAAGCCGCTAAGCTCGACCCCCTGGGGTTGTGGCAGCGCCCTGCGCCAGTAGACCTGTCGATCAATCATTACGGCTTGACCAATGCCGATCTTGATACGACCTTCCGTGCCGGCGACCTGTTCATCGGCAAAGAGGAAGCGAGCCTACGCGAAATCTTCGACGCTTTGCAGCAGACATATTGCCGCACCATTGGCGCCGAATTCACCCACATCGTCGACTCCGAGCAGCGCAGCTGGTTCCAGCAGCGTCTGGAGAGCGTGCGTGGGCGTCCAGTCTTCTCTGCGGATATTCAGAGCCACCTGCTCGAGCGCGTCACCGCCGCCGAGGGTCTGGAAAAATACCTGGGTACCAAATACCCGGGCACCAAGCGTTTCGGCCTGGAAGGCGGCGAGAGCCTGATTCCGATGCTGGACGAGCTGATTCAGCGCTCCGGTTCCTACGGCACCAAGGAAGTTGTCATCGGCATGGCCCACCGTGGTCGTCTGAACGTCCTGGTCAACACCTTCGGCAAGAACCCGCGCGACCTGTTCGACGAGTTCGAAGGCAAGAAGAAGGTCGAACTGGGTTCCGGTGACGTGAAATACCACCAGGGCTTCTCGTCCAACGTGATGACTGCCGGTGGCGAAGTTCACCTGGCCATGGCGTTCAACCCTTCGCACCTGGAGATCGTCTCGCCAGTGGTTGAAGGTTCGGTACGTGCCCGTCAGGACCGTCGCAACGACACCGTTGGCGACAAGGTACTGCCGATTTCCATCCACGGTGACGCGGCATTCGCCGGTCAAGGCGTGGTCATGGAAACCTTCCAGATGTCGCAGACCCGCGGTTTCAAGACCGGCGGTACCGTGCACATCGTGATCAACAACCAGGTTGGTTTCACCATCAGCAACCCGCTGGACTCGCGTTCCACCGAGTACGCCACCGACGTCGCCAAGATGATTCAGGCGCCGATCCTGCACGTCAACGGTGATGATCCGGAAGCAGTGCTGTTCGTGACCCAGCTGGCCGTCGATTACCGCATGCAGTTCAAGCGTGACGTGGTCATCGACCTGGTCTGCTACCGTCGTCGCGGCCACAACGAGGCCGACGAGCCGAACGGCACCCAGCCGCTGATGTACCAGCAGATCGCCAAGCAGCGCACCACCCGCGAGCTGTACGCCGACGTCCTGACCCAGGCGGGTCGCCTTGACGCCGAACGCGTCCAGGCCAAGGTCGACGAGTACCGCAACGCGCTGGACAACGGCCTGCACGTAGTGAAAAGCCTGGTCAAAGAGCCGAACAAAGAGCTGTTCGTCGACTGGCGTCCGTACCTGGGCCACGCCTGGACCGCGCGTCACGACACCCGCTTCGATCTGAAGACCCTGCAGGAGCTGTCGGCCAAGCTGCTGGAGCTGCCGGAAGGCTTCGTGGTTCAGCGTCAGGTTTCGAAGATCTACGAAGATCGCCAGAAGATGCAGGCCGGTGGCTTGCCGATCAACTGGGGCTACGCCGAAACCATGGCCTACGCCACCCTCGCGTTCGAAGGTCACCCGATTCGCATGACCGGGCAGGATATTGGTCGCGGCACCTTCTCGCACCGCCACGCGGTGTTGCACAACCAGAAGGACGCCAGCACCTACATCCCGCTGCAGAACCTCTTTGAAGGCCAGCCACGTTTCGACCTGTACGATTCGTTCCTGTCCGAAGAAGCGGTCCTGGCGTTCGAATACGGCTACTCGACCACCCAGCCGAATGCGCTGGTGATCTGGGAAGCCCAGTTCGGCGACTTCGCCAACGGTGCCCAGGTGGTTGTCGACCAGTTCATCACCAGCGGCGAGCACAAGTGGGGCCGTCTGTGCGGTCTGACCATGCTGCTGCCACACGGTTATGAAGGGCAGGGGCCTGAGCACTCCTCGGCACGTCTGGAGCGTTACCTGCAGCTGTGCGCCGAGCACAACGTCCAGGTTTGCGTACCGACCACGCCGGCTCAGATCTACCACCTGCTGCGTCGTCAGGTCATCCGTCCGCTGCGCAAGCCGCTGATCGTGCTGACGCCAAAGTCGCTGCTGCGCCACAAGCTGGCCATCTCGACCCTGGAAGAACTGGCCGAAGGCTCGTTCCAGACCGTGATCCCGGAAATCGATACCCTCGATCCGAAGAACGTCACGCGCCTGGTCCTGTGCAGCGGCAAGGTCTACTACGATCTGCTGGAAAAACGCCGTGCCGAAGGCCGCGAAGATATCGCCATCGTGCGTATCGAGCAGCTGTATCCGTTCCCTGAAGACGACCTGGTCGAAATCCTCGCGCCGTACACCAATCTCAAGGATGTGGTGTGGTGCCAGGAAGAGCCGATGAACCAGGGCGCCTGGTACAGCAGCCAACACCACATGCGTCGTATCCTGACCCGTCACAACAAGGACCTGGTCCTCGAGTACGCCGGTCGCGATGCTTCGGCAGCACCTGCTTGTGGTTACGCTTCGATGCACGCCGAGCAGCAGGAAAAACTGCTGCAAGATGCCTTCACCGTTTAATGCCATCGCGCACCAGAAACCGAATTTAAGGAACCACTGATAATGGCTATCGAGATCAAAGCCCCTACTTTCCCGGAATCGGTTGCCGATGGCACCGTTGCCACCTGGCACAAGCAACCGGGCGAAGCCGTCAAGCGTGACGAGCTGATCGTCGACATCGAAACCGACAAGGTTGTCCTGGAAGTACTGGCTACCGCTGACGGCGTACTGGGTGCAATCGTCAAGGGCGAGGGCGAGACCGTCCTGTCCGACGAAGTCCTGGGTTCGATCGAAGAAGGTGGTGTTGCTGCCGCTGCGCCTGCCGCTGCTGCCGCGCCTGCCGCCGCCGCTGCTCCTGCTGCCGCTGCTGCCGGCGACGAAGACGCCATCGGCGCTCCGGCTGCTCGCAAGCTGGCCGAAGAAAACGGCATCGCCCTGAACAGCATCAAGGGCACCGGCAAAGACGGTCGCATCACCAAGGAAGACGTGGTTGCTGCCATCGAAGCGAAGAAATCCGCTCCGGCTGCCGCACCTGCCGCCAAGCCAGCCGCTGCCGCTGCTGCCCCGGTCGTCGCCACTGGCGATCGCACCGAGAAGCGTGTACCGATGACTCGCGTACGTGCCACCGTTGCCAAGCGCCTGGTAGAAGCACAGTCGAACATGGCCATGCTGACCACCTTCAACGAAGTCGACATGACTGAAGTCATGGCCCTGCGTTCGAAGTACAAGGACCTGTTCGAGAAGACCCACAACGGCGTACGCCTGGGCTTCATGTCGTTCTTCGTCAAGGCTGCCACCGAAGCGCTGAAACGCTTCCCGGCCGTCAACGCCTCGATCGACGGTTCCGACATCGTCTACCACGGTTATGCGGACATCGGCGTTGCCGTTTCCAGCGACCGCGGCCTGGTGGTACCGGTACTGCGTAACGCCGAGCAGATGAGCCTGGCTGAAATCGAGAACGGCATCGCCACCTTCGGCAAGAAAGCCCGTGACGGCAAACTGTCGATCGACGAAATGACCGGCGGTACCTTCACCATCACCAACGGTGGTACCTTTGGTTCGATGATGTCGACCCCGATCGTCAACCCGCCGCAGGCTGCGATCCTGGGCATGCACAACATCATCCAGCGTCCTATGGCCGTTAACGGTCAGGTCGTGATCCGTCCGATGATGTACCTGGCACTGTCCTACGACCACCGTCTGATCGACGGTAAAGAAGCCGTGACCTTCCTGGTGACCATCAAAAACTTGCTGGAAGACCCGGCTCGTCTGCTGCTGGATATCTGATTGAGCAGCTGCAAGCTGCAAGCTTCAAGCGGCAAGCCTGAACGGTTTGCGCTTGAGCTTGTGGCTTGCAGCTTATCGCTTGCAGCTTTAAAGAGGATTTTCTGAATGTCGCAAAAATTTGATGTGGTAGTGATTGGCGCAGGTCCTGGCGGCTACGTAGCTGCCATCAAGGCTGCGCAACTCGGTCTGAGCACTGCCTGTATCGAGAAGTACACTGACGGCGAAGGCAAGCTGGCCCTCGGCGGTACCTGCCTGAACGTGGGTTGCATTCCTTCCAAGGCCCTGCTGGACAGCTCCTGGAAGTACAAGGAAGCCAAAGAGAGCTTCAACGTCCACGGTATCTCCACTGGTGAAGTGAAGATGGACGTCGCCGCGATGGTTGGCCGCAAGGCTGGCATCGTCAAAAACCTGACCGGCGGTGTTGCCACCCTGTTCAAGGCCAACGGCGTAACCTCGATCCAGGGCCACGGCAAGCTGCTGGCTGGCAAGAAAGTCGAAGTCACCAAGGCTGACGGCACTACCGAAATCATCGAAGCCGAGAACGTCATCCTGGCTTCCGGTTCGCGTCCGATCGACATTCCACCGGCTCCGGTCGACCAGAACGTCATCGTCGACTCCACCGGCGCCCTGGAATTCCAAACCGTACCCAAGCGCCTGGGCGTGATCGGTGCTGGCGTGATCGGTCTGGAGCTGGGTTCGGTCTGGGCTCGCCTGGGCGCAGAAGTCACCGTCCTGGAAGCCCTGGACACCTTCCTGATGGCCGCTGACGCCGCCGTCTCCAAGGAAGCGCTGAAAACCCTGACCAAGCAAGGCCTGGACATCAAGCTGGGCGCTCGCGTGACCGGCTCGAAGGTCAACGGCGCTGAAGTCGAAGTGACCTACACCGACGCCAACGGCGAGCAGAAGATCACCTTCGACAAGCTGATCGTTGCGGTCGGCCGTCGTCCGGTGACCACCGACCTGCTGGCTGCCGACAGCGGCGTGACCATCGACGAGCGTGGTTTCATCTTCGTCGACGATCACTGCGCGACCAGCGTACCGGGCGTTTACGCCATCGGTGACGTGGTTCGTGGCATGATGCTGGCGCACAAGGCCTCGGAAGAGGGCATCATGGTTGTCGAGCGCATCAAGGGCCACAAAGCCCAGATGAACTACGACCTGATCCCGTCGGTTATCTACACCCACCCGGAAATCGCATGGGTCGGTAAAACCGAACAGACCTTGAAGGCCGAAGGCGTTGAGGTTAACGTGGGCACCTTCCCGTTCGCGGCCAGCGGCCGTGCGATGGCTGCCAACGACACCGGTGGTTTCGTCAAGGTCATCGCCGATGCCAAGACCGACCGCGTCCTGGGTGTACACGTGATTGGCCCATCGGCTGCCGAACTGGTGCAGCAGGGTGCAATCGCTATGGAATTCGGCACCAGCGCCGAAGACCTGGGCATGATGGTTTTCTCCCATCCGACCCTGTCCGAAGCGCTGCATGAAGCCGCGCTGGCTGTAAATGGCGGTGCCATTCACGTTGCCAACCGTAAGAAGCGTTAAACAATAAGAAACCACGGCGGGTGGCCCGTCGTGAGTCTTGCGTGCATGACTCACCGCGGAAAGTCCGCCGGACTCGAACTCCCGGAGCATACCGGGGGCAAGTGGTCACAGGTGGCGCGGCACTCCCATGGAGCGCAGCGCCGAAGCGCAGTACCTAACGAAGACGGTAAAAAGCATGAATCTTCACGAGTATCAGGGTAAGCAGCTGTTCGCTGAATACGGCCTGCCAGTTTCCAAGGGTTTCGCAGTCGACACCCCTGAAGCTGCCGCAGAAGCCTGCGACAAGATCGGTGGCACCGAGTGGGTTGTCAAAGCCCAGGTCCACGCCGGTGGTCGCGGTAAAGCGGGCGGCGTCAAGCTGGTTCGCAGCAAGGAAGACGCCAAGGCGTTCGCTGCGCAATGGTTGGGCAAGCGTCTGGTAACCTACCAGACCGACGCCAACGGTCAGCCAGTGACCAAGATCCTGGTCGAATCCTGCACTGACATCGCCAAAGAGCTGTACCTGGGCGCTGTAGTCGACCGTTCGAGCCGTCGTATCGTGTTCATGGCCTCCACCGAAGGTGGCGTGGACATCGAGAAAGTCGCTCACGAGACTCCTGAGAAGATCATCAAGGCTACTATCGATCCACTGGTTGGCGCTCAGCCATTCCAGGGTCGTGAACTGGCGTTCCAGCTGGGTCTGGAAGGCAAGCAAGTTGCTCAGTTCGCCAAGATTTTCGTAGGCCTGGCCAAGCTGTTCAAAGAACACGACCTGGCCCTGCTGGAAGTAAACCCGCTGGTCATCAAGGCCGACGGCGACCTGCACTGCCTCGATGCCAAGATCAACATCGACGCTAACGCCATGTACCGTCAGCCTAAGCTGAAAACCTTCCACGACCCGTCGCAGGACGATCCTCGTGAAGCCCACGCTGCCAGCTTCGAGCTGAACTACGTGGCCCTGGAAGGCAACATCGGCTGCATGGTCAACGGTGCCGGCCTGGCCATGGGTACCATGGACATCGTCAACCTGCACGGCGGCAAGCCAGCCAACTTCCTCGACGTAGGTGGTGGTGCTACCAAAGAGCGCGTTACCGAAGCCTTCAAGATCATCCTGTCCGACAGCAATGTCGCGGCCGTTCTGGTCAACATCTTCGGCGGCATCGTTCGCTGCGACATGATTGCCGAAGGCATCATTGGCGCTGTGAAAGAAGTCGGCGTCAAGGTGCCGGTTGTTGTTCGCCTCGAAGGCAACAACGCTGAACTGGGTGCTAAAGTACTGGCAGAAAGCGGTTTGAACATCATTGCTGCAACCAGCCTGACCGACGCTGCTCAACAAGTTGTCAAAGCTGCGGAGGGCAAGTAATGAGCGTCCTGATCAATAAAGACACCAAAGTCATCTGCCAGGGCTTCACCGGCTCGCAAGGTACTTTCCACTCCGAGCAAGCCATCGCCTACGGCACCAAGATGGTCGGCGGCGTGACGCCAGGCAAGGGTGGCACCACCCACCTGGGCCTGCCAGTGTTCAACACTGTGAAAGAAGCAGTAGAAGCTACCGGCGCTGACGCGTCGGTCATCTACGTTCCGGCTCCTTTCTGCAAGGACTCGATCCTGGAAGCTGCCTTCGGCGGCATCAAGCTGATCGTGTGCATTACCGAAGGCATTCCTACCCTGGACATGCTCGATGCCAAGGTCAAGTGCGACGAACTGGGTGTTACCCTGATCGGCCCTAACTGCCCAGGCGTCATCACTCCGGGCGAGTGCAAGATCGGCATCATGCCAGGTCACATCCACTTGCCAGGCAAGGTCGGTATCGTTTCGCGTTCCGGCACCCTGACCTACGAAGCGGTCAAGCAGACCACTGACGCCGGTTTCGGTCAGTCCACCTGCGTCGGTATCGGTGGCGACCCGATCCCGGGCTCCAACTTCATCGACATCCTGAAGCTGTTCCAGGAAGACCCGAAGACCGAAGCGATCGTCATGATCGGCGAGATCGGCGGTTCGGCTGAAGAAGAAGCAGCTGCCTACATCAAAGCCAACGTCACCAAGCCTGTGGTTTCCTACATCGCTGGTGTTACCGCTCCTGCGGGCAAGCGTATGGGCCACGCTGGCGCCATCATCTCCGGCGGCAAAGGCACTGCAGACGAGAAATTCGCTGCGCTGCAGGACGCTGGTGTGAAAACCGTGCGTTCGCTGGCAGACATCGGCAAGGCCCTGGCCGAGCTGACTGGCTGGGAAGTGAAGAAGTAATCACTGCCCGCTAAACAAGAAAGGCCACCTTCGGGTGGCCTTTTTTGTTTACCAGGCAGCAGCGGCAAGCGGCAAGCTTCAAGCTCCAAGAGGGTTTTGCGGCAAGCTTGCGGCTTGTAACTTGCCGCTTGAGGCTGTCGCGCAAGCGACACGCATATTCACACATCGGACAAGCAGCCCTGCAGCAGTGCGTTTCTGTGACAAATTCGTTAACCTATGCACTCATTTTGTGCCCGCTCCCCAAAAGGGAACGACACGCTAAACGGGTCTGGCTCATCCAGCCAGGCAGCATTTCCCTCACCCAAGGGGAAATCCCTCTCTAAATCCCGATTTCAGCAGTGTGGTATTTCCTTAATGAAAGTTTTAAAAGGCCAGGATATCCTGGCACTTGGTTTTATGACGTTCGCTTTGTTCGTCGGCGCGGGCAATATCATTTTCCCACCTATCGTCGGTCTGCAATCCGGTCCACACGTGTGGATGGCGGCGCTGGGTTTCCTGATCACTGCTGTGGGCCTGCCGGTCATCACCGTTGTCGCCCTGGCCAAGGTCGGCGGCGGCATGGATGCCCTGAGCAGCCCGATCGGCAAAGTCGCCGGCGGCCTGCTGGCGGCAGTGTGCTACCTGTCGGTAGGCCCGCTGTTCGCGACCCCGCGTACCGCCACCGTATCCTTCGAGGTGGGTGTTGCGCCGCTGACCGGTGAAAGCCCGCTGGCCCTGTTCATCTACAGCCTGGTGTACTTCCTGGTGGTGCTGGCGGTTTCCATGTACCCGGGCAAGTTGCTCGACACCGTCGGCCGCTTCCTCGCGCCACTGAAGATCATCGCCCTGGCCGCGCTCGGCATCGCCGCGTTCATGCTGCCCGCCGGTGGTATCGGTGAAGCGCAGCCGGCCTACGTCGCCGCACCGTTCTCCCAGGGCTTCATCAATGGTTACCTGACCATGGATACCCTCGGCGCGCTGGTGTTCGGTATCGTCATCGTCAATGCCATCCGTTCGCGCGGTGTCGAATCGCCGCGGTTGATCACCCGCTACGCGATCATCGCCGGCCTGATCGCCGGCGTCGGCCTGGCCCTGGTGTACATCAGCCTGTTCCGCCTGGGTGCCGGCAGCCATGAAATCGCCGCCGGTGCCAGCAACGGCGCAGCGGTACTGCATGCCTATGTACAGCACACCTTCGGCTCGCTGGGCAGCGGCTTCCTGGCCGTGCTGATCGCCCTGGCCTGCCTGGTGACCGCAGTTGGCCTGACCTGCGCCTGTGCCGAGTACTTCAGCCAGGTACTGCCGCTGTCGTACCGCACCCTGGTGGTGATCCTTGCCGGCTTCTCGCTGCTGATCTCCAACCTCGGCCTGACCAAGCTGATCATGTTCTCGATCCCGGTGCTGACGGCCATTTACCCGCCGTGCATCGTGGTCGTGGGCCTGAGCTTCTGCAAAGAACTGTGGAATTCCGAGGTGCGCATCCTGGCGCCGGTGATGCTGGTGTCGCTGCTGTTCGGCATGATCGATGCGATCAAGGGCACCGCCCTGGCCAGCGAACTGCCGGAAATCCTCGCCCACCTGCCGCTGAGCGAGCAGGGCCTGGCCTGGTTGGTGCCTTCGGTAGTTGCCCTGGGCGTTGCGGTAGTGTGTGACCGCATGCTCGGCAAGCCACGCGAAGTGCTGGCCTGAGAATTGGCCTTATGACGGACACCGGCCACAAGCCAACAGGGTGACCGTCACGGCAGATTCCGAGCCCCGCGTCCGCAAGGATGCGGGGCTTTTTTGTTTCTGCATGGCAGACGTGTCTTTTTCTGCGGCAAAGCGTCGAAAGCCGGTCAATGGGCTTTACTGTGCTCGAAACTTCAATCAGGACCTTGCATGAGCTTCATTCAAAGCAATCTGATCCACCTGCTGGCCGCCTGCTGGTTTGTCGTCTGCTGGGGCGGATACACCCGCTACGCCACCTGGAAGGGCCGCGATACCGCGTGCCTGGCCAGCGTGCTGCACCTGTACCGCGAAGACTGGATGCGCCGCATGCTGCTGCGCGACAACCGCATCGCCGATGCCAGCGTGATCGGCAACCTGGAGCGTAACGCCTCGTTCTTTGCCTCCAGCACCCTGATCATCCTTGCTGGCATTCTCACTGTGCTCGGTGCATCGGACCGCGCAGTGTCGTTGCTGGCGGACCTGCCGTTGGTGCAGCAGGCGTCCCAGGGCATGTCGGAAATCAAGTTGCTGTGCCTGGCGATGGTGTTTGTGTATGCCTTCTTCACCTTCAGTTGGTGCATGCGTCAATACAACTTTGCCGCGGTACTGGTGGGTTCGGCACCGATGGTCGGCGAGCGCCATGTCAGCGAACTTGAGCGTAAAGCCTTTGCCCTTAGAGCCGCCAAGGTTATTTCCCTGGCCGCCAACCAGTTTAACTTTGGCCTGCGTTCCTATTACTTTGGCATGGCCATGCTCTGCTGGTTTATCAGCCCTTGGTTGTTCATGTTGATGAGTACCGGGGTAGTGCTGGTGCTTTATCGCCGTGAATTCCACTCCGATGTGCTCGATGTGATGGTCTATACCCCGACCGAAGCGCCGGTGTTGGAGCCCGGCAAAGAAACCCCCGTCTGAAGGTGATTGACTGAATCGTTTAACCTGGTTGCAGCAGGCATAAAAAAACCCGACAGCGTCGGGTTTTTTTATTCCAGGGAGCTTGCTTACTTGGCAGGCTCGGCAGGAGTAGCTGGAGCAGCAGGTGCAGCTTCTTTTGCAGCTTCTTCAGCGGCTTTCTGTTGCGCTTCGGCCTGATCTTTGGCGGCTTCGGCGTTTTCTTTCGCTGCCTCGTTCACTTTATCCTGAGCTTCACCCATCTTCTCTTGGGCTTGCTCGGCGTGTTGTTGAGCATCTTGGGCTTTGTTCTCGCTGGCTTTATCGCAAGCGGCCAGGCCCAGAGCAGCGGCGAGCATAACGGCAAAAGCAAAAGGTTTACGCATGGGGTGTTTCTCCTTGTGGAATAAGTTACTTGTTCCTTCGAGCTCAAGTAACCGGTAGAAGTTCCGCGCACAATACAGATATATAACAAATGGTTCTATATGGACATTTGCCAGACTGTGTGCATGTTCTCAATGGCCCGGGAGTTTTTCAAATGACCGACACTTCTTTGCTGGCAATGGCCGAGCGTTTTCTCTCGGCATTGCGACATTGCCAGGTGCTGCAGATGCGCGTGCATCATGCTGATGCCCAGGGCATGACCCTGGTGTTGCCGTATTCGGCGAAGATCGTCGGCAACCCACAGACCGGCGCCGTGCACGGCGGGGCGGTCACTACGCTGATGGACACCACCTGCGGCATGGCTACCCTTTGTGCGCTGCCTGAGTTCGAGGTATGCCCGACGCTAGACCTGCGCATCGACTATATGCAGCCGGCCGAGGCCGGCAAGGACATCTTCGGCCATGCCTACTGTTACCGCGTCTCCCGCGATGTGATATTCACCCGCGGGGTGGCCTACCAGGACGACCCGCAGCAGCCGATCGCCCAGGTAGTCGGCACCTTCATGCGCCTGGGCAAGGGCATCAAGGGCGGTCTCAATTTCGCCAACAAGCTCAAGGGGAGTGGCCAATGATCCCGCCAGAAGTGCACCGGCAACTGCGCCAGGCCCATGCCGAAGGCAATTATGAGCCGCTGCTGCAGTTGATCCCTTATTCCGGATTGATTGGTATCCAGTGCAGCCGCCAGGGCGATGACCTGCTGTTTTGCCTGCCGGCCAGCCAGGACAATATCGGCAACCCGTTGCTGCCGGCCATCCACGGCGGGGTGATTGCAGGTTTCATGGAGCTGTCGGCGGCGCTGTACCTGCTGATTTTCAGCGAAAGCGCGGCGATCCCGAAGATCATCGACTTTTCCATCGACTACCTGCGCGCTGGCTACTATCGCGATACTTACGCCCGCTGCCAGCTGTGGCGCCAGGGCCGGCGAGTGACCAACGTGGCGATCACCGCCTGGCAGGGCGACCCGGACGAGCCGATTGCCACGGCGCGCGCACATTTCAAGATTGAAGAAATGACCTCGCCCTTGAAATAGCCCCAGCCACCCCCATCTGTTGTGCATCCCGCCGTGAAAGCAGGCCGCCGGCCTGCCCAACGACAACTGCCATCAGATCGGAGTGTTGAAGACCATGAGTGTGGAAACTCAAAAAGAAACCCTGGGCTTCCAGACCGAGGTGAAGCAACTGCTGCACCTCATGATCCATTCCCTGTATTCGAACAAGGAAATCTTCCTTCGCGAACTGATTTCCAACGCCTCCGACGCCGTCGACAAACTGCGCTTCGAAGCCCTGGCCAAGCCAGAGCTGCTCGAAGGCGGCGCCGAGCTTAAAATCCGCCTGAGCTTCGACAAGGACGCCAACACCGTCACCCTCGAAGACAACGGCATCGGCATGAGCCGCGAAGAGGTCATCGCGCACCTGGGCACCATCGCCAAGTCCGGCACCGCCGACTTCATGAAAAACCTCACCGGCGACCAGAAAAAGGACTCGCACCTGATCGGTCAGTTCGGCGTGGGCTTCTACTCGGCCTTCATCGTCGCCGACAAGGTCGACGTGTTCAGCCGCCGCGCCGGCCTGCCAGCCGCCGAGGGCGTGCACTGGTCGTCCAAGGGCGAGGGCGACTTCGAAGTTGCCACCGTCGACAAGGCCGAACGCGGTACCCGCATCGTCCTGCACCTGAAAAAGGGTGAAGAAGAGTTCGCCGACGGCTGGCGCCTGCGCAACATCGTCAAGAAGTACTCCGATCACATCGCCTTGCCGATCGAGCTGCCAAAACAGGTCGAAGCCGGCGAAGGTGAAGAAAAGCCGGCCGAAGAATGGGAAACCGTCAACCGCGCCAGCGCCCTGTGGACCCGTCCGCGTACCGAGATCAAGGACGAGGAATACCAGGAGTTCTACAAGCACATCGGTCACGATTTCGAGAACCCGCTGGCCTGGAGCCACAACAAGGTTGAAGGCAAGCTTGAGTACAACTCGCTGCTCTACGTACCGGCCCGCGCCCCGTTCGACCTGTACCAGCGTGAAGCGCCACGCGGCCTGAAGCTGTACGTGCAGCGCGTGTTCATCATGGACCAGGCAGAATCCTTCCTGCCGCTGTACCTGCGCTTCATCAAGGGCGTGGTCGACTCCAACGACCTGTCGCTGAACGTTTCGCGCGAGATCCTGCAGAAAGACCCGATCATCGACTCGATGAAGTCGGCACTGACCAAGCGCGTATTGGACATGCTCGAGAAGCTGGCCAAGAACGAGCCTGAGCAGTACAAGGGCTTCTGGAAGAACTTCGGCCAGGTAATGAAAGAAGGCCCGGCTGAAGACTTCGCCAACAAGGAAAAAATCGCCGGCCTGCTGCGTTTCGCCTCCACCCATGACGAAAGCGGCGAGCAGAGCGTTGCCTTGGCCGACTACCTGGCCCGCGCCAAGGAAGGTCAGGACAAGATCTACTTCCTTACCGGCGAATCCTACGCACAGGTCAAGAACAGCCCGCACCTGGAAGTCTTCCGCAAGAAAGGCATCGAAGTGCTGCTGCTGACCGACCGTATCGATGAGTGGCTGATGAGCTACCTGAGCGAATTCGACGGCAAGAGCTTCGTCGACGTCGCCCGCGGTGACCTGGACCTGGGCAAGCTGGACTCCGAAGAGGACAAGAAAGCCCAGGAAGAAGTCGCCAAGGAGAAAGAAGGCCTGGTCGAGCGCCTCAAGGCGGCGCTGGGCGAAAGCGTCAGCGAAGTGCGCGTGTCGCACCGCCTGACCGATTCGCCGGCGATCCTGGCCATCGGTGAACAGGACCTGGGCCTGCAGATGCGCCAGATCCTCGAAGCCAGCGGTCAGAAAGTACCGGACTCCAAGCCGATCTTCGAATTCAACCCGGGCCACCCGCTGATCGAGAAACTGGACAACGAGCAGAGCGAAGACCGTTTCGCCGACTTCTCGCACATCCTCTTCGACCAGGCCGCGCTGGCGGCGGGCGATAGCCTCAAGGACCCGGCGGCGTACGTTCGTCGCCTGAACAAGCTGCTGGTCGAATTGTCGGCTTAAGTAGTTGCAGGAAAGCCCGCTTCGGCGGGCTTTTTTCATTGTGCAAGGAGGAGTGCATGAGCAAGGTTACCGTCGAATCGCTGGTCTATCATGTTGCCGGCAAAGCCTATGAGAGCCGCTTGTTCTTTACCCAGGGCGCCCGTGAGCAGCCTGGGCTGGTGATGGCACCAAACTGGATGGGGGTGGGCGAGGGCGCCGAACGCATCGCCCGCGAGGTTGCCGCCCAGGGCTATGTGGTGTTGCTGGCCGACATCTACGGCCAGACCCTGCGACCGTCAAACATGGACGAAGCAGGGGCGGCGATGACGCCGCTGAAGAACGACCGCGTCGAGCTGCGCAAACGCCTGAAGGCGGCGCTGGACCAGTTGCTGGGGCAATCGAAGGCGGTGCTCGAGCCTGGCAAGCTGGCCACCTTCGGCTTCTGCTTCGGCGGTTGCTGCGCCCTGGAGCTGGCCCGCGAAGACGCCCGCCTGCTGGCTGCGGTGTCGTTCCACGGCACCCTGGATACGCCGCTGCCGGCGGTAGAAGGCAAGGTCAAGGCTTCGATGCTGGTGTTGCATGGCGCCGCCGACCCGTTCGTGCCCAAAGAGCAGTTGCCAGCCTTCGAAGCCGAAATGGATGCCGCCAAGGTTGATTGGCAATTGATCAGCTATGGCGGCGCGGTGCATTCCTTTACTGATACCGCGGCGAACACTCCCGGCAAGATGAAGTACGACGCGCGCACATCCAAGCGCGCGTTCCGGGCGATGTTCAATCTGCTCGATGAAGTGTTTCAGCGCTGAGTGAGGGGGCAAGGCTGGCTCTCACAATGGACCTGTATGTCTCCACCCTGTGGGAGCCGGCGTTGCCGGCGATCGACCGCGTAGCGGTCGCAATAACCTCAAGGCAACTCGATCCGTTCACTTTCCCCCGGCACCGTCGGCCAGTCTCCAGCCGCCCAGCGTGCCCGCGCCTGCTCGATCAAGGCCGGATCGCTGGCAACGAAATTCCAGTTCATCCGCCGCGGCCCGTCCAGCGGCGCCCCGCCAAACAGCACCAGCTGGCTCTCGCTATCGGCATACAGGCTCATGGCTTCGCCGGGCGGCAAGATCACCAGGCTGCACGGCTCGACCGCCTCATCGTTGAGGCTGACTTCGCCATCCAGTACATACAGCGCACGCTCGGCATGCTCAGTGGGCACCGTCAGGGTAGTGGCCGCCTGCATCTGCACCAGCGCATACAGGGTCGGTGACAGCACCGGTACCGGAGACTGCAGGCAAAAACCGCTGCCGGCAATCATGCGGATGCGCACCCCCAGGCTATCACTGACCGGCAAGCTCGCTGCCGGGTGATGGCTGTAGTGCCCCGGGCCTTGCTCGTGCTCCCTGGGGGACGCCAGCCACACCTGCAGACCGTGCAATCGCGAGCTGCCAGGCAACAGTTCGGCCGGCGTGCGCTCGACATGGGCGATAGCGCTGCCGGCGGTCATCCAGCTGACTTCGCCGGCCTTGATCCGTTGATCCGAGCCCAGGCTGTCCTTGTGCTGGATTTCGCCCTCGAACAGGTAGGTGAGGGTCGACAGGCCGATATGCGGGTGCTGGCGGATGTTCATGCCGCGCCCGGCCGGATAGTCGGTTTCGAGCATGTGGTCGAAGAACACGAATGGCCCGACGCTGCGGCACTGGGCCGAGGGCAGGGGGCGCAGGATGGGTTGGCCTTCGACCGATTCGGCGCGAGGGCGGATGACCAGGGGAAGGCTCACGGTGTGCTCCAGGCCAGCAGGGAAAGTTCTTGTAGCATAACCTGCTGAACTGGCGTGTGTTTGCTCCGGTCTACCCTGTCTGAATCGGCCAACAAGGAATGCGAAATGATTGCCAGGTGTCTGGGCTGGGTGCTGTTGCTGGGCGTGTCGCTGCAGGCGGCGCAGGCGCGCGAGTATCACTACAGTGATGCGCACCTGCATTACGTCGACTTCTTTCAGGAAACCGCCGGCATGGACGCCTTGCTCAAGGCTATGGACCAGGCGCGCATCGACCAGTCGATGATATCCGGCATCCCGGTGGCCAAGAAGTGGCACGAAGATGAACCCAAGCGCCCGCGTTACTACGCGGGCGATGATGCCGACGCCTATTGGTACAGCGCCACCGACATCTACGTTGCTGCGGCGCTGGAGAAGCTTTCGCCTGAGCAGCGCCAGCGCTTTCATCCGTTTCTCACCGGCTTCAACCCGGTAGACAAGAACGCCGTGGCTCACATCGAACGCATGCTCGCGCTGCACCCGGGCCTGTGGCAGGGGATCGGCGAGGTGTTCACCCGCCACGACGACCTGACCGCGTTGACCAGCGGCGACACGCCCAGGGCCAACAACGAGGCCATGACCCGTATCTATCACCTGGCTGCCGAGCAGGACCTACCGGTGCTGATCCATTCCAACATCACCTCCAAGCGCGAACGCAACCCGCTGTACCTGGCGGAAATCGAAGAGCCGTTGCGCAATCACCCGCACACCCGTTTCATCTGGGCCCATGCCGGCACCAGCATGGAGATTCATCGCCACCAGACGCAGCTGGATTTTCTGCTGCCGACCCTGACGCGGATGCTCGAGGATTACCCGAACCTGTACATAGACCTGTCCTGGAGCGTGCTGCAGCCTTATCTGCTGGACGAGAAGGGCAAGCCCAGGGCTGAGTGGCTGGCGCTGGTCAAACGCTTCCCTGAGCGCTTCATGCTCGGCTCCGACGTGGTTGGGCGCTTCAACAGCCTGGGTGAGCAGTTGCATGGCTTTGATCCTTTCCTGGACGCCCTGCCTGCCGAGGTGGCGCAAAAGGTCGCCCGCGACAACTTCCTCGCGGTGCTGCCCAAGGCACGCAAGTGACAGCACTGTCATCAGCCTGTCATGCCCGCGTCATAGCCTGCCGCCATCAACCTGATGGAGTGCACTATGTTTCCACGTCGTTTCAGCGCCCTGTGCGGGCTGTTGCTGGTCAGTGGCCTGGCCGCTGCCGAGGTTCGCGTTGAAGGGCCGGTCGAGTACGGCCTGTTCGAAACCCGCCACCAGAACTTCCAGCCCGGTGAGCGGGTGCTGAGCCAGAGCAACCAGACCATCCAGCAAACCGATGAAATTCCGGCGCGCCTGGGCAGCAAGTTCGGTATGCGCTACCGGCTGGAAGGCAAGGTCGCCGAAGACACGCCGCTGACCCTGCTGTACCTCACCCCTGGCGTGCGCACGCCGGACGGCAAGCGCCACGACAAGTTCGAGGTGGTGCAGAAGCTGGTGCCGGGTGCGGTCCAGGATGTCATGGCCTACGAATTCACCGAGAACCATGAAGTGGTGCCGGGACAGTGGCATTTCATGGTCTTTCAGGGCGATCGCCTGCTGGCCGAGCAGCGCTTTACCGTGCGCTGAGGCAGGGCGACCCTGGCGTCGCGATCATAAGGCCTTTTGATATCACGTTTTCGTCTTACGCAAATTTTCCACAGGCCGATACCGTCTAGAAGCAAGGACTGCTGCCCTGTTGAGCAGCGCTTTTGGAGGGAGCCAGAAGATGAGCTTGAGAAGCATGAATATCGCGCCCAGGGCCGGCCTGGGTTTTGGCCTGGTGGCGGCGCTGGTGTTTGCCTTGGGCGCGTTTGCCCTGATGCAGATGACCAGCATGCGCCAGCAGTCCGAGCAGGTCGACAGCAACTGGTTGCCCAGCGTGATTTCGGTCGGGCAGATGACCCAGGACATGCTGCGGATCCGCGCCTTGACCCTGCGCCTATTGGTCAATCGCGATGCTGCGGCGCTGGAGCAGAACAAGTCGCGCATCGACGAGATCAAGTCCGGCCTGGACAAGGCCCAGCAGAAATACCAGGCGCTGATCGTGCTGCCCGAAGAGCAGACCCTGTTTGACCGCTACCTGGACCTGGAGCAGCGCTACCTCAAGCTGCAGGCCCAGGTGGTGCAGCTGTCCACCGAGCACCGGGTGGAAGAGGCAGTGGCCATGGTCAACGGCGAGATGAACCAGCTCGCCGACCAGATGACTGCCAGCCTCAATGAGCTTATCGCGCTCAATAACCATCATGCCAACACTGCTACCGACCTGGCCGAGGTCGTCTACAAGGAGGCGCGGATCTGGGTGATCGGCTTGCTGATCGCCGCCGTGGTGCTCACCGTGGTGCTGGCCCTGACCCTGACCCGCAGCATCGTCCGGCCATTGGCGCAGTCGCTGCAGGTCGCCGAAGTGGTCGCTACCGGTGACCTGACCCCGCAGATTTCGGTGCAGGGCAAGGATGAGCCGGCGCGCTTGCTCGCTGCCTTGAAGCAGATGCAGCAGAGCCTGCGCGATACCATCGGGCGCATTTCCGATTCTTCCAGCCAGTTAGCCTCAGCCTCCGAAGAGCTCAGCGCAGTCACCGAAGACGCCACTCGCGGGCTGATGCAGCAAAGCCAGGAAATCGAACAGGCGGCCACCGCCGTCAACCAGATGACCACGGCTGTAGAGGAAGTGGCGAGCAATGCCGTGGCCACCTCCGAAGCCTCGCGCGAGTCCGACCGCATCGCCCGGCAAGGGCGCGAGCAGGTGCGCCTGACCGTGACTTCGATCGAAGACCTGGCGGCCGGCGTCACCGCCAACGCCGAAGAGGTCGGGCAACTGGCGCAGCAGGTGCATGGCATTACCAAAGTGCTGGATGTGATCGGTGCGATTGCCGAGCAGACCAACCTGCTGGCCCTGAATGCGGCGATCGAAGCGGCGCGCGCCGGTGATGCCGGGCGCGGGTTTGCCGTAGTGGCGGACGAGGTGCGGGCACTGGCCCATCGCACCCAGCAATCGACCCGTGAAATCGAGCAGATGATCGATGGTATTCAGCAAGGCACCAATCGCGCGGTCGAGGGCATGCAGCAGACCAACGAGCGGGCACGCGGCACCCTGGAGGGCGCGCATGCCGCCGGCGCCGCGCTGGAAGAGATTGCCGCGGCCATCAGCCTGATCAACGAGCGCAACCTGGTGATCGCCAGTGCCTCGGAGCAGCAGGCGCAGGTAGCGCGGGAGGTTGACCGCAACCTGACCAATATCCGCGACCTGGCCATGCAGACTTCAGCCGGGGCGAATCAGACCAACGCGGCGAGCCAGGCGCTGTCGCAGCTGGCGATTGAGCTCAATGGGCTGGTGGGGCGCTTTTCGGTGTAAGGCACAAACAAAAACGCCCCGACGAGTCGGGGCGTTTTGCGTGCAAGGGGCTAGCCCTTACTTGCCAGCCCAGCGCTTGAGTACCAGGGTGGCGTTGGTGCCGCCGAAACCGAAGCTGTTGCTCATCACGGTATCGATCTTGGCGTTTTCCTGGGTCTTGGTCAGCACCGGCAGGTCGGCGACTTCCGGATCCAGCTCGTCGATGTTGGCGGAGCCGGCAATGAAGTTGCCTTCCATCATCAGCATGCAGTAGATCGCTTCGTGAACGCCGGCGGCGCCCAGGGAGTGACCGGACAGGCTCTTGGTCGAGCTGATGGCCGGAGCCTTGTCGCCGAACACTTCGCGAACGCCCTTCATCTCGGCAACGTCGCCAACCGGGGTCGAGGTGCCGTGGGTGTTCAGGTAGTCGATCGGGGTGTCGACGGTGGACATGGCCATCTGCATGCAGCGGATGGCGCCTTCGCCGCTTGGCGCGACCATGTCGTAGCCATCGGACGTCGCGCCGTAGCCGACGATTTCGGCGTAGATCTTGGCGCCACGGGCCAGGGCGTGTTCCAGCTCTTCAACCACGACCATGCCGCCACCGCCGGCGATGACGAAACCGTCACGGTCAGCGTCGTAGGCGCGGGAGGCTTTTTCCGGGGTATCGTTGCGCTTGCTGGACAGGGCGCCCATGGCGTCGAACAGGAACGATTGGCTCCAGTGCTCTTCTTCACCGCCACCGGCGAAGACGATGTCCTGCTTGCCCATCTGGATCTGTTCCATCGCGGTACCGATGCAGTGAGCACTGGTGGCGCAGGCCGAGGCGATGGAGTAGTTCAGGCCCTTGATCTTGAACGGGGTGGCCAGGCACGCCGAGACGGTGCTGCTCATGGTCCGGGTGACGCGGTACGGGCCAACGCGCTTGACGCCTTTCTCGCGCAGGATGTCCAGCGCTTCCATCTGGTTCAGGGTCGAGGCGCCGCCGGAGCCTGCGATCAGGCCGGTACGCGGGTTGGAAACCTGCTCTTCGGTCAGGCCCGAGTCCTTGATTGCGTCAGCCATTGCCAGGTAGGCATAGGCAGCGGCCTGACCAACGAAGCGGTAGATTTTACGGTCGATCAGTTCTTCGAGGTTGAGGTCGATGGAGCCGGAAACCTGGCTACGCAGACCCATTTCGGCATATTCCGGGTTGAATCGGATGCCAGGGCGGCTTGCACGCAGGTTGGCGGAGACGGTCTCTTTGTCATTGCCCAGGCACGAAACGATGCCCAGACCAGTGATAACGACGCGGCGCATGCGGATAACCCTTAGAAGTTGTCAGTGGAGGTGAAGACGCCGACCCGGAGGCCTTCGGCGGTGTAGATCTCGCGACCGTCGACGCTGACCGAACCATCGGCGATGGCCATGTTCAGCTTGCCTTTGAGGACGCGCTTGATATGAATGTTGTAGGTGACTTTCTTGGCGGTCGGCAAGACCTGGCCGAAGAATTTCACTTCGCCCGAACCCAGGGCGCGGCCGCGGCCCGGCAGGCCTTGCCAGCCGAGGTAGAAACCAACCAGCTGCCACATGGCATCAAGGCCCAGGCAGCCCGGCATTACCGGATCACCTTCGAAGTGACAGGCGAAGAACCACAGGTCCGGGGTGATATCCAGCTCGGCGACCAATTCACCTTTGCCGTACTTGCCACCCTCGGCGCTGATATGGGTGATGCGATCAACCATCAGCATGTTCGGGGCGGGCAGTTGCGCGTTACCTGGGCCGAACAGCTCACCGCGACTGCAGCGCAGCAGGTCTTCCCGAGTAAAGGCGTTTTGTTTGGTCATGCGAGCTCCTCAATAGTCCCCGTGCGGCAGGGGGCAAATCTTCCCGGCCGTCCCAAAACGCTAGCGTTTGAGCCGGCAGCCTACACATAGACTATTGCGTTGTAGTGAAAGTCACAGCGCACGGGGCAAAGAAGTACACTTGTGCACTGAAATTTTATTTTCAAGCCCTTCGCGGCGCTTGTCCAGTCTCTTAGACTGCCGCAATTTAGCATTTATCGCCAGTCGCAGCTGTCTGACCGGGCAGCCAGCGTTGCAGAATTTGCTGCAGGTCAGTGCGTTTGAACGGCTTGGCCAGGTAGTCGTTCATGCCGGCGTTCAGGCAGCGCTCGCGATCGCCCTGCAAGGCATTGGCGGTCAGGGCGATGATCGGCATGGCCGCCGCCTGGGGCAGCAGGCGGATGCGCCGGGTGGCCTCGTAGCCATCGATGATCGGCAGGCGGCAATCCATCAACGCGGCGGCAAAGCGCTGGCGCCCGGCCTGGGCCACGGCCTGGGCGCCGTCAACGGCGACGCAGACTTCAAAACCCAGGCTGCGCAGCATCGCTTCGATCACCGTCTGGTTCACCGGATTGTCCTCGACCAGCAGGATCCGCCGACCCTGGCCGTCGTCTTCGGGGCGGGTCAGGCCGCTGGGCAGGCGTGGCGTTTGCGCGGTTGACAGGGCCAGGGGCATTTCCAGGGTGAAGGTCGAGCCCAGGCCTTCACGGCTTTCGCCGCGCAGGGTACCGCCCATGCGCTGGGCCAGGGTGCGCGCGATCGACAGGCCCAGGCCAGTGCCGCCGTAACGACGCGAGATCGAGCTGTCGGCCTGCTGGAAGGCAACGAACATCATCTCCAGGCGGGTGCTGTCGATGCCGATGCCGGTGTCGCGCACCGCACAGGTGAACCAGATCAGCTGGCGGTCGAGCACCTGCCAGCGCGGTTCGATGTGCACGCTGCCGCGCTCGGTGAACTTCAGGGCATTGCCGATCAGGTTGAGCAGGACCTGGCGGATGCGCGTCGGGTCGCCCACTACCTGCAGCTGTTCCATGCCCGGCGGCAGGCGCAGTTGCAGGTCCAGCTGGCGCTGCTGGGCGAGGTGCTGGAACGATTGCACGCTGCTGCCGATCAGCTCGCCAAGGTTGAAATCGATGTGCTCAAGTTCAAGGTTGGTGCGCTCGATGCGCGAGAAATCAAGAATATCGTTGATGACCTTGAGCAGGTGCCCGGTCGACTCGCTGGCGACGGCGGTGTATTCGGCCTGCTCCTCGTTGAGCGAGGTTGTTTCCAGAAGTTGCAGCATGCCCATGACACCGTTCATGGGCGTGCGCAGTTCGTGGCTCATCATCGCCAGAAAGTCGGACTTGGCCTTGTTCGCCTGTTCGGCCTCTTCGCGGGCCTGGATCAACTGCGACATGGCCTGCTGCTGTTCATGGCTGGCCTTGCCCAGGGCGCTGGCAAGGTTGTTGATGTGCCGCGCCAGGTGGCCCAGTTCGCTGTCATCGACCACCGGCAGCGGCGCGTTGAACTCACCCTGCTGGATGGCCTTGACCGCATGGCCCATGTCGCTGATCGGCTTGGCCAGGCTCAGGGCCAGGCGCCGGGCGAGGATAAAGGTGAACAGCAGGGCAAACAGCGCGAGAATCCCGGCCTTGACAACGATTTCCTGCTGGCGCTCGCTGAAGGCGTCGTCCGACATGCCGACGATCACCCGGCCCAGGTAATCGTCGCCGATGCTCCTGGCCGGTGCATTGCTGTGCAAAAAGTCGCTGTCCAGGCGGATCTGCTGCAGGCGGATCGGGGCCTGGAACACTTCGACCTGCTGCGCGCGGTTGTTGTTTTCGTCCGGCTGCTCGACATACACAAGGATATGGTTGCTGCTGTCCTGGACCTCGAGAAAGCGCACGTGGGGGATGCTCAAGGTCGCGCGCATGAGGCTTTCGAGCACTTCATTGTTACCGGCGATCACCCCGTATTCGGAGGCCGGGGCCAACTGATTGGCGATCAGCTGGCCAGTGTGGTTGAGCTCCTGGCGCAAGTCCTGGATACGCACGAAGGTAAAGAAGCTGATCAGCAGCAGGGTCAGCAACAGGGCCGGGCCGAGGCTGATGATCTGCGTGCGGGTGTGAATGTCCCAGCTCAGGCGCCGTCTCATGGTGTGCTTTCTCCTTCGGCAAGGGCCAGGGCGGCGGCGGACGGGTCAATCGCTTCGATGCCCAGGGCGCGGGCTACCTGCTGGTTGCCGAGCACGCTGAAGTGATCCGGGTAGAGCGTGCGTGGCCAGCGATAGGGCGGCTGGTTGAGCAGCCGGTCGAGTACCGCCAGCCAGTCCTCCTGGTCGCTCAAGGTGCTGGCCAGGGCGCCGGCCTTGACGAAGCCGGCATTGGGTCCGATCAGCGCCATCTGCCGGCCATAGCTGCTGAGCAGCACGTTCTTGGCCGTTTTGGAGTTGTACAACTGTGGATCGTCGATGCCCAGCAGTACATCGCTGTTTTGCAGAAGACTTTGCAGTGGACGGCTGTCGCGCAGGTCCGGCCAGGCTTCGGCGATGATTTCCAGGCCCAGCGGGCGTGCCGCCTTGCGCAGCTCGTCGAGCAGGAACTGGCTATGTTCGGCATACAGCACGCCCACCCGCTTGGCCTGCGGCAACAGGTAGCGGGTCAGGCGCAACTGGCGGGCCAGGGGCGGGTCGCTCCACAGCAGGCTCAGGTACGCCGGGCGCAGGCTGCCCAGGCGCTGCTGGGCCTGGACGCGGCTGACGCGCAAGGCCAGTGCCGGCGGCCCGGCGGTTTCGCTCAGGCGCCATTCGAGGCTGGCACCATCGAGCAGGATCAGGCGGGTGGCGGTTTTAATCTCGCTCGGTCGCGGCAATTCGGCCACCGGCACGAAGCGCACCTGATCGGTCGGGCGGCGCTCGCGCAAGGCTTCGACGAAGTTGCGCACACCGGGGTTGTCCTGGCCGGCGGTGAGCAGGATCTCACTGGCCGACAGGGCACCAAGGGGCCACAGGCAGACCAGCAGCAGCCAGTGCCGCAGGCGGCGCATCAGAACGCCAGCTCCGCACTGAAGTACAGCACGTGGCGGCTGTCATAGCGGTTGTCGTAGATGGTCGTCGGCTCGTCATCCAGGCGCTGCTGGAGCATACCGGCCAGTTCCAGGCTGGTACGGTTCCAGTGCATACGCTTGGCCACGCGCAAATCGACGCGTTCGAAGCGGTACTGGTTCAGCGCGTCGTCGCCATAGTAGAAGAGCGCGCTGGACCAACCGGCGCCCCAGTCCCGCAGCCAGCCGGCCGAGCCACTGTTGTGCGCGCTCAGGCGCCGGTCGGCCGGGTTGCTGGCCCAGGCATCGACGTAGGCGTAGGTCAGGCGCAGGCGGTCGGCCGGGTTCAGACGCCAGTCAAGCTGCGCTTCTGTGCCGCTGAAACGGGCCTTGTTGCTGTTGCTGGCAATGTACTGGTTGTTGCGCAGCGGTTCGCTGATCATGCCGGTGATTTCGTCGTAGAACAGCTTGAGGTCGACGCTCAGGTCGGCATCGGCGAAGTAACCGTTATAGCCCAGTTCCCGCGAGCGCATGCGCTCCTGTTCGAGATCGCCCGGGCCGCGGGTCTTGACGAAGTAATCGGCGTCGCGCTGGCCGAAGGCGCCAGGCTCCAGGTTGTTGACCCGGTAGCTCCAGTTGACATTGTTCTCGAACATGTCCGGCGAGCGCACCGCTTCCGAGTACACCGCGCGCAAGCCATGGCGCGGGGTGATCAGGTAGTTGACCGCGACGCGCGGGGTCAAGGAACTGCCGGACAGCCGGGCATCTTCGTACATGGCACCGCCCTGGAGAATCCAGTGCTCGTCGGCGCGCCATTCCAGGTGGCCGAACAGGCGCCAGGTGCTGTCGTCGAGGCTGCCATTGAAGTAGGTCTGCGAGTCTGCGCGGTCATAGCGGTAGTTGGCGCCGCTGACCAGGCGCAGGCTGTCGGACAGGCTCAGGGTGTCCTGCACTTCAAGGTCGTAGCGGGTTTCACGGGTGCTCTGGTCGATGTCGCCGCAGACTTGCTGCGAGCCGCCGTTGCGCCACTGCTGCTGGACCTGTTCGGCCAGTGCGTGTTCTTCGCTCTTGCCCGCAGGCAAGGGCGAGGTGATGTTGCGCGCCACCTGCTCGGCATAGTTCGGGTTCAGGCGCCAGAGCGCGGTCAGTTGCGGGCTGAACGACAGCGCTGCATCGCAGGCGCGCCACACCTGGTCTCGCTCCCAGTGCTGGGCCGAGCCCTGGATGTAAAGGCTATGGTTCGGGTTGAAATCGATGTTCCAGCGCAGCGACCCGGCGTAGTCCTTGGCGTTGAGGTCGGCGTTGTTGCCGGCGGCGGTGACGTAGGGAAACACCGGTTTATAGGTGTAGGGCCGCTGGTCACTGCCTTCCTTGGCCGCGAACTGCCACTCCAGGCTCTGGTTGCTGGCCAGGGTGTGGCTGGCGCTCAGGTTCAGGCGGTTCAGGCGGCGGCTGTCGCGGTAGTCCTGGCCCAGGTGGTTCTCGTCGAAGCCATCGTCCTGCATGCCCGACAGCGACAGGCGCAGATCGCCTCCGTCCCAGCCCAGGCCCTGGCTTGCGTACCAGTCATTGATGCCGCGCTGGCCACGGGTGACCTTCAGGCGCGTGCCGTGGCTGTCGGCCGGACTGCGGGTGAGGATGTTGACTACCGCCATCAGCGCATTGGCGCCGTAGCTGACGGTGTTGGGGCCGCGGAACACCTCGATGCGCTCGATGTCTTCCATGGCCAGCGGGATATCGCTCCAGTCCACCGTGGCCAGGCCTGCGCGGTACACCGAGCGGCCGTCGATCAGCACCTGCATGCGCCGGGCATCGTTGACGTTGCTGCCGTGGTAGTTGACCGTTGGCTGGTTGCCGGCACCGTAGCCGATCATCATCCCCGGCACCAGGCGCAACAGTTCGGGAATGTCGCGGGCACCGCTGGCGCGGATCAGGTCGCTGTCGAGCACGGTCATGCTGCCCGGCACCGCCGCTGGCGATTGCTTGAGGCGGGTGGCGGTGAGCACTTGTGGCAAAGCCTGGCTGTCGACAAACAGGTCGTCAGCCATGCCGGGGCCGCTGAGCAGGACAGTCAGCAGTAATAAAGGGCGTTTGGAAGTCGGGCCAAAAGACACAGTGCGGCCTTGGTAACAGGTTCAAGTCGGGCATGTTAACCGAGTGGTGGGCATTTTCCAGTCATGGCGCGACGGTTCCCAACGGCGATTCGGTCATCTGCCACTGGCTCTGGCACCGGCGCTCCGTATAATGCGCAGGTCGCCACTTTAATTGGTTTTAACGGATTGGATATGACTGAACAGCAGCCTGTTGCAGTTCTGGGAGGCGGGAGTTTCGGCACCGCCGTGGCGAATCTGCTGGCGGAAAACGGCGTTCGGGTGCGCCAATGGATGCGCGACCCCGAGCAGGCCGAGGCCATGCGCACCCACCGCGAGAACCCGCGCTACCTCAAAGGCATCAAGCTGCATGCCGGGGTCGAGCCGGTCAACGATCTGCTGGCGACTCTTGAGGCTTGCGAGCTGATCTTCGTCGCCTTGCCTTCCAGCGCCCTGCGCAGCGTGCTGGCGCCCCACGCCCAGCTGCTGGGCGGCAAGATGCTGGTCAGCCTGACCAAGGGCATCGAAGCGCAAAGCTTCAAGCTGATGAGCCAGATCCTCGAAGAAATCGCCCCCCAGGCGCGCATCGGCGTGCTGTCGGGGCCGAACCTGGCTCGCGAAGTGGCCGAGCACGCCCTGACCGCCACCGTGGTCGCCAGCGAAGACGAAGGCCTCTGCCAGCAGGTCCAGGCCGTGCTGCACGGGCGCACCTTTCGCGTTTACGCCAGTGGCGACCGTTTTGGTGTCGAGCTGGGCGGGGCGTTGAAGAACGTCTACGCGATCATTGCCGGCATGGCTGTGGCCTTGGGCATGGGCGAGAACACCAAGAGCATGCTGATCACCCGCGCCCTGGCCGAGATGACCCGCTTCGCCGTCAGCCAGGGCGCCAACCCGATGACCTTTCTGGGCCTGGCCGGGGTCGGCGACCTGATCGTCACCTGCTCCTCGCCCAAGAGCCGCAACTACCAGGTCGGTCACGCCCTGGGCCAGGGCCTGAGCCTGGAAGAGGCGGTCAGCCGCCTGGGCGAAGTGGCCGAAGGGGTGAACACCCTCAAGGTGCTCAAGGTCAAAGCCCAGGAGGTCCAGGTATACATGCCCCTGGTCGCCGGCTTGCACGCGATCCTGTTTGAAGGCCGGACCCTGACCCAGGTGATCGAGCTGCTGATGCGTGGCGAGCCGAAAACCGACGTCGATTTTATCTCCACCAGTGGTTTCAATTAAGCAGGAGCAGGACATGAACGAATCCCCGAACCAGACCCAGCGCGAATCGATCATCTTGCGCGTGTTGTGGATGCTGGTGTTCCTGGTGGTCTGGCAACTGGCCGAACTGCTGCTTGGCGGCCTGGTGCTGGTGCAATTGATCTACCGGCTGATCTACGGCGCCCCGAGCGCCAGTTTGATGAATTTCGGCGACAGCCTCAGCCAGTTCCTGGCCCAGATCGGCCGTTTTGGCAGCTTCCACAGCGACCACAAGCCCTGGCCGTTCGCCGACTGGCCAACCCCGCGCGCGCCCGAAGGCGAAGCTGCCCACAGCGTGCCGCCGGCCGCGCACCCGGTTCGCGACGAAGAGCCGAAGCTGTGAGGCTCTGGGTGCTGCGTCACGGCGAGGCCGAGCAGCGCGCCAACACCGATGCCGAGCGCCGGCTCACCGCCCATGGCCGCGAGCAGGTACTGCGCAGCGCGGCGGTGCTGCTTGGGCAGCCGCTGCAGGTGATTGTCGCCAGCCCTTATGTGCGCGCCCAGCAGACTGCGGCGCAGGTCCACGAAGCCCTCGGCTTTGGCAAACCGGTGCAGACCGTGCCGTGGCTGACCCCGGACATTGACCCGCACGCGGTGATCGCCGAGTTGGAAGAATTGGGTCTGGAGCACGTGCTGCTGGTCAGCCATCAGCCGCTGGTGGGCAACCTGGTCAGCCTGCTGGCGCATGGCAGCCGCCAACATCCGGTGCCAATGAGCACCGCCAGCCTGGCCGAGCTTGAAGGCGACTGGCCGCTGGCTGGCTTGATGACCCTGCGTGGCCTGCATCATTCATGAGTCCGCTGATCGACCTAGCATTTTTACCAGTTGTCGTGCCCGGTACACCTTGTTAGCGTGCGTTGAAGTTGCGGGGCAGGGTGTCCCAGGGAATTCGACTATGAGCAGTAGACATCTGGATCTGGTGTACTCGGCCGACGTGCAACCGGCGCTCGACAAGGTGCAAAAGCATCAGGCGCTGGATTTTGCCGAGTACCGCATGCTGCAGGACAGCGCCGACGCCAAGCTCGACTACCTGCTGCGCAAATTCGAAGGTCAGTACGAGCTGGAGCAACTGCGCCAGGCCAGTATCCGCATGTCGCACCTGTTGCAGACCAGCTGTCTGGCCCTGCGCCGGCTCGAGCTCGATGCCGAGGACAAGCGTCGCGCCCGCGAAGCCCTGGAGCAGCAACTGGCCTACATGCAGGCCTGCCTGCGCCGCTCGATGGCCAGTTTCGGCGAGTATTGACCTGATTGCCGTCGCCGATGGCTTTTCCGGACATTGCCGCCGCGGGTGCGGTTGCCGACAATGAGCCATCACTTCCTTCTGGATTGGCGGCCATGTCGCAGCAAATCTTCTTCGCCCATGCCAATGGCTTCCCCTCGGCCACCTACGGCAAGCTCTTTGCTGCGCTGGCACCGGACTACCAGGTTACCCACCTGGCCCAGCATGCCCACGATCCGCGCTTTCCAGTCAACGACAACTGGCAGAACCTGGTCGACGAGCTGATCCATCACCTGGAGCAACAGCCAGGCCCGGTCTGGGGTGTCGGTCATTCCCTGGGCGGAGTGTTGCACCTGCACGCGGCCATGCGCTGCCCGCAGTATTACCGCGGCGTGGTGATGCTCGATTCGCCGGTATTGACCCGGTTCGACCAGTGGCTGATCCAGGCGGCCAAGCGCATGGGCTTCATCGATCGCATCACCCCGGCCGGGCGCACCCTGGGCCGCCGTGAAGCCTTTGCCGACCGTGACAGCGCGCGGGCCTATTTTGCCGGCAAGACGCTGTTCCGCCATTTCGACCCGGAATGCCTGGATGCCTATCTGGAGCATGGCCTGGAGTCCGGCGCAGACGGTTTGCGCTTGCGCTTTGACCCGGCCACCGAGATCAGCATCTACCGCAGCTTGCCGCACACCAGCCCGAGCCCGGCCAGGCAGCTGAAACTGCCCCTGGCCATGGTTCGTGGCAGCCAAAGCCGGGTGGTCAAGCGTCATCATGCCCTGGCTGTGCGTGGCATGCCCAGGGGCGAATACCACAGCCTGCCCGGCGGGCACATGTTTCCGCTGGAGCACCCGACCGATACCGCGAGCCTGATCAAGGGCCTGTTCGACCGCTGGCAGGACACCCCGACATGAGCACTGAAATGGAAGAAGTACGCCTGAACCTGGGTCATATCGAGCTGGCTGCGCACCTGTTCGGCCCGGCCGACGGCTTGCCGGTGATTGCCCTGCACGGCTGGCTGGACAACGCCAACAGCTTTGCCCGCCTGGCGCCCCGGCTCAAGGGGCTGCGCATTTTGGCCCTGGACCTGGCCGGCCATGGCCATTCCGAACATCGCCCGGCGGGTGCCGGCTACGCCCTGGCCGATTACGCCCATGATGTACTGCGGGTCGCCGAGCAGATGGGCTGGGAGCGCTTTGCCCTGCTTGGGCACTCGCTGGGGGCGATCATCTCGGTACTGCTGGCCGGTGCACTGCCCGAGCGGGTTACCCGCCTGGCCTTGATCGACGGTGTAATCCCGCCCACCAGCGGCCCGCAGGATGCCGCAGAACGCATGGGCATGGCCCTGCAGGCGCAACTGCGCCTGGACAGCAAGCGCAAGGCGGTGCACCCGACCCTCGACCAGGCAATCGAGGCGCGCATGAAGGGTCTGGTGGCGGTTAGCCGCGAAGCGGCCGAGCTGCTTGCCCAGCGTGGGCTGATGCCGGTACCCGGTGGCTACACTTGGCGCAGCGACAGCCGCCTGACCCTGCCATCGCCGACCCGCCTGAATGAAGCCCAGGCCATGAGTTTTGTGCAGCGCATCGCCTGCCCGGCGAAACTGGTGGTGGCCGCGGACGGTATGCTGGCGCGACACGGCGAACTGCTCGAGCAGCTACCCTTCGAGCGAGAACAGCTGCCGGGCGGCCATCACCTGCACCTGAATGACGAGGCCGGCGCAACCCTTGTTGCAGACTGTTTCAATCGCTTCTTTGGCATTCCTTGACTTGTGGCGGGCAACTGTCGAGGCTTGGCGGGTTGAACAGGGAGACAACCATGAACGAGCAAGACTACGCCACATCCATTGACCACCTTGACGCCCCGCGCTCGGTGGCGTGCCTATGAGGCTCAAACCTATTATCCAGGCGGCAATGGCCGGGCTCGGCGTTCTCGCCAGCCTGCCGCTGCTGGCCGATGGCCTGCCGGTTCCGCTGGACGCTAAAGTGGTCGATCAGCGCCCGCCGCTGGTGCAGGAGCGGGTCTACCCGCTGGGCGGCCTGCGCAAGATCAGCAACCAGCTGCGGGTCGAAAGCAAGATCGAAAGCCGTGGCCAGGTCAGTTCGGTTACCTACCAGCTGCCCCGCGAGCGCAGCGCCAACGAAGCCTTTACCACCGCCCGTGAAGCCCTGCAGAAGGATGGCGGTTATCCGTTGTTCTGGTGCCAGGCCCGTGACTGCGGCGAGAACAGCCTGTGGGCCAACGAAGTGTTCAAGAACCGCACGCTGTCGGGCGCGGACGAGCAACAGGCGTTCATCCTGCTGCGTCGCTCCGCCGAGCAGAGCAACACCCTGATCGCCCTGTACAGCGTCACCCGCGGCAACAAGCGCGCTTACCTGCATGTTGAAAAGTTCGTCGCCGACGCGCCCCTGGGTGAATTGCTGCCAACCGCGGCAACCTTGATGCGCGAACTGCTCGACACCGGCAAGCTCGACTACCCTGACTTGAACGGCGAGCCGCCCGAGGCCTGGGTCAACCTGATCGGGCGCAGCCTGAACAACAACACCACCTTGCGCGTGAGCCTGAGCGGGGCCAAGGCGCAAGCCTGGCGCGAGCAACTGGTCAAGGCCGGCGTACGCCCGGCACGACTGGAAGTGGGTAGCGCCGAGACCGATGGTTTCCACGTCGAACTGATTCGCTGATCGAGAAGCATGATGCCCAATAACGACCGCCTGCTGGTACAGATCATCCTGCTGGCGCTGCTTGGCGCCGGCCTCTGGGTGATGGCGCCATTCATTTCGGCGCTGCTCTGGGGGGCCATCCTGGCTTATGCCAGCTGGCCGCTGATGCGCCTGCTGACCCGCCTGCTTGGCGGTCGCGAAACCCTGGCCGCAGGTTTGCTGACCACCTTGTGGATCCTGCTGGTGGCGTTGCCGCTGGTGTGGCTGGGTTTCAACCTGGCCGATCATATTCGCGATGCCACCGCCTTCGTGCGTGACGTGCAGGTCGACGGCCTGCCTGATGCGCCGGGCTGGTTGGGCAGCGTGCCGTTCGTGGGCGAGCGCCTGGTGGGCATGTGGGACACCATCGACCAGCAGGGCGCGGCCTTGCTGACGGCGATCAAGCCGTACCTGGGGCAGGTCGGCAACTGGCTGCTGGCGCGTAGCGCGCAGATCGGCAGCGGCATTCTCGAGCTGACCCTGAGCCTGGTCTTCGTGTTCTTCTTCTACCGTGACGGGCCGCGTCTGGCGGCGTTCGTCCTGCGCCTGCTGGATCGCCTGATCGGCGAGCGTGCCGAGTACTACCTGGAGCTGGTGGCCGGTACTGTGCAACGGGTAGTCAACGGCGTGATCGGCACCGCTGCGGCGCAAGCGGTACTGGCGCTGATCGGCTTCCTGATTGCCGGCGTGCCGGGCGCGCTGGTGCTGGGGATCGTCACCTTCATGCTCAGCCTGATCCCCATGGGCCCGCCGCTGGCCTGGGTACCGGCCACTGCCTGGCTGGCCTGGCAGGGTGAGTACGGCATGGCGGTGTTTCTCGGCCTTTGGGGTACGTTCATCATCAGTGGCGTCGACAACGTACTCAAGCCCTACCTGATCAGCCGTGGCGGCAACCTGCCGCTGGTGATCGTCCTGCTCGGGGTGTTTGGCGGCCTGCTGGCCTTCGGCTTTATCGGCCTGTTCATCGGCCCGACCTTGCTGGCGGTGGCCTACAGCCTGTTGCTGGACTGGTCGCGCAGCGGGCCGGTGGCGCCGCCGCGTACCTGACTGGACGGTTTAGAGCTGGGGGGCGGTGTTCTTCACCACCGCCAGCTCCGGGTGGGCGACCAGCTTGTCGATGTGCAGCTCGTCGTTGTTCATCCAGGTCTCGGTCAGCACCCGGTAGTGCTCCATGTCCCGGCAGCGCATGCGCAGGCTGTAGTCGAAGTGGCCACTGATCAGCTGGCAATCGAACACCTGCGGGCAGGCGCGTACGCAAGCCTCGAAGGCTTTCTGCGCCGCGCGCCCGCTCTGGTTGGAGAGGGCTACCAGCACCAGCAGTGACAACCCTGGCGAAACCATCTGCACATCGATGATCGCGCCATAGCCGCGAATCACCCCGCGTCGTTCCAGCTTGCGTACCCGTTCCAGGCATGGGCGGGGGGTGAGGTGCACCAGCGAGGAGAGCTTTTCATAGGTGATGCGCCCGTTGTGGCGCAGCACGTCGATGATCGCTTCGTCGATCCGGTCCAGGGGCGGCGTGGTCTGTGGGCTGTTGACCTTGGTATCCATGCAGGTTCGGCTTCACTTCAAACGGTTGGAAAGAAATTGCTGCAGGCGCTCGCTCTGCGGCTGGTCAAGTATCTCGGCGCTTCCTTGTTCCTCGACCCGGCCCTGATGCAGAAACAGCACCTGGCTCGACACTTGACGGGCAAAGCCCATCTCGTGGGTGACCATGAGCATGGTACGACCTTCCTCGGCCAGCGTCTGTATGACTTTCAGCACTTCACCGACCAGCTCCGGGTCCAGGGCCGAGGTCGGTTCGTCGAAGAGGATGATTTCCGGCTCCATGGCCAGTGCCCGGGCGATCGCCACCCGCTGTTGCTGGCCGCCGGAAAGAAACGCCGGGTACTGGTCGGCGGCCCGTGCCGGCAGGCCGACCTTGTCCAGGTACTTGCGCGCGCGGGCTTCGGCGTCCTGGCTGCTGACCCCGAGCACCCGCCGCGGCGCCATGCAGATGTTCTCAAGCACGGTCATGTGGCTCCACAGGTTGAAGTGCTGGAACACCATGGCCAGGCGCGTGCGCAGGTTCTGCAGGTGCGCCGGGTGCGGCGCCCGGCTGCCGGCACGGCCCTGGCGCATTTCGATGGTCTGTTCATCAAGGGTGATAACCCCGGCATCGGGCTGTTCGAGGAAGTTGATGCAGCGCAGCATGGTGCTCTTGCCCGAGCCGCTGGCGCCGATCAGGCTGATCACGTCGCCTTTGCGTGCCTGCAGCGAAACGCCCTTGAGCACTTCATGGTCGCCATAGCGTTTATGCAGGTCGGCAACGCTCAGTTTCACCGTGGCGTCGGCGGTGACGCTGGCAATGCGTGGGCTTGGACGCGTGCTGTGGGTGTGCTCGCCGGTCGACAAGGCGTGTGCGGTAATGGTCATGAGTTAGCCTCGGGCAGGAACAAGAAAACCCATCCAGCGCCGCTCGGCCAGGCGAAACAGCCCGACCAGCGCGAAGGACAGCAACATGTACAGCAGTGCCGCGGTTCCGAAGGCCTGGAAGGTCAGGAAGGTGGCGGCATTGGCATCGCGGGCGACCTTGAGGATGTCGGCGATGGTGGCGGTGAAGGCCAGCGAGGTGGCGTGCAGCATCAGGATCAGTTCGTTGCTGTAGGCCGGCAACGAACGGCGCAGGGCCGCCGGCAGCACCACGAACAGGTTCAGCTTCCAGCCGTGCAGGCCGTAGGCCTGGGCCGCTTCGATCTCGCCGTGGGGGATGTTGCGAATCGCTCCGGCGAAAATCTCCACGGTGTAGGCGCAGGTGTTGAGCACAAAGGCCAGCAGTGTGCAGTTCAGTGCATTGCGAAAGAACTGGTCGAGCAGGGCGTGATCGCGCACCACCTCCAGCCCGTACAGGCCGGTGTAGCAGATCAGCAACTGGATGTAGAGTGGCGTGCCGCGGAACACGAAGGTGTAGAACTCCACCGGCCAGCGCAGCCACAGGCTACGCGAGACCCGCGCCAGGGCCAGCGGCAGCGACAGGAAAAAGCCCAGGACCATGGTGATGACGAACAGCCACAGGGTCATGGCCAGCCCGGAAAGCCCGGCGCCATCGCTGTAGAGGTAGGCCTGGCCGTATTGCTCAAAGAGTTCGATCATTGCGCCAGCCCCTTGATGCCAGTGTTGTAACGCCGCTCCAGGTGCTTGAACAGGCGGTTGGAGAGGCTGGTGATCAGCAGGTACACAAGCCCCGCGATGATCAGGAAGTACAGGGTGTTATTGGTGGTCTTGCCGGCGTTTTGCGCAGCCTTGACCAGATCGGCCAGGCCGATGATCGACACCAGCGCGGTGGATTTGAGCAGCACCAGCCAGTTGTTACCCAGGCCCGGCAGGGCGAAGCGCATCAGTTGCGGGAACAGCACCAGGCGAAAGCGTTGCGCGTGGCTCAGCCCGTAGGCCGTGGCGGCCTCCAGCTGCCCGGCCGGGACACTGAGGATCGCCCCACGAAAGTTCTCGGTGAAATAAGCGCCGTAGATAAAGCCCAGGGTGATGACCCCGGCGGTAAACGGGTCGATCTCGAAGTAGTCCCAGCCGAGCAGCTCGGTCAGGTCGTTGAGCCACAGTTGCAAGGTGTAGAAGATCAGCAGGATCAGTACCAGGTCCGGCACGCTGCGAATCAGGGTGGTGTACAGGGTGGCCGGTACCCGCAGCAGTTTCAGGCGCGAGAGCTTGGCGCTGGCGCCGATCAGGCCCAGCGCCAGGCTCAGGGCCAGCGACAGCAGCGCCAGTTTCAGGGTCATCGCGGTCCCTTGCAGCAACAGCGGGCCGAAGCCCTGCAGGCTCAGGGCCTGCCAGCCATGGGAGTGAAGGAAGTCGTTCACGGGAAAAATCTCGGTAGGACGCAGGGCAAATGCGGCTGTGATCAGCCCAGGGCGAACTGATCACGCCGGCACGGCTTACTCGTTGTAGATATCCAGGTCGCCGACGTATTTTTTCTGGATTTCGGCGAAGGTGCCGTCGGCGTGAACTGCGGCGATGCCTTTGTCGAGCAGGGCCTTGAGCTCGCTGTCGTTCTTGCGCAGGCCCATGGCGATGTCCAGGGGCAGGGTCGGGTCCTTGATTGCCGGGCCGCTCTTGAAGTCGGCGCCTTCGGGCTTGGTGAGGAAGTTGAGCTGGGCTTCGAGCTTGTCGGTCAGGGTGGCGTCGAGGCGGCCGTTGATCAGGTCGGCGTAGTTCTGGTCCTGGGCCTGGTAAGCCTTGACCTGGGCGCCCAGCGGCGTCAGCTTGGCGCGGGCATAGGCTTCCTGCAGCGAGCCTTGCAGCACACCGACCTGCTTGCCTTTGAGCGACTCGGGGGTGTCGCCAAAATCGGCGCCCTTGCGCACGATTACCGAGGTCGGGCTGAGGAACAGTTTGGCGCTGAAGTCGATCTGCTTCTGTCGCGCCGGGGTCACCGCCATCGACGACATGATCGCGTCGAACTTGCGCGCCCGCAGGGCCGGGATCATGCCGTCGAATTCGTTGTGTACCCAGGTGCACTTGACCTGCAGCTTGGCGCAGATGGCGTTGCCCAGTTCAATGTCGAAGCCTTGCAGGCTGCCATCGGCGGCAACGGATTCAAAAGGGGGGTATTCGGGGTAGACGCCGAAACGGATCTCGGTCCATTCCTTGGCCTGCACCGCACTTGCGCACAGTGGCAGGAGCAGCACGCTGAGGAGCTTTCGCAGCGAAGTCATATGAGTATCCCTGAGTTTTATAGTTGATGTAGGGCAGTGGTGCGCTTCTGGTCTTTTAGTGACTCTCTGGTCGGGCTCAGAATGCGCGATGACGACGTTTTTTTTGTGTCGTTTGCGCCGGCGTCGGCTGCCGGATTGTGCTGTTAACGCGTGTATGGCAGCCGATTCGGCTGGAGCACCTCCGGTTTGAGCTTCGCATGCAGCGGTTTCCGATCTGCCGCGCCAGAGCGCGGCAGAATCGGTCGGGTTCAGGCGCGTTTTTTCTGCAGGTTTTCAACCGGTGCACGCAGCAGCGCGAACAGATCTTTCGGGTCCTTGAGCTCCGGAACCAGGGCGATCTCGCTGCCGATGTCCAGGGCCTTGGCCACGTCCAGCACATAGCGCAGGGCCGAGTAGTCCTCGAGGGCAAAGCCGACCGAATCGAACAGGGTCACTTGCTCGGCGTTTTCGCGGCCGGCGGCCTGGCCGTTGACCACTTGCCAGAATTCGGTGGTGGGCGAGTCGGCAGGCATTTGCTGGATTTCGCCTTCGATGCGGCTTTGCGGTTCGTACTCGACGATCACCCGCGCGCGCTCGACGATCTCGCGGTGCAGTTCGGTCTTGCCCGGGCAGTCGCCGCCGACGGCATTCAGGTGCATGCCCGGCTCAATCATTTCCGGGGTAAGGATGGTGGCGTAGGCCTTGTCGGCAGTCACCGTGGTGACGATATCGGCGCCGCGCACCGCTTCGGCGACGGAGCCGGCAACGCTCACCCTGATTGCCGGGAAGGCGCTGAGGTTGGCCACCAGCTTGGCGCTGGCCGCAGGGTCCAGGTCATACAGGCGGATGTCCTCGATACCCAGCAGGGCATGGAAGGCCAGGGCCTGGAACTCGCTTTGCGAGCCGTTGCCGATCAGCGCCATGCTGCGGCTGTTTTTGCGCGCCAGGTAGCGGGCGGCCAGGGCCGAGGTGGCGGCGGTGCGGATGGCGGTGGTCAGGGTCATTTCGCTGAGCAGCACCGGCGCGCCAGTATCGACGTCGCCCAAGGCACCGAAGGCCATCACTGTGAGCATGCCGCGCTGGGTATTTTTCGGGTGGCCGTTGACGTACTTGAAGGCGTACAGGTTGGCGTCGGACACCGGCATCAGCTCGATCACGCCGTCGGGCGAGTGGTTGGCCAGGCGCGCGCATTTTTCGAAGTCGTGCCAGCGCAGGTAGTCCTCACGGATGTACTCGGCCATCTCGCTGATGCAGGTGCTCAGGCCTTTGCGTGCCACCAGGCGGCTGAGGTCGGTAACGTCGATATAGCGGGTCATGATGAACTCCTTTGTTGTAATCAGTGACGGACGGGCAGGTGCACTTCGGCGAGCATGCAGCGGGCGCTGCCGCCGCCGATGCGCTCGATATGGTCGATGTTCACCACCACCGGGTGGCTGTGCTGCTCGACCTGCCGGCGTTGTTCGGGGTTGAGCGAGCGCCAGGCGCTGCGTGACATCACCAGCAGTGGCTGGCCTTGCTTGTCGTGGACTTCAAGCATGTTGCCGGCAAAACCTTCGAGCTGGTCGAAGTCCAGGGTCAGGATGTCCTTGCCGGTGTCGCGCAGCGAATGCTCCAGGGCGCGACGCTCATCGGCCTCGGGCAGCGCCTGCAGGCAGACCACCGAGAGCCCGCGGCCGACGCTCATCATCACGTTGCTGTGATAGATCGGTGCCTGGTGGCGGTCGACGGCGTGGAACAGGCACAGGCGATAATCGAGCTGTTCGGCGAACAGGCGCAGGGCCTGGGTGTGGGTGCGCCCGGAGTGGCAGGCGTAGCTGATCCGGTGCTCGCGATCGAGGACCATGCTGCCGGTCCCTTCCAGATACATACTCTGCTGTTCCAGGGGGCTCAGATCGATGGTCTGACGGACGGCGAAGCGCTCCTCAAGGACCTTGAGCACACCTTTGCTGCGCTCCAGGCGGCGGTTCTGGCCTTCCATCGGGTAGAGCACCAGGCTGCCGTCGGCGTGGCTGCTCCACCAGTTGTTGGGGAAGATCGAATCAGGGGTGTGCGGCGCCGGGGTGTCCTGCACCACCAGCACTTCGACACCGTGCTGGCGCAGGGTATCGACATAGCCATCGAACTCTTCCAGCGCTTTCTGCTGTGCCTGCTGCGGGTTGAGCAGGGCTTGCTGGAAACGGTTGTTGAGGGCGGTGTCCGGGTTGAAGGCGAACCGCGCCGGGCGGATCATCAAGACTGTATTTGTTGTTTGCATCGAGGCACGCATCCGGGGTTGGCTGTGTGCTTATTGTCGACGTGATCAACGATAAATCCCGGCTGAAGCGCATTGGGTGCTCAGCCGGTAAAGCTGAAATAGTGGGTTTGGCAACGGATTCTGCTGCGACGGGTCAAGGCCGCTGTTGCTTCAAGGCGCGCAGTTGGCGCGCCAGGGTCAGGGCGGTACGGGCGCTGTGTTCGCCGGGCACGATATGGCTGAAGGGCAGGTCGATCAGGCGGTCGTCGCGCACCGCGCGCAGGTGCGAAAGCGCCGGGTGCTGGCGCAGGTAGGCGCGCTTGCCGGCGGCCGGCGACCACACCGCATCGGCAAGGATGATCACGTCAGGATCGGCGCGCAGCAAGCGCTCGGCATCGACCGTGACCCGGTTCAGCTCGATCTCGGCGTACAGGTTGCGACCGCCTGCTGCGTCGATCAACTGGGTGATGAAACCGCGCTTGCCTTCGCTTTGCAGGCCGTTGACCTCGCTGTCGAGGTAGAACACCGACAGCGGCGGGCTGTGCCCGGCGATGGTTTTGGCGGCGGCCAGGTTCTGGCGCTGGCGGGTGATCAACTGGCTGGCCCGGGCCTCGCGCTGCAACAGGTGGCCGAGGCTGCGCAGGTCTTGTTCAATGGCGGCAAAGCCGTTTTCCGGCGCTGGCGCGCAGGCGTTTTCCAGCAGGTAGCTGGCGATGCCGTTGGCCTGCAGGGTGGTGCGCGGCGCGACCCCGTCGCGGTCACGAAAGGCGCTGGCAAAGCCGCCGACCAGCAGGTCGTAACCTTGGGCATAGACCACCTCGGTTGCCGGGTAGCGACGCGACAGCAGGGGGACGCCGCGATAGCGTCCGCTGGTCAGCGCCTGGGCGTCATCATCTATATAGCTGACGGCGGCCAGCGCCGGGCCGGCGTCCAGGGCCAGCAACAGGTCGGCGGCGTGCTGGTTGAGGGCCAGGATGCGTTGCGGGCGCTCCTGTGGCAGTTGCCAGGTGTGTCCGCAGTTCTGATAGTCCAGGGCCACTGCGCTGCTACTTAAAAGGGCCAGCAGGCTGGCGCCGATCCACTTCATGAGCCCTGGCCGTTGAGCAGCAGCTCGGGCACCGGCTGGCCGTCGATCAGGTGCACGCGCACCAGGCGCTGGGCGTCTTCGGCGCTGGCCACCCGGTACCAGCAGCGGTCCGGATACACCGTCAACACCGGGCCAAGGTTGCACGGGAACTGGCAATGGCTGCGGGTCAGCAGCACGCCGTCAGTGGTTTCGATGCGGTTGGCCACCAGCAGCTCGCGGCGCAGGACTTTCCACAGTGGCAGGGCACCGCGTTGTACGCAGCGCGGGCCGGTGCAGAGCATCACATGGCGGGTATGCTCGGGGATTTGCGACCACTCCGGCTTGCTCTGGATTTGCTCTTCGGCGAGGCGGCCGCGGCGTCGCTTGGGGGTTGTTGCTGTCATGGACTTCTCGAAAAATATTCGCGAAGCGCACAGGAGGGCCCCGGCCAACACGCGCCAGGCAGCCGGCTCGTGCCCGCCCTCCGCAGGTTTGCCTAATTGACTGCATGCAGTCGTGGGGCTTCAGGCCGGTCTCCGGGCTTGCGAGGCGTAAAGTCATTCGCCTTCCCATTCCTGTGGGCACAGTGGCGTGTTGAATGCTTCACTCGCTTACCGTTGCGGGGGCAGCGCCGGACTGGTCGATAACGACGCACCGGCTTCCCGTTTCACCTGACGCACGGCGGCGGCAGGCACCTGAAACTGGCAGGCATCTGACCATCAGCCCAGGCGTTCGTCAACTGTGCCGGCATGGCCCTGGGTGTGCAGGCGCTTGTACAGGGTGGTGCGGCTGATGCCGAGGACCCGGGCCAGGGCCGAGATATTGCCATTGAGGGCACGCAGGCGCTGGCCGAGATCGTCAGTGTTTGCCGGCGTGGCCAGCACTGGCGCGGCGGGCTTGGCCTCAGGCAGGTCGGCAAAGAAACTGTCTGGCAGGTGCTCCATGGCAATCGGTCGTTCGCCGGCCAGAGCCAATGCCACCTGCAGCACGCTGGCCAGTTGTCGCAGGTTGCCCGGCCAGGGATGCTGGAGCAGCAGCTCCAGCACTTTGCCGGGCAATTGCGTCGGTGCCCCCGGTTCGCGGTACTGCTGGTGGAGCTGTTCGATCAGGGCCAGGCGGTCGCTACGCTCGCGCAGCGGTGGCAGCTTCAGGCTCAAGCCTGCGATGCGGTAATACAGGTCCTGGCGAAAGTGGCCCAGCCGTACCTGTTCGGCGAGGTTGTGGTTGGTCGCCGAGACCACGCGGATATCCACCGGCGTCGGTTCGCCGCTGCCCAGTGGTTGAATGCTGCGGGTTTGCAGAAAGCGCAGCAGGCGTGCCTGGGTGGGCAGCGGCATGTCGCCGATTTCGTCGAGAAACAAAATGCCCCGGTCGGCCTTGCGGATCAGGCCGATGTTGCCCTTGTGGTGGGCGCCGGTGAACGCGCCTTTTTCATAGCCGAACAGCTCCGACTCGACCAGCTCGGCCGGAATCGCCGCGCAGTTCACCGCAATCAATGGCTGCGCGGCGCGGCTGCTGGCGCGGTGCAGGGCGGTGACAAAGACCTCTTTGCCGGCGCCGGTTTCGCCTTCGATCAACAGCGGGATGTCTTTTTCCAGCAGCAACCCGGCCTGGCGCAGAGCCTTGTCGATACGCGGGTCGCAGCCCGCTTGCGGGCGGCTGAGCGGGGCGGCTGGGGCTGTGGCCGCATGCAACAGACAGTGGAAGCGGTTGCGCCCGGTCACCTGTAGCGCAAACGGCTGGTCCGCGCCGTGGGCCAACAGCTGCGCCAGGGGAGTCCTGAACAACTGCTCAAGGTTCAGTTGCAACGGGTTCTGGCCGAGCAAACTGTCGGCCCGGCGATTGGCCGCCATTACCCGCCCCTGGTCATCGAACAGCAGCAGCCCGGCCCATTGGCTGTCGAGGTTGTTGGCGCCGGTATTGAAGCTCAGTTGCCGGTAATCCCCGGCAAAGCGCGCCAGGATCAGGCGGTTCTCCAGGCTCTGGCTCATCATCCGTACCAGGCCCTGGGTTTGCGCCGTAGGCAGGTAGCTGTCGCTGGAAACATCGAGCACGCCGATCAGCTGGCGCTCGGCATCGAACAAGGGAGCAGCGGCGCTGGCCATGAAGCGGTTGAGCTTGAGGAAGTGCTCGTCCTGGCTGATATGCACCGCCTCGCCGGTGGCCAGGGCGGTGCCAATGGCATTGGTGCCCACCCCTTGCTCCCGCCAGCAAGCGCCGGCGACAAAGCCGTGGCGTTGGCGCGGGTCGATAAAGCGCCGCGTGCCCCAGGCATCGAGCAGCTGGCCCAGATGGTCGCTGAGCATGATCAAGTAGCTGGAGTTGCCCAGCAGGTGTGCGTACTGCGGCAGCACTTCGTCGCGGGTGGTGTCCAGCAGTGCATGCTCGCGCTCGAGCAGTTCGCTGACCTGGGCGGCGGATGCTTCGCCAAACTGCGGTTGCGACTGGTGGTCCAGGCCGTAGGCGCGGCAGCGCTGCCAGGACGCCTGGATCAGATGCGCATGGGCGCTGGTGGATGCGGCCATGGGCCCGTCCTCTGCCGGCGGCAGTGTTGTTGTTTTTGTGTGATCCAGTGTTGTTCAGTCCTGTTCATTGTCAATGCCGCGGCTGTTCAACTGTGCAGCGAAGGCTGTTCATTTCTGTTCAGGAGTGAACCTCGGCAAACCTGCAATCGGCTGAAAGTCGTTTACAGACAATGGCTTGGTTAGCGCTGGCATGAATCTCGCTCTACAGCAGGCGCCTGTCCGATAACAACAAGAAGGCCGCGCCATGTCGCTCACGCTCGAGCATGTCAGCCGTACCGTGGATAACCAGGTGTGCATCGACGACGCCTGCCTGAGCTTCGAACCTGGCTCGTTCAATGTGCTGCTCGGCCGCACCCTGGCCGGCAAGACCAGCCTTATGCGGTTGATGGCCGGGCTCGATCGGCCGGACCGTGGCCGGGTGCTGATGAATGGCGAGGATGTCACCGGCCGCCCGGTGCGCCGGCGCAATGTGTCGATGGTCTATCAGCAGTTCATCAATTACCCGACCCTGAGCGTGTTCGAGAACATCGCCTCGCCCTTGCGCCAGGCGCGCATGGCCGAGGAGCTGGTCCGCGAGAAAGTCCAGCAGACCGCAAAGATGCTGCGTATCGAGCCGTACCTGCAGCGCTTGCCGCTGGAACTGTCGGGCGGCCAGCAGCAACGCACGGCCATGGCCCGGGCGCTGGTCAAGGATGCCGAGCTGATCCTGTTCGACGAACCGCTGGTGAACCTCGACTACAAACTGCGCGAAGAGCTGCGCCAGGAGATGCGCGAGCTGTTCGCCGCGCGCCATTGCATTGCCGTGTATGCCACCACCGAACCCAACGAGGCCCTGGCCCTGGGCGGCACCACCACCATTCTCCATGAAGGGCGCATCGTCCAGAGCGGGCCCACTGCCCAGGTCTATCACCAACCGCGCACGGTGCTGGCGGCCGAGCTGTTTTCCGAGCCGCCGATCAACCTGATACCCGGGCGTATCAGCGGCAATGAAGTGAGTTTTGCCGGTGCCGTACATTTTGCCATGAACGCCGACCTGCGCCGCATCGGCGATGGCGACTACCGCTTCGGCGTACGCCCCAGTCATATCAGCCTGGTGCCGTCCAACGACGATGACCTGGAGCTGGCGGTGCTGGTGGAACTGGCGGAAATCAGCGGCTCGGAAACCTTCCTGCATGTGCGCAACGAGCACTTTCGCCTGGTCCTGCACTTGCCGGGGGTGCACGAGTACCACGTCGATGCGCCGATCCGGGTGTTCATCCCCACCCACAAGCTGTTCGTCTTCGACCCCGCCGGGCAGCTGGTGCAGGCCCCGGGCTTGCGTGAAACGAGGGTCGCCTGATGGCCGAGATCCGCCTGCAGCACCTGGCCCATAGCTACAGCCGTGCCCCTCAAGGTGCGGACGACTACGCCTTGCGTGAGCTTGAGCATGTCTGGGAGCAGGGCGGTGCGTATGCCTTGCTCGGGCCGTCGGGGTGCGGCAAGTCGACCTTGCTCAATATCATTTCCGGGCTGCTCAGTCCGTCCCAGGGCCAGGTACTGTTCGATGGCAAAGTGGTCAACGAACTGTCGCCGCAGGCGCGCAATATCGCCCAGGTGTTTCAGTTTCCGGTGGTCTACGACACCATGACGGTGTTCGACAACCTGGCCTTCCCGCTGCGCAACCAGGGCCTGGATGAAGCGCGCATTGCCAGGAAGGTGGCCGAGATCGCCGAGGTGCTCGACCTCGGCAGCCTGCTGAAGAAAAAGGCCCGCAACCTCAGCGCCGATGAAAAGCAGAAGGTCTCCATGGGCCGCGGGCTGGTGCGCGACGACGTTTCGGCAATCCTTTTCGACGAGCCGCTGACGGTGATCGACCCGCATCTTAAGTGGAAGCTGCGGCGCAAGCTCAAGCAGATCCATGAACAGTTCAACATCACCATGATCTACGTCACCCACGATCAGCTCGAAGCGTCGACCTTCGCTGACAAGATTGCGGTGATGTATGGCGGGCAGATCGTCCAGTTCGGCACCCCGCGCGAGCTGTTCGAACGCCCGCGCCATACCTTCGTCGGTTATTTCATCGGCAGCCCGGGGATGAACCTGATCCCGGTACAGGTGCAGCCTGGTGGCGTCGGCTTTGCCGGCATCCACCTGGCGTTGCCGCTGGAGTTGCAGGAGCGCCTGGCCGCGAGCAACGCCACGCGCTTGCAGGTGGGTATCCGCCCGGAGTTCGTCCAGGTCTGGGACACTCCGTTCGATGAAGGCTTCAGCGCCAGGGTGGTGGATGTCGAAGACCTGGGCACCTACAAGATTCTCAGCCTCGACCTGCAGGGCGTGCCGCTCAAGGTACGCCTGGGCGAGGATCGTACGCTGCCCGAGGGCCAGGCCTGGATCAGTTTTCCGGCGCAGTGGCTGATGCTCTATGCCGATGACGTACTGCTGGAGGCGCGGCCATGAACAAGGTGCCCAACAACAAGGCCTGGTGGCTGGTGCTGCCGGTGTTCCTGCTGGTGGCGTTCAGCGCTGTGGTGCCGATGATGACCGTGGTCAATTACTCGGTGCAGGACATTTTCGACCAGTCCAGCCGTTACTTCGTCGGCGCCGACTGGTACCGCCAGGTGCTGCAGGACCCGCGCCTGCACGACTCGCTGCTGCGCCAGTTCATCTATTCGGCCTGCGTGCTGCTGATCGAAATCCCCCTGGGGATCGCCATCGCCCTGACCATGCCGACCAAGGGCCGCTGGTCGTCCCTGTGCCTGATCGTCATGGCCATTCCGCTGCTGATTCCGTGGAACGTGGTCGGCACCATCTGGCAGATTTTCGGCCGTGCCGACATTGGCCTGCTGGGCGCTTCGCTCAACCAGCTGGGCATCAGTTACAACTACGCCGCCAACACCATGGACGCCTGGGTCACGGTGCTGGTGATGGACGTCTGGCACTGGACCTCGCTGGTGGCGCTGCTGTGTTACTCCGGTCTGCGGGCGATCCCCGATGTCTATTACCAGGCAGCGCGCATCGACCGCGCTTCGGCCTGGGCAGTGTTCCGGCATATTCAGTTACCGAAGATGAAGAACGTGCTGCTGATCGCGGTGATGCTGCGCTTCATGGACAGCTTCATGATCTACACCGAGCCGTTCGTGCTCACCGGTGGCGGGCCGGGCAATGCCACCACCTTCCTCAGCCAGACCCTGACGCAGATGGCGGTGGGGCAGTTCGACCTGGGGCCTGCGGCGGCGTTTTCGCTGGTGTACTTCCTGATCATCCTGCTGGTGTCGTGGCTGTTCTATACCGCCATGACTCACGCCGACAAACAGTAGGGGCCGCCCATGAACCTGCGCAAGACGCTGCCGTTGCTGCTGTACATCCTGTTCCTGCTGGTGCCGATCTACTGGCTGCTGAACATGTCGTTCAAGAGCAATACCGAGATCCTCGGCGGCCTGACCCTGTGGCCGCAGAACTTCACCTTCGACAACTACCGGGTGATCTTCACCGACCCCAGCTGGTACAGCGGCTATATCAACTCGCTGTACTACGTGTGCCTGAACACGGTTATCTCCCTGAGCGTGGCCTTGCCGGCCGCCTATGCCTTTTCGCGCTACCGGTTTCTGGGCGACAAGCACCTGTTCTTCTGGCTGCTGACCAACCGCATGGCGCCGCCGGCGGTGTTCCTGCTGCCGTTTTTCCAGCTGTACTCGTCCATCGGCCTGTTCGACACACACATTGCCGTGGCCCTGGCTCATTGCCTGTTCAACGTGCCGCTGGCGGTGTGGATTCTCGAAGGCTTCATGTCCGGGGTGCCCAAGGAAATCGACGAAACTGCCTACATCGATGGCTATAGCTTCCCGCGATTCTTCGTGAAGATCTTTGTCCCGCTGATTGGCTCCGGCATCGGTGTCACGGCGTTTTTCTGTTTCATGTTTTCCTGGGTCGAACTGCTGCTGGCGCGCACCCTGACCTCGGTGAACGCCAAGCCGATTGCTGCGGTGATGACCCGCACGGTGTCGGCCTCGGGGATCGACTGGGGCGTGCTGGCGGCTGCCGGGGTGCTGACCATTCTGCCGGGCATGCTGGTGATCTGGTTTGTCCGTAACCATGTGGCCAAGGGCTTTGCCCTGGGCCGGGTCTGAGGAGCGCGCCATGGACTGGATGGCCTGGACACTGCCCACGGCGATCTTCTTCGCCGCAATCGGCCTGTTGCTGCTGGGCATGACGGTGTATGAGCTGCGCCGGCCGTGCGTCGAGCGTCGCGGCTTTCTGCCGATTGCCACCACCCGTGGCGACCGGTTGTTCATTGCTTTACTGGGCAGCGCTTACCTGCACCTGCTGGTAAGCGGGCTCAGCGACTGGAACCTGTGGGTAGCCTCGCTGCTGTCCCTGGCCTGGCTGTTGGTGGTGATGCGCTGGGGTTAGCCGAGGGCAATCGGCAGGGCTCCGGGAAAACACTCAATCGGGAGATCACAATGTTCGACAACAACAAGAACCGGCGACATTTGACCCTGGCAGCCCTGCTGGTGCTGGGCAGCTTTCACGCCAGCGCCTGGGCCGATGCCTACGAAGATGCCGCCAAGAAATGGATCGGCAGCGAGTTCAAGCCTTCAACCCTGACCCCCGAGCAGCAGCTCGAAGAGTTGAAGTGGTTCATCAAGGCGTCCGAGCCGTTTCGCGGCATGAAGATCAACGTGGTGTCGGAAACCATTACCACCCATGAGTACGAATCCAAGGTGCTGGCCAAGGCCTTCAGTGAGATTACCGGGATCAAGCTGACCCACGACCTGCTGCAGGAAGGCGACGTGGTGGAAAAACTGCAGACGCAGATGCAGTCGGACAAAAACATTTACGACGGTTGGGTAAATGATTCCGACCTGATCGGTACCCACTTTCGCTATGGCAAGACTGAATCGATCACCGACATGATGGCCAACGAAGGCAAGGACTACACCTCGCCAACCCTGGACCTCAAGGACTTTATCGGTATCTCCTTCACCACCGCGCCGGATGGCAAGATCTATCAACTGCCTGACCAGCAGTTCGCCAACCTCTACTGGTTCCGCGCCGACTGGTTCGACCGCCCCGACCTCAAGGCCAAGTTCAAGGAAAAGTACGGCTACGAGCTGGGCGTGCCGGTGAACTGGTCGGCCTATGAAGATATCGCCAAGTTCTTCACTGAGGACGTCAAGGAAATCGACGGCAAGCGCGTCTACGGGCACATGGACTACGGCAAGAAAGACCCGTCGCTGGGCTGGCGTTTCACCGACGCCTGGTTCTCAATGGCCGGTGGCGGCGACAAGGGCCTGCCCAATGGTCTGCCGGTGGATGAGTGGGGTATTCGCGTCGAGGACTGCCACCCGGTCGGTTCCAGCGTCACCCGTGGAGGTGACACCAACGGCCCGGCAGCGGTCTATGCCACGCAGAAGTACGTCGACTGGATGCGTGCCTATGCGCCGCCCGAAGCCCAGGGCATGACTTTCTCCGAGTCCGGGCCGGTGCCGTCCCAGGGCAACATCGCCCAGCAGATCTTCTGGTACACCGCCTTTACCGCCGACATGACCAAGCCGGGCCTGCCGGTGATGAACGCCGACGGCACGCCAAAGTGGCGCATGGCGCCGTCGCCCAAGGGGCCGTATTGGGAGGAGGGCATGAAGCTGGGGTATCAGGACACCGGCTCCTGGACCTTCCTCAAGTCGACGCCGGAGAAACAGCGCCTGGCGGCCTGGCTCTACGCCCAGTTCGTCACCTCCAAGACCGTCTCGCTGAAAAAGACCATCGTCGGCCTGACGCCGATCCGCGAGTCGGACATCAACTCCCAGGCCATGACCGAGCTTGCGCCCAAGCTCGGCGGCCTGGTGGAGTTCTACCGCAGCCCGGCGCGGGTGCAATGGACCCCGACCGGCACCAACGTACCGGATTACCCGCGCCTGGCACAGCTGTGGTGGAGCCATATTGCCGAAGCGGCCAGTGGCGAGAAAACCCCGCAGGAGGCGCTGGATGGCCTGGCCAAGGATCAGGACCGCATCCTCGAGCGTCTGGAGCGCTCCAAGGCCCAGGCGACTTGTGCACCGAAGCTCAACCCCGAGAAAGATGCCCAGTACTGGTTCGACCAGCCAGGGGCGCCGAAGCCGAAACTGGCCAACGAGAAACCCCAGGGCGAGACCGTGAGCTACAGCGAACTGCTCAAATCCTGGGAGGCTGCGCGCAAGTAACCACACAGGCACAAAAAAACGGCACCTTCGCAGGTGCCGTTTTTTGTCCCGCCATCAGCACTTACTTATGCAGCGCTTCGGCCGCATACAAAGTGTTCTCCAGCAGGCACGCGCGGGTCATCGGACCGACGCCACCCGGTACCGGGGTGATCCAGCCGGCGCGGGGCAGGGCGGTCTCGTAGACCACGTCGCCCACCAGCTTGCCGTCTTCCTGGCGGTTGATGCCGACGTCGATGACGATCGCGCCTTCCTTGATCCACTCACCCTTGACCAGGCCCGGCTTGCCGGCGGCAACCACCACCAGGTCGGCGCGGCCGACGTGGCCGGCGAGGTCCTTGGTGAAGCGGTGGGTGACGGTCACGGTGCAACCGGCCAGCAGCAGTTCCATGGCCATCGGCCGGCCAACGATGTTGGAAGCGCCGACGACCACCGCGTTCATGCCGTACAGGTCCTGACCGGTGCTTTCCAGCAGGGTCATGATGCCTTTTGGCGTGCACGGGCGCAGCAGCGGGATACGCTGGGCCAGGCGGCCGACGTTATACGGATGGAAACCATCGACGTCTTTGTCGGGGCGAATGCGCTCGAGCAGCAGCGAGGCGTCCAGATGCGCTGGCAGTGGCAGCTGCAGGAGGATGCCGTCGATGTTCGGGTCGTCATTGAGGCGATCGATCAGCTCGGTCAGGGCTTGCTGCGTGGTATCGCTGGGCAGGTCGAAGGCCTGGGAGATAAAGCCGACCTCTTCGCAATCCTTGCGCTTGTGCGAGACATAGACTTGAGAGGCGGGGTCGGTGCCGACCAGGATCACCGCCAGGCCAGGCGTACGCAGGCCTTGCTGGCGACGCTCCACGACACGTTGGGCGATCTGCTGGCGCAGGCTGGCGGCGATCGCCTTGCCGTCGATAAGGTGTGCAGTCATGACGCGTGATTAACCATCGAGAGGGAATAAAAAGAGCGCGCATTCTCGCATGAAGGGGGCCGAGGGCAAAGGCGCTTGGTCCGGCAATTGCCCTAAGCCCTTAAATAAAATGAATTTTTTTCAGAAAAGAGTTGACGACCTTTAGGCTCGGCTATAACATTCGTCGCACTTGTCGGGCAGAGCCTAGCACTGGTTAGCAAGGTCAGGCAGAATGAGCAGATTTTTTAGCTTGTTCGGTACGGCTAAAAGTTAATTTGTAATCGTAACAGAAAGCAGATTAAATATGCGCCCGTAGCTCAGCTGGATAGAGCATCCGCCTTCTAAGCGGATGGTCGCAGGTTCGAGTCCTGCCGGGTGCGCCAATCGGCAGCTTTGGCACAAGTAAAGCGGTAACTGCAATATGGTGGACGTAGCTCAGTTGGTAGAGCGCAGGATTGTGATTCCTGTGGTCGTGGGTTCGATTCCCATCGTCCACCCCATATTCCAAAAGGCGCCTGATGAAAGTCTGGCGCCTTTGCTTTAAAAGCGTCACGCGGACGTGGTGAAATTGGTAGACACACTGGATTTAGGTTCCAGCGGCGCAAGCTGTAAGAGTTCGAGTCTCTTCGTCCGCACCATCCAACGTTTCACCGCACTTCGCTGAAGCGCGTGAATGTTTCAAAAGCGGCTTTGACACAAGCAAAGCGGCACATGCAATATGGTGGACGTAGCTCAGTTGGTAGAGCGCAGGATTGTGATTCCTGTGGTCGTGGGTTCGATTCCCATCGTCCACCCCATATTCTCAAAGGCGCCCGATGAAAATCCGGCGCCTTTGTTTTAAATGCTTCATGCGGACGTGGTGAAATTGGTAGACACACTGGATTTAGGTTCCAGCGGCGCAAGCTGTAAGAGTTCGAGTCTCTTCGTCCGCACCATCCATGCTTTTCCCGCCCTTCGCTGAAGCGCGTGAAAACCTCGAAAAAGCCGCCTTGTGCGGCTTTTTTCGTTTCTAGGGTTTGACTCTCGCCTGTTCGTTTTCGGTCAAATAGAAGATAGTTTCAGATAATACTGATTTTCATTTCCCTTTTTGTCTCCCTCGCGTGACCTCTCCTGCAAGATCATTTCAATCTGCAAGGGAGCGCCTCGTGAAGAGCACACAGCCGGCCGCCGTTCAGCGGCTGCAGCCAAACAACAAAAACGCTGCACGCAAGATTGCCTGTAGTGCGCTGACCGCACTGGTTTTGGCGGGCGGCTGTAGCGCCTGGTCGTTGGCCAATGCCGCTGAAAGAGGCGCGACCCGGCAGGCGCCGCTGCGCAAGCATTATGAAATTGCGCCAGGGCAACTGGCGCCGGCTTTGAACCAGTTGGCCACCGCTACCGGGGTGATCCTCACCTTCGATCCGCAACTCAGCGAGAACCGCAGCACCCAGGGCCTGAACGGTGATTACACCCTCAAGGAAGCTTTCGATCTGCTGCTGATGGGCACTGGCCTGTGGGTCGAGCGACTCAAGGATCACACCTACGTGCTGCGCATGCACGAACGCAGCGACAGCGCGCTTGAAGTCGGCCCGACCATGGTCGGCGCCCTGGCCGAGCGGCCCGGGGCAATCCAGAGCAGCCGGGAAGTGCATGCCGAGCGCCAGGACCTCAACAGTGTGGTGCGCTCGATACCCGGTACCTACACCTTGCACTCGCGCAGCCAGCCGGGGGTGTCGGTGAACATTCGTGGCCTGGCCGGCCTGGGCCGGGTCAACACCATGATCGATGGCGTCACCCAGACCTTTCGCAATAACGCCGGCCACGGCTCGGGTGGGCCGATGGCTTTTGTCGACGCCAACCTGCTGGCCGGGGTCGATGTACAGCGTGGTTCGGTGGACGGCGCCGAAGGTGCCAACACCCTGGGCGGCTCGGCGAACTTTCGTACCTTCGATATCGATGACATCGTCAAGCCAGACCACCGTGTAGGCCTGCGCACGACCTACCGCACCGGTAACAATGGCTACGGCAATACCCGCATGTTCGCCGCCGGTGCCCGCACCCGCCCGGAAGACGTCGAAGGCGTCTACGGCCTGGTCGCTGCGGTGAGCAGCACCCAGACCGGCGAGTACAAGACCACCAACGGCCAGTCCAACGAATACGACACCACCAAGCAGAACCCGCGCTCCGGCTTGCTCAAGCTGCGCCTGCAGCCCAACGACATGCACCGCCTGGACCTGAGCGGGGTGAAGTACCGCAACGAGTTCTATCACAACTATCCCTGGCAATTGGACAACGAGACCTATCGCGCCAAGTACGCCTACACGCCCTACAGCGAATGGATCAACCTTACGGTCAATGCCTACCAGAACAAGACCGAGCTTGAGTACCCGCCGGTAGAAGAGTCCCACTATATTGGCCGCAAGACCCGCGACGACGCCCACGGTTTTGACCTGACCAACGTCAGCCGTTTCAACCTTGGGCCGGTGGAGGCGAGCTGGAGCAATGGCGCGCGCTACTACACCGACGACTTCGTTGCCCAGACCCCGGAAAAACGCGGCGCCAACCCCGAAGGCAAGCAGGCCACCCATAGCCTGTTCAGCACCCTGGAGTTCAACTACGACATCTATGCCCTGACCCTGGCCGGCCACTACGACGGTTACAAGGTCAGCGGCCATGTGCCCAAGTGCTCGATCATCGGCCAGTGCCGCGGCATCGATGGCGGTGACGTGGATATCACCCGTCGTGAACACAGCTTCAACCCGCGGGTGGGCTTTGCAGTCAAGCCTTATGACTGGATGCAGCTCTACAGCAGTTGGTCGCGCACCTCGCGGGCGCCGCGGGTGCAGGAAATGTTCTTCGAGAAAGTGCCGCTCGAGGCTGACGCCAGCGACGCCGATGGCGTCGGCGCCAACCCGTTCCTGCGTCAGGAACGTTCGACCAACTACGAGTTCGGGGTCAATTTCACCCGCGCCGGGCTGTTCAGCAACGATGACTACGGGCAACTGAAGATCAACCGCTTCATCAGCAAGATCGATGGCTACATCACCCCGCAGTCGTTCGACATCCTCGATGATGACGGCGAAGAGTCGGCGAAGATGAACTGGGTCAACTGGCCGGAAGAAGTGCGCATGAGCGGCTACGAGGTGGAAGGGCGCTACGACGCTGGTTTCTTCTACGCCAACCTGTCATGGACCAAGGCCACGACCAAGTCGCCGACCACCTCCGGCATCGAACTGGAAGACATCAACAGCCAGCCGGACCGTTTCTGGACCCTCGACCTTGGCACCCGCTGGTTTGACGAACGCCTGGTGCTGGGCGCCCGCGGCGAGTACGCCGGCCCGTCGGAAACCAGCTGGGACTGGTATGAGACGAAAAAATCCAACTCCACCGGGGTGATCTGGGACCTGTATGGCAGTTACCGGGTACAGGACAACCTGAGCCTGTTTTTCAACGTTGAGAACGTCGGCAACAAGGTCTACAACAACAGCGCTTCGGTGGACTACCTGATGTCAGCGGTGATGGACCAGGGCAATGGCCGCGGGCGCACCACCTCGTTCGGCTTCACCCTCGAATACTGACAGGACCCTATATGTTCAAGTCTTCCTTTATAGGGGCAGGGCTGGCGCTGCTCGTCGGTTGTGCCAACGTCAATGCGCCGGTGGCCGACAGTGCCTACACCCGGGTCGAAAGCCATATTCCCGAATGGGGCGCGATCATCGAGTTGAGCAGCGGCAAGCAGGTTTCGCCGACGCAACTGCTCGATGAGCTGGCGCCAGCGCGCACGGTGATGGTCGGCGAAGTGCACGACAACTTCGCCCATCATCTGATCGAGCAATGGCTGGCGACCCACCTGGCCAAGCGCCGACCCCAGGGCGCGGTGGTCCTGGAGATGCTCGACAGCGACCAGCAGCGCCCGGTCGCCGAAGTCCAGGCCTGGCTGGGCCAGGGCAACCAGGTGCGTAGCCAGCGCCTGCAACAGGTCATCCATTGGGACCCGCGCTGGAGCTGGGAGCAGTACGGCACCCTGATGGCGGCGTTGATGCCGGCGCCGCCGGTACTGCTGGCCGGCAACCTCTCGGGCGCCGAGCTCAAGCGCCTGATGGCGGCAGCGCCAGCCAACCCCGACGGCCTGTTCCCGTCGCCCGCGATTACCGCTCGCCAGCGCCAGCACATCAACGAGATGCACTGCGGGCAGATCGATGCCGCGCGCATGAATGCAATGCTCGCTATCCAGCACGCCCGTGATCAGCGCATGGCACAGGTGCTCGATAACGCCCAGGTGCCGCGACTGCTATTTGCGGGCGTGCTGCACACGCTGAAAAGCCTCGGCGCCCCGCAATACCTGGGGTGGGGTGCGAACGACCCGGGGCTGAAAGTGCTGGTGATCGCTGAGCAGGATCATCGCCTGAGCGCCCGCGACGCCGACTACGTCTGGATGCTACCGACCGAGGATGCCGAGGGTGCCGCCCTGGTGGTCGACGCTGGCGGTTGCGACCAGCCAGCCCATTGAACCTTTCACTACAAGGAATTTATCCATGACTGAATTGACTATCGCCGGGTTCAACCCTCGGTGTCTGGACCTGCCTGCCGTGGAGCTGGCCGCACAACTGCATACCTTGGGCCAGGTGCGCACCTGTACACCGGCGACCCATGCCACGATCGAACAGCCGGGGCGTTATCCGCAGTCCGACGATATCAGCGAAGCGGGGCTGGTGATCGGCGAGGACGGCCTGGACCTGCGCTTGAACCTGCGCGCCTGGTACTGGATCGGCATGGTTCATGATGCTGGTGACTACAACCTGAGTGTCTTCGATCGCCACGGCAAAGTACTGCTGCGCCTGGCCTCGACCGGGCAATCGTCCATGGCCGGCTGGGCAGGACTGTATGAGCGGTGCATCGACAAGCCGGCTGTCTTCAGCGAGCCGTCTGCTTTGAGCAAGCGTGATCTGCAGGTGCCCGGCCTTGTTGAGGAATGGGCGGCGATGGCCAACGTCCATGAGCACTTTGCCCTGCTCAAGCGCCACGGCCTGAGCCGTTACGAAGGTAACGCCCTGGTGGCCCCGGAATTTGCCCGGCAACTTTCGCAGGCCAGCCCGGTGGCGATGTTCCGTGAACTGGCCGCCAGCGCGCTGGAGCTGATGCTGTTTGTCTACAGCGCCGGTAGCGTGCAGATCTTTACCGGCCTGTTGACGGGCATGAGCGAGGCGGGGGTCGAGCTTGTGTTCGACATGCCCGCCAGTGAACAGGCGGCGCCGACCCGCTTCTGGATCGCTGATGCGCCGGATGCGCAGATCTGGCGTGTTTACAAGCCGAACCAGGTTGGCGGTGTCACCAGCCTTGAGTTTTTTGACGCCGAAGAGCGCCTGATCGTCCAGGTCTTTGCCCGTCGCCCGGCGGGGCAGCCTGAGCAGTCGGCCTGGCGCGAATGGCTGGATGCCCTGGAGGCAGCGCGATGAAGGCTTGGCTCCTTGGCGTACTGGCGGCCTGCGCGGTCATGACCGTACAGGCCGAAACCGCCGACACTCTGGTGATCGGCAACGACCTGGCGGAAATTGTCGATCGCCTGGATGGCACTTCGCGCCTTGTCGGCCGCGATGATTCCAGTCGTTATCCGCAAGCCATCGCCAGCCTGCCCTCGGTGGGTTACTTGCGCCAGCTTTCGGCAGAAGGCGTGTTGGCGCTCAAGCCGCAACGGCTGCTGATCAGCGATGCAGCCCGTCCGGCCATCGTGTTGCGCCAGTTGAACGGCCTGGGGCTTGAGGTCCTGAGCATTGCCCGCGGCAAAAACATTGCTGATATCCCTGCGAAGATTGAGCAGGTCGCGGCGGCCATGGATCGTCAGGCACGGGCGCAACCGCTGCTCGACGAACAGCGCCGGCTGCTTGCGCAACTGGCAAAACAACCGGCATTGAAAGGGCCGAAGGCCTTGTTCATTTTCAACCACGCAGGCATGACCCCGCTGATCATGGGGCGCGGCACCGAGGCTCAGGCGGCACTGGAGCAGGCCGGGATCGAAAACTGCGCAACCTTCAATGCCTACAAGCAAGTGGCGGGCGAGGCCATGGTGTCGCTGGCGCCGGACTTTGTCATTGTCAGCAAGGCCGGCTTGGCGGCGTTGGGCGGTGAAGACAACCTGTGGAAGCTGGGTGGCCTGACGCACACCCCGGCTGGACAGCGGCGGCGGTTGGTGCAGGTTGATGACCAGGCGCTGCTCAACCTCGGGCCGCGCACGGTTCAGGCCATGCTGCAGTTGCGCCAGGATGCTGGGGCGCTGTTTCCATGAGGGGCGCTAGGAATGTCTCGTTGCCGATCCTGATGCTGATGCTGGCAGGCTTGTGCGCTCTGCTGGTGATGTGTTCGCTGGTTGGCAGTATCGGCTTGTCGCCGCGGATCCTGTTTGGCGATCTGCCCACTGCACTGGAGTGGCAAGTGTGGAGCGAGGTGCGTCTGCCGCGACTGTTGCTGGCGGTGTTGGTGGGTTCGACCCTGGCGGTGGGCGGCACGGCGATGCAGGGGCTGTTTCGTAACCCGCTGGCCGACCCGACCCTGTTGGGGCAGGCCAGTGGCGCGGGGCTGGCGGTGTCGATCTGGGTGGTGCTGTTCAACGGCCGCTTTGCCGGGCTGGAGCTGTATGGGCAGTTTCTCGCCGGCTTTGTCGGAGCGTTGCTGGTGACCCTGGTGATTTTCCGTATTGGCCGGGGATACAAGGGGCGCGAATCGACCATTACCTTGTTGTTGGCAGGTCTGGTCATCAACACCCTGACGGGTGCTGTGGGCGGCATTCTCACCTTTGTTGCCAGTGAAGAGCAGTTGCGCCAGCTCAGTCTGTGGGGTATGGGCAGCCTGAGCAGCGCCGAATGGTCGACCCTGACAGTGGCTTGCCTGGTCTTGCCCTTGACCCTGTGGATGCTGGCGCGTTGCGCGGGGGATCTGGACCTGTTCCAGCTGGGCGAGGTATCTGCGCACGCCGCCGGGCTGGATGGCGATCGGCTGAAAAACCGCGTGGTGCTGGCCTCGTCGCTGGGCGTGGGCCTGTGCGTGGCCCTGAGCGGCATCATCGGCTTTATCGGCCTGCTGGTGCCGCATTGCCTGCGCCTGTATTTCGGCCCCGGCCACCGTTTACTGATTCCGGCCTCAATGCTCTGTGGCGCGATCCTGTTGCTGGTCGCCGATACCCTTGCGCGCAGCCTCACCAGCCCGGCGGAGATTCCCGTCGGCCTGGTCACCAGCATTATCGGTGGGCCTTACTTTCTCTGGTTGTTGCTCGGTCGCAAGGTGCGGGAGTTTTGACATGCTTGAACTGATCAATGTCAGCCTGGAGCGGCCGTTTGCCCTGGCGCCGTTCAGCGAACAGGTAAGGGCGGGGGAGCTGCTGGGGCTGATCGGCCCTAATGGTGCGGGCAAAAGCACGCTGCTGTCGCTGATCTCCGGCTACCTGCACCCGGGTGGTGGGCAGATCAAGTTGCTGGGTCGTGAACTGTCAGGGTACTTGCCGGTACAGCTGGCGCGCAGGCGGGCGCTGGTTACTCAACAGATGGACAGTGCCTTTGATTGGCGAGTCGAAGCGTTCATTGCTCTGGGCCAGCAGCACCCCGGCGAACCTTGCCCGGGCATAATCGACGCCCTGGATATCCGTCATCTGCTTGGCCGTGGGGTGTTGTCGCTGTCTGGCGGCGAATTGCAGCGGGTGACCATTGCCCGGGCCATGAACCAGTTGGCCGTCAGCCCGCTGACTGACGCCTGGAACGATGGCCGGGGCTGCCTGCTGTTGCTGGACGAACCCACCAGCGCCCTGGACATCGGCCAGCAGCAGAACCTGATGCGGGTGCTACGTACCCTGGCCGGTTCGCCGTGCATTGCGGTGGTTTGCGTACTGCACGACCTGAACCTGGCCGCGCGCTACTGCGATCGCCTGTGGCTGCTGGAAAACGGCCGGTTCTGCGCCAGTGGTACGCCGGCCCAGGTGCTCAGCGAGCAGCGCGTTGCACAGGTGTTCGGTGCGCAGGTGCGGGTAGCGGCGGGCGAGCAGCACAAGGTGAGCATCGAGCTGATGCCCTGACAGCAACTAGCGTCGGCTCAGGGTGACCCAATAGCGCGAACGCCGCTGCACCTGCACCGGCAATGAAAGGGGCAGGGCGTCGAGCACCGCATCGGTGTCGGCCAGCGGGTAAACGCCTGAGATACGCAGCGCGGCGAGCTCGTCGCTGCAGCGCAGCAGGCCTGGCCGGTAGCGGCTGAGCTGGTCCACGAAGGCGTCCAGGCGCAGGTTGTCGGCTACCAGCAAACCGTTGCTCCAGGCCGGCTCGGCCTGGTTGGCGCTGGCCGGTTCGATACGTGCCAGGGTGAAACGGGTGCGTTGCCCCGGGGCCAGGCGCAGGGTATTGGCTGGCGATTGCTGGGCTTGCACTTCTACCGCGCCTTCGAACAAGTCGACCTGGGTCCGGCCTGCTTGCAGTTCGACGCAAAAACGTGTCCCCAGCGCACGCACCAGCCCGTGCGGGGTGTGTACGCTCAACGGCCGATCAATGGCGTTGGAGGGGTGGCCACTGCTGATCAGCAGGCGGCCACTTTGCAATTGCAGGCGCCGCTGTTGGCTATCAAACAGCACGGCGACCTCGGTGCCTGCATCGAGGGTCAGCTGGCTGCCATCTTCCAGGCTGATGTGCTGCGGCGCACTGGCGCCATTGCTGTAGCTCAGTCTCGCCCGCGGTTGCCAGAAGTTGCGGAAGGCCAGTTGCCCGGCGCAGCCGAACAAGCCGAGCAGGGCGAGGGTCTTGAGTGCTTGCCGGCGACTGCTGCCCGCGCTGCCCTGGGACAGGCTCTGGTAGCCGGCATGCGGTTCGAGCCCGGCCATGCGCCGGCGCAGGGCCTCGATGTGCAGCCAGGCACGTTCGTTGTCCGGATGGGCGGCGCGCCACTGCTCAAGCGCACGCTGCTGCTCGCAGCTGAGTGCGCCTTCCATGGTTTCCGTGAGCCATTGCGCGGCTTTGCGGGTGGTGCGCGGGTTAAAGGGTGAGGGGTTCATTGCAGGTCGGCAAAAAAGCAGTGTTGGTTGGCCCGGACCAGGTACAGTTTCACCGAGCGGGTGCTGACCTGCAGGCGTTCGGCGATTTCGGCGATCTTCAGGCCCTGCAGGTGCGACAGCAAGAAGGCTTCGCGAACCTTGCCCGGCAGGGCGTCGAGCATGCGATCGAGCAGGGTCAGCGCTTCAAGTGCCAGCACCCGGACTTCGGGTGAGGGTTCAAGTGCTTCAGGCAGGCTGGCCAGGGCCTGCAGATACGCCTGCTCGACCTGGCGCCGGCGATAGACATTGGCCATCAGTCGCCTCGCTACGGTCGAAAGAAACGAGCGGGGTTCGCGGATTCTGAACAGGTCCTTGGAGCTGAGGATGCTCAGGAAGGTGTCCTGGGCAATGTCGGCGGCATGTTCCGAGCAGCCGATACGGTTGCGCAGCCATCGGTGCAGCCAGCGATGATGGTCGTTGTACAGGGTGCCTAGGCAGGAATCGAGCTGCGGTGAAGCGGTGCGGGTGTCCATCGGGTGCGTGGCCGGCGTAAAGCGGAACGGACGCCCAGTATAGCGAGAATGATTATCAAATGATAATTATTGTTATTTCGTGATGCTGGTTACCGGCTGGCCGTGAGCGGATGTGTCGTGCTGTCCGTCTGCTGTAGCGCCCGGTTGCACGCTTTCGTCGCATACTGCGTGACTGATGGCCCTGGCCAATGAGCCTTTGAAGATCGGCGTGGGCTCGTTATCGGCTTCGGCGTGTTGAAGATCTTCCAGCGAGGTCCCCGAACCCAGGAACCGGACGGTTCGCGCCGTGCAATCGAACTGACGGGCGCTGTAGCTGGTACCGCTGACGCCGACACGCTGGGTAATCACGGTGCGCTGGGAGGCATCGCCGGCCACGCTGACGATGGAGTAGCGAGCGTCGTGGTCGAAGGAGGTTTGCAGCGCTGTAGCGCCAGCGGCGAAGCAGCAGAGTGCGAGGCAACTGCCAGAAATAAGTTTGATCAGCACGGGTACTTCCTTGCATTGGCGCTGTGATTGGCAGGTGGTGCCGATCGATAATGCAACCCATTATCGTTAATACACCTTGCTAGCTTAGTGGGCGAGCGCTTCCTAGACAATCACCTTTCCTTATTTGTTCCAGAAATTTCCGACAATCGGAAGACATTATTCACGCATCTTTTTACCGCCTGGTGACAATCGACGAAAAGCTGATAAATTTCAGCCGGTTGAAACAGTGGCCGGGTTTAGGGTCGCAAAAAGGGAAACCACCATGATTTCACCCGAACGTTAGGCCATCGCCCTGCAGCGCTATGTCGAGGCAAACCCGCAGATGCTGGAAGAGATCGCTGGGCTCAGCGAGCACGAACAGGCTCAGCAGGTCCTTTGGGCCTTCGAGGATGCCGCGCAGGAGCAGGGGATTGAGCCCTGGGAGCTGACTTTGCAGTTGATTGCCGAGTCTGCCGAAGAGCTTGCGGCCATGCGCCTTGAGGTGCATCGCGAAGTAGCCGAGGCGCTGGGGATGGCGTGGGAAGAGTACTGCGCGTTCAACGATATCGAACTGGATTCGTGACGCCTGGACTCGAATTTGTAGTGTTTTGACAAGATTTTCTGCAGCCCCGGGGGCTGGCTCACCATGGCTTCAGTTATGGCGTCCAGCCCAGGGTCTGCGTGTGTTGAGCGGCCTTGGGCAAGGTTTTTGCCGGGGTCTTTGAATTAAATGGACCGGCGTACTTTCCCGTCGTCCTGAACGGGGTGACTTCTGGCCTTTGAGCCACTAGAATGCTTGCCCTTGATTCTGGAGTCGGGTATCGCCGGCTAACGTCTGTGCAACGAGGAATATCCATGCAAGTTTCTGTTGAAAATACTTCTGCTCTCGAGCGCCGCATGACCATCGCCGTTCCGGCCGAGCGCGTCGAGACCGAAGTCAACAAGCGTCTGCAACAGACTGCCCGTCGCGCCAAGGTCCCAGGCTTCCGTCCTGGCAAAGTGCCGATGAGCGTGATCCGTCAGCGCTACGAAGACGCTGCCCGTCAGGAAGCCTTCGGCGACCTGGTACAGGCTTCCTTCTACGAAGCCGTGGTCGAGCAGAAGCTGAACCCGGCTGGCGCCCCTGCCGTCGAGCCAAAATCGTTCGAAAAGGGCAAAGACCTGGAATACGTCGCCATTTTCGAAGTATTCCCTGAGTTCACCGTTGCCGGTTTCGACTCGATCGCCGTTGAGCGCCTGAGCGCCGAAGTGGCTGACGCCGACCTGGACAACATGCTCGAAGTGCTGCGCAAGCAGAATGTTCGTTTCGAAGCCGCCGACCGTGCTGCCCAGAACGAAGACCAGCTGAACATCGATTTCGTTGGCAAGGTCGACGGTGAAGTGTTCGCCGGTGGTTCGGCCAAGGGTACCCAGCTGGTACTCGGTTCCGGCCGCATGATCCCAGGCTTCGAAGAAGGCCTGGTTGGCGCCAAGGCCGGTGAAGAGCGCGTTCTGAACCTGACCTTCCCCGAGGACTACCAGAACCTCGACCTGGCTGGCAAAACCGCCGAGTTCACCGTTACCGTCAACAGTGTTGCCGAGCCAAAGCTGCCTGAGCTGACCGAAGAATTCTTCGCCCAGTTCGGCATCAAGGAAGCAACCCTGGAAGGTTTCCGCACCGAAGTTCGCAAGAACATGGAGCGTGAACTGCGTCAGGCGATCAAGACCAAGGTCAAGAACCAGGTAATGGACGGCCTGCTGGCTGCCAACCCGATCGAAGTGCCGAAAGCCCTGCTGGAAAACGAAGTGAACCGCCTGCGCGTTCAAGCCGTTCAGCAGTTCGGCGGCAACATCAAGCCTGAGCAACTGCCGGCCGAACTGTTCGAAGAGCAAGCCAAGCGCCGCGTCGTGCTGGGCCTGATCGTCGCCGAAGTGGTCAAGCAGAACGAACTGAAGCCGGACGAAGACCGCGTTCGCGAGATGATTCAGGAAATGGCCTCGGCTTACCAGGAGCCTGAGCAGGTCGTGGCCTGGTACTACAAGAACGACCAGCAACTGAACGAAGTCCGTTCGGTTGTGCTGGAAGAACAAGTTGTGGATACTGTTCTGCAGAAAGCGACTGTGACCGATAAATCGGTCTCGTACGAAGAAGCCGTAAAACCAGCCCAGGCACCTGCCGCTGCTGAGTAATACGCCAGCTTTGTAGGAAAACACCACAAGCCAGCCTTCGAGCTGGCTTGTGCGTATTCAAGACATGACTATTTGGGAGTGAGTGCAGGACATGTCCCGCAATTCTTATTATCAGCAGAGCTCTGACATCCAGGCCGCAGGCGGCCTGGTCCCGATGGTTATCGAGCAATCCGCTCGTGGCGAACGCGCCTACGACATCTACTCGCGCCTTCTCAAGGAGCGGGTGATCTTCCTGGTCGGCCCGGTAGAGGACTACATGGCCAACCTGGTTGCGGCGCAGATGCTGTTCCTTGAAGCGGAAAACCCGGACAAGGATATCCATCTCTACATCAACTCGCCGGGCGGTTCGGTGACTGCCGGCATGTCGATCTACGACACCATGCAGTTCATCAAGCCGGACGTCTCGACCATCTGCATCGGCCAGGCCTGCAGCATGGGCGCCTTCCTGCTGGCCGCCGGTGCCAAGGGCAAGCGTCACTGCCTGCCGAACTCGCGGGTGATGATTCACCAGCCACTGGGCGGTTTCCAGGGTCAGGCCACGGATATCGAGATCCACGCCAAGGAAATCCTGTCCATCAAGTCGCGTCTGAACGAGCTGCTGGCCTACCACACCGGCCAGGATCTGGAGACCATCAAGCGTGATACCGAGCGCGACAATTTCATGAGCGCCGAGCGCGCAGCCGAATACGGCCTGATCGACTCGGTCTACGACAAGCGGCAACTGGCCTCCTGAATCCGGGTGCCAGAGCAGGCGGGCGTGTAATGCGCCTACCTGCGGACTTGAAAAAGCCCGCAATTGCCTTCATCTTGTGTTGCAAGCCTACCGGATTGGATCGATCGAATGACTGACACCCGTAACGGCGAGGACAACGGCAAATTGCTCTATTGCTCCTTCTGCGGCAAAAGCCAGCACGAAGTGCGCAAGTTGATTGCCGGCCCCTCGGTATTTATCTGCGACGAGTGCGTCGACCTGTGCAATGACATCATCCGTGAGGAGGTGCAGGAAGCCCAGGCCGAGAGCAGCGCGCATAAACTGCCTTCGCCGAAAGAAATCAGCACCATCCTGGACCAGTACGTCATTGGTCAGGAGCGTGCGAAAAAGGTATTGGCCGTAGCGGTGTACAACCACTACAAGCGCCTGAACCAACGCGACAAGAAGAACGACGACGTCGAGCTCGGCAAGAGTAACATCCTGCTGATCGGTCCGACGGGCTCGGGTAAGACCCTGCTCGCCGAAACCCTCGCGCGTCTGTTGAATGTACCGTTCACCATCGCCGATGCCACCACCCTGACCGAAGCCGGTTACGTGGGTGAAGACGTCGAGAACATCATTCAAAAACTGCTGCAAAAGTGCGACTACGACGTGGAAAAGGCCCAGATGGGCATTGTCTACATCGACGAAATCGACAAGATCTCGCGCAAGTCGGACAACCCGTCCATCACCCGTGACGTCTCGGGCGAGGGCGTGCAGCAGGCGCTGCTCAAGCTGATCGAAGGCACGGTTGCCTCGGTACCGCCGCAAGGTGGCCGCAAGCACCCGCAGCAGGAATTCCTGCAGGTCGATACGCGTAACATCCTGTTTATCTGTGGCGGTGCGTTCTCGGGCCTCGAAAAGGTCATCCAGGCGCGTTCCACCCGCGGCGGCATCGGCTTTGGTGCCGAAGTACGCAGCAAGCAGGAAGGCAAGAAGGTTGGCGAGTCGCTGCGTGAAGTCGAGCCTGACGATCTGGTCAAGTTCGGTCTGATCCCGGAATTCGTCGGTCGTCTGCCGGTTCTGGCAACCCTCGACGAGCTGGACGAAGCTGCCTTGATGCAGATTCTGACCGAGCCGAAGAACGCCCTGACCAAGCAGTACGCCAAGCTGTTCGAAATGGAAGGCGTGGACCTGGAGTTCCGCAGCGATGCGCTCAAATCCGTGGCCCGCAAGGCCCTGGAGCGCAAGACCGGGGCCCGTGGCCTGCGTTCGATCCTCGAAGGCATCCTGCTCGACACCATGTACGAGATTCCTTCGCAGAAGGATGTCAGCAAGGTGGTGATCGACGAGAGCGTCATCGATGGCTCCTCGCAGCCGCTGTTGATCTACGAGAACAGCGAGCCGCAAGCCAAGGCTGCACCCGACGTCTGAGTCGCCACGCGGCTCGATTCAAGCAAGGGGCCTTCGGGCCCCTTTGCTTTTCCTGTCGCAGAGCTTGTTTTTTTGCGGGCCTGCCCCCACATTAACTCCACGCTCAAATTCCATCGGTTTCCGGCCATAAGGCCGCTGTAGAGGCGAAATCATGAAGACCACCCTCGACTTGCCTCTCCTGCCATTGCGCGATGTCGTCGTCTATCCGCACATGGTCATCCCACTGTTCGTGGGGCGCGAGAAGTCCATCGAGGCCCTTGAGGCCGCGATGACGGGCGAGAAGCAGATCCTCCTGCTGGCCCAGAAGAACCCCGCTGACGACGATCCAGGCGAAGATGCCCTGTACCGCGTCGGTACCATTGCCACCGTCCTGCAACTGCTGAAACTGCCCGATGGCACCGTCAAGGTGCTGGTCGAGGGTGAACAGCGCGGTGCGGTCGAGCGTTTCAACGAAGTCGACGGCCACATTCGTGCCGAGGTTTCGCTGATTGACGAGTCCCAGGCCGCCGAGCGCGAGTCTGAAGTGTTCGTTCGCAGCTTGCTGTCACAATTTGAACAATACGTTCAGCTGGGCAAGAAAGTCCCGGCTGAAGTCCTGTCGTCGCTCAACAGCATCGACGAACCTGGACGTCTGGTCGACACCATGGCAGCGCACATGGCGCTGAAGATCGAGCAGAAGCAGGAAATCCTCGAGATCCTCGACCTGTCGGCCCGTGTCGAACACGTGCTGGCGCTGCTGGATGCCGAAATCGACCTGCTGCAGGTCGAGAAGCGTATCCGTGGCCGGGTCAAGAAGCAGATGGAGCGCAGCCAGCGCGAGTACTACCTGAATGAGCAGATGAAGGCCATTCAGAAAGAGCTCGGCGACAGCGAAGAAGGTCACAACGAAGTCGAAGAGCTTAAAAAGCGTCTCGACGCCGCCGGCCTGCCAAAGGATGCCTACGCCAAGGCCCAGGCCGAGCTGAACAAGCTCAAGCAAATGTCGCCGATGTCGGCTGAAGCCACCGTGGTGCGCTCGTACCTCGACTGGCTGGTGCAGGTGCCGTGGAAGGCGCAGAGCAAGGTGCGCCTGGACCTGGCCAAGGCCGAGGAAATCCTCGATGCCGACCACTACGGCCTGGAAGAGGTCAAGGAGCGCATCCTTGAGTACCTCGCCGTGCAAAAACGGGTGAAAAAGATCCGTGGCCCGGTGTTGTGCCTGGTAGGGCCGCCTGGCGTGGGTAAAACCTCGCTGGCCGAGTCGATCGCCAGTGCCACCAACCGCAAGTTCGTGCGCATGGCCCTGGGTGGCGTGCGTGACGAGGCCGAGATCCGCGGCCACCGCCGTACGTACATCGGTTCGATGCCTGGTCGCCTGATTCAGAAGATGACCAAGGTTGGCGTACGCAATCCGCTGTTCCTGCTTGACGAAATCGACAAGATGGGCAGCGACATGCGTGGCGATCCGGCCTCGGCGCTGCTGGAAGTACTCGACCCCGAGCAGAACCACAATTTCAACGATCATTACCTTGAAGTCGACTACGACCTCTCGGACGTGATGTTCCTCTGCACCTCCAACTCGATGAACATCCCGCCAGCGTTGCTGGACCGCATGGAAGTCATCCGTCTGCCGGGCTACACCGAGGACGAGAAGATCAACATCGCGGTCAAGTACCTGTCGCCCAAGCAGATCAAGGCCAACGGCCTGAAGAAGGGCGAGCTGGAGATCGATGTTTCGGCGATACGCGACATCATTCGCTACTACACCCGCGAAGCCGGTGTGCGGGGCCTGGAGCGCCAGATCGCGAAGATCTGCCGCAAGGTCGTCAAGGAGCACGCCGGCCTCAAGCAGGTCGCGGTGAAGGTCACTGGCGAGCAGCTCGAGCACTACCTGGGCGTGCGCAAGTACCGCTACGGTCTGGCCGAGCAGCAGGATCAGGTCGGCCAGGTCACGGGCCTGGCCTGGACCCAGGTGGGTGGCGAGCTGCTGACCATCGAAGCGGCGGTGATTCCGGGCAAGGGTCAGTTGATCAAGACCGGCTCGCTCGGCGACGTGATGGTCGAGTCCATCACTGCCGCGCAAACCGTGGTGCGCAGCCGAGCCCGTAGCCTGGGCATTCCTGCGGACTTCCACGAGAAGCGCGACACCCACATTCACATGCCCGAAGGCGCTACGCCCAAGGACGGTCCAAGTGCCGGTATCGGCATGTGCACTGCCCTGGTCTCGGCCCTGACCCAGATCCCTGTGCGTGCCGATGTAGCCATGACCGGTGAAATTACCTTGCGTGGTCAGGTGCTGGCGATTGGCGGTTTGAAGGAAAAACTGCTGGCCGCGCACCGGGGTGGAATCAAGACGGTGATCATTCCGGAAGAGAATGTGCGTGATCTGAAGGAAATTCCTGAGAATATTAAGCAGGATCTGCAGATTAAACCGGTCAAATGGATTGACGAAGTCCTCCAAATTGCGCTGCAATACGCCCCGGAGCCCTTGCCCGATGTGGCTCCGGAGATTGTCGCCAAGGATGAAAAGCGCGACAGCGATTCCAAGGAAAGAATCAGCACACATTAGTACGTATTTGGCTGGGGGGCTTTCTTGACAGTATTTTCAGGCCCTTGTTATAAAGCGGCACTTAAATGTCAACAGGCCACCCAGCGCTCGTTTAGCTTTTCATTACATACTTAGAAACAAACTCAATAGAGATATAAGGGGACTTAGAGTGAACAAGTCGGAACTGATTGACGCTATCGCCGCATCTGCTGATATTTCGAAAGCTAGCGCTGGCAAAGCGCTGGACGCAGTAATCGAATCCGTCACCGGCGCCCTGAAGGCAGGTGACTCCGTGGTACTGGTAGGTTTCGGTACCTTCTCCGTCACCGACCGCCCAGCTCGCACCGGCCGCAACCCGCAAACCGGCAAGACTCTGGAAATCCCTGCCGCCAAGAAGCCTGGCTTCAAGGCTGGCAAGGCACTGAAAGAAGCCGTCAACTAAGTCGCTTCCTTCAGGCTCACGCCTAACCGAGCTGGGCTAACGCCTGGCCCGGCTGCCGAGCGCCGGGAGGCCTGATACCAGGTTCCCGGCGCTCGGCCAGTTACGAGAAGGCGCATCCTCGGATGCGCCTTTCTTCTATCAGGACTCTACCCACGCTCCACGGTTGGTTTATTCAGTACAACCGTTTCTGGGGGACGCATGCTGCAGAATATCAGGGACAATTCACAAGGTTGGATTGCCAAGACCATCATCGGTGTCATCGTAGCCTTGATGGCACTGACCGGCTTCGATGCCATCTTCCAGGCCACCACCCACAGCCAGGACGCTGCCAAGGTCAATGGCGACAAGATCAGCCAGAACGAGCTGAGCCAGGCCGTCGACATGCAACGTCGGCAGCTGATGCAACAGCTGGGCAAGGACTTCGATCCGGCCATGCTCAACGAGCAAATGCTCCGTGAAGCCGCGCTCAAGGGGCTGATCGATCGCAAGTTGCTGCTTCAGGGCGCTGAAGACGCCAAGTTCGCTTTCTCGGAAGCTGCCCTCGACCAACTGATCCTGCAAACCCCTGAGTTCCAGGTGGACGGCAAGTTCAGCCCCGAGCGCTTCGACCAGGTCATTCGCCAGATGGGCTATGGCCGTCTGCAATTCCGCGAAATGCTGGCCCAGGAAATGCTCATCGGCCAATTGCGCACTGGCCTTGCCGGCAGCGGTTTTGTCACCGACGACCAGGTTGATGCTTTCGCCCGTCTGGAAAAACAGACCCGTGATTTCGCTTCGCTGACCTTCAAGGTCGACCCGGCCGCGGTCAAGGTTACCGACGAGCAGATCAAGGCGCACTACGACGAACACGCCAAGGAATTCATGAGCCCCGATCAGGTCGTCATCGACTACATCGAGCTGAAGAAGTCCGCGTTCTTCGACCAGGTTGAGGTCAACCAGGACGAACTCAAGGCGCTGTACGAGAAAGAAATCGCCAACCTCGCCGAGCAGCGCCATGCCGCGCACATTCTTGTCGAAATCAACGACAAGGTGAACGAGGGGCAGGCCAAGGCCAAGATCGAAGAGATCCAGGCACGCCTGGCCAAGGGCGAAGACTTTGCCTCCCTGGCCAGGGAGTTCTCCCAGGATCCGGGCTCGGCCAGCAGCGGCGGTGACCTTGGTTATGCCGGCCAGGGCGTCTATGACCCAGCCTTTGAAGATGCGCTGTATACGCTGAACAAGGGCCAGGTCTCGGGCCCGGTACGCACCGAATACGGTTTCCACCTGATCAAGCTGCTCGATGTGCAGGCACCTGAAGTGCCAAGCTTCGACAGCCTGAAAGACAAGCTGACCCGCGAGCTGAAAACCCAGCAGGTCGAACAGCGCTTTGTCGAAGTGACCAAGCAGCTGGAAGACTCGGCATTCGAAGCCTCCGACCTGGCCCAGCCGGCTCAGGAACTGGGCCTGAAGGTGCATACCTCGCCAGCGTTCGGTCGTGAAGGCGGCGAAGGCATCACGGCCAACCGCGCTGTGATCCAGGCTGCGTTCAGCACCGAAGTGCTGGAAGAAGGCTCCAACAGCACGGCGATCGAGCTGGATCCGGAAACCATCGTGGTGCTGCGCGTCAAGGAACACCGCAAACCTGAGCAACTGGGCCTTGAAGTGGTCTCCGAGAGCATTCGCAAGCACCTGGCCAAAGAGCAGGCGACTGCTGCCCTGAAGACCAGGGCCGATGCCCTGATCGCCGGTCTGCGTGATGGCAAGATTGCCCTGGCGGCAAGCCAGGACGGTCAGGCCTGGAAGGTTCAGGAGGCGGTATCGCGCAGCCAGGACGGTATCGACCCGGTCGAGCTGCAGGCACTGTTCCGCATGAGCAAGCCTGAAGCCAAGGACAAGCCGGTGTACGCCAGCGTCACCCTTAACGACGGTAGCCTCGTGGTACTGCGCCTGAGCGGCGTCAACGAAGGCACAGCGGCTACTGAAGAAGAGAAAGCGAGCTACCGCCGCTTCCTCGCTTCGCGCGCCGGCCAGCAAGACTTTGCGGCGTACCGCAAGCAGCTGGAAGCCAAAGCGGATATCACTCGTTACTGAGTGCTGGATGCTTGAAACAGAAAAGGCCGCTGATGCGGCCTTTTCTGTTTTCATCGCGGGGCAAGTCGGGTCGCCGCACCGCCGCTCCCACCGGTTTGTAGGCGCGGGCTTGCCCCGCGAAGAGGCTACTGAACGGCAGATGGCGCCAGAAAAGCCGCCTCAAGCAACTGGCGGGTATACGGATGCTGCGGGTCGGCAAAGATATCCGCCGCCACCCCTTGCTCCACTACCTGGCCCTGTTTGACCACCATCAACTGGTGGCTGAGCGCCTTGACCACCGCCAGGTCGTGGCTGATGAACAGGTAGGTGAGGTTGTACTTGCTCTGCAATGAGCGCAGCAGCTCGACCACCTGGCGCTGCACGGTTCGGTCCAGGGCCGAGGTCGGCTCATCGAGCAGGATAAGTGCCGGTTTGAGCACCAGTGCCCGGGCAATGGCGATGCGCTGGCGTTGGCCGCCAGAGAACTCGTGCGGGTAACGATGCCGCGCCTGCGGATCGAGCCCGACCTCCTGCAAGGCGGCAATGATCGCCTGTTCCTGCTCGGCGGCGCTGCCCATGCGGTGGATGCGCAGGCCTTCACCGACGATGTCGCTGACGCACATGCGCGGGCTTAGGCTGCCGAACGGGTCCTGGAAAACCACCTGCATCTGCCGGCGTAGCGGACGTACCTGCTGCTGGGTCAGGTGCTCGAGGTTGGTGCCCTGGAAGCGGATGCTGCCCTGGCTGCCGAGCAGGCGCAGGATCGCCAGGCCCAGGGTCGACTTGCCCGAGCCGCTCTCGCCAACGATGCCCAGGGTCTGGCCCTGAGGCAGGTCGAAGTTGATGCCGTCGACTGCCTTGACGTAATCGACGGTGCGCCGCAACAGCCCCTTCTTGATCGGGAACCACACGCGCAGGTCTTCAACCTGCAGCATCGGCGCGCCGGGCGGGTTGCCGGCCGGGCCGCCGCTGGGCTCGGCACCGAGGAGCATCTGCGTGTAGGGGTGCTTGGGGTGGCGGAACAGTTCTTCACAGTCGGCTTGCTCGACGATCTGGCCCTTTTGCATCACGCAAACCCGGTGGGCAATGCGCTTGACCAGGTTGAGGTCATGGCTGATCAGCAGCAGGGCCATGCCCAGCCGGGCCTGCAAGGATTTCAGCAGTTCGAGGATCTTCAACTGCACGGTGACGTCCAGCGCCGTGGTTGGTTCGTCGGCGATCAGCAGGTCAGGCTCGTTGGCCAGGGCCATGGCGATCATCACACGCTGCCTCTGGCCGCCTGAGAGCTCGTGTGGCAGCGCTTTGAGGCGCTTGTGCGGCTCGGGTATGCCGACCATCGCCAGAAGCTCCAGGGTGCGCTCAGTGGCCGCCTTGCCGCGCAAGCCCTTGTGCAGCAGGAGGATCTCGTTGATCTGCTTTTCAATGTTGTGCAACGGGTTGAGCGAGGTCATCGGCTCCTGGAAGATCATCGCTACACGGTTGCCGCGAATGCGCCGCATCTTTTTCTCGTCGAGGCTCAGCAGGTCGTGCCCCTCGAACTGGATGCTGCCGCTCGGGTGCCGGGCAAGCGGGTAGGGCAGCAGGCGCAGGATCGAGTGCGCCGTCACCGACTTGCCCGAACCGCTTTCGCCGACCAGGGCCAGGGTTTCTCCGCGGCGGATGTCGAAGCTGACGCCTTCGACTACTCGCTGGCATTGATCGCCGGTGACGAACTCGACGGCCAGGTCGCGGACTTCGATCAAGGTTTCCTTGCTCATGTCATTTCCTCGGGTCGAAGGCATCGCGGGCGGACTCGCCGATAAACACCAGCAGGCTGAGCATCAATGCCAGCACGGCAAAGGCACTCATGCCCAGCCAGGGCGCTTGCAGGTTGGACTTGCCCTGGGCCACCAGTTCGCCCAGCGATGGTGCACCGGGCGGCAGGCCGAAGCCGAGGAAGTCCAGGGCGGTCAGGGTGCCGATGGCGCCTGTGAGAATGAACGGCATGAAGGTCATGGTCGAAATCATCGCGTTGGGCAGGATGTGCCGGTACATGATCGCGCCGTTCTGCATGCCCAGCGCGCGCGCCGCGCGCACGTATTCAAGGTTGCGCCCGCGCAGGAACTCGGCGCGTACCACATCCACCAGGCTCATCCATGAGAACAGCAGCATGATCCCCAGCAGCCACCAGAAGTTCGGTTGCACGAAGCTTGCGAGGATGATCAGCAGGTACAGCACCGGCAGCCCCGACCAGATTTCCAGGAAGCGCTGCCCGGCCAGGTCCACCCAGCCGCCGTAAAAGCCCTGCAGGGCGCCGGCGATCACGCCGATGATCGAGCTGAGGATGGTCAGGGTCAGGGCAAACAGCACCGAGATACGAAAACCATAGATGACCCGCGCCAGCACGTCGCGGCCCTGGTCGTCGGTGCCCAGCCAGTTCTGCGCCGACGGCGGGGCGGGTGCCGGGACCTTGAGGTCGTAGTTGATGCTCTGGTAGCTGAACGGAATCGGTGCCCACAGCACGAAGCTGTCCTTGGCGGCGAGCAGTTCGCGGATGTACGGGCTCTTGTAGTTGGCTTCCAGCGGGAACTCGCCGCCGAAGGTGGTTTCCGGGTAGCGCTTGAGCGCCGGGAAATACCATTCACCGTCGTAGCGCACGGCCAGGGGCTTGTCGTTGGCGATCAGTTCGGCGCCCAGGCTCAGGCCGAACAGGATCAGGAACAGCCACAGCGACCACCAGCCGCGGCGGTTGGCCTTGAAGCGCTCGAAGCGCCGGCGATTCAGAGGTGACAGGTTCATCTCAGTGCTCCCGGCTGTCGAAGTCGATACGTGGGTCGACCAAGGTGTAGGTCAGGTCGCCGATCAGCTTCACCACCAGCCCGAGCAGGGTGAAGATGAACAGGGTGCCGAATACCACCGGGTAGTCGCGGTTGATCGCCGCCTCGAAACTCATCAGGCCCAGGCCGTCGAGGGAGAAGATCACTTCGATCAGCAGGGAACCGGTGAAGAAGATGCCGATGAACGCCGAAGGAAATCCGGCGATCACCAGCAGCATGGCGTTGCGAAACACATGGCCGTAAAGCACGCGGTTGGGGCTCAGGCCCTTGGCCTTGGCGGTGACCACGTACTGCTTGTTGATCTCGTCGAGGAAGCTGTTCTTGGTCAGCAGGGTCATGGTCGCGAAGTTGCCGATCACCAGGGCGGTGACCGGCAGCACCAGGTGCCAGAAGTAGTCGAGCAGCTTGCCGGCGGTGCTCAGCTCGTCGAAGTTGTTCGACGTCAGGCCGCGCAACGGGAACCAGTCCAGGTAGCTGCCACCAGCAAACAGCACGATCAGCAGGATGGCGAACAGGAACGCCGGAATGGCGTAACCGATGATGATCGCCGAGCTGGTCCAGATATCGAAATGGCTGCCGTGGCGGGTGGCCTTGGCAATGCCCAGGGGGATCGACACCAGGTACATGATCAGCGTGCTCCACAACCCCAGGGAGATCGACACCGGCATCTTCTCGACGATCAGGTCGATGACCTTGGCGTCACGGAAGAAACTGTCGCCAAAATCCAGGTGGGCGTAGTTTTTGATCATGATCCACAAGCGTTCCGGCGCCGACTTGTCGAAGCCGTACATCTGCTCGATTTCCTTGATCAGGGCCGGGTCCAGGCCCTGGGCACCGCGGTAGTTGGAGCCGGCTACCGAGACTTCGGCGCCACCACCGGCAATCCGGCTGGTGGCGCCCTCGAAGCCTTCGAGCTTGGCGATCATCTGCTCGACCGGACCGCCGGGGGCGGCCTGGATGATGATGAAGTTGATGATCAATATGCCCAGCAGGGTCGGAATGATCAGCAGCAAACGGCGAAAGATGTAGGCCAGCATGCTATTTCGCCCCTTCGGCCGCTTGCGCTTCGGGTGCCGGGGTCAGCGGCACCACCGGTTCGACATCCGGCTTGATCCACCAGGTGTTGATGCCGATGTCGTATTTGGGCGACACCTTGGGGTGGCCGATGTGGTTCCAGTAGGCCACGCGCCAGGTCTTGATGTGCCAGTTGGGGATCACGTAAAAACCCCATTGCAGCACCCGGTCCAGGGCGCGCGAGTGCTCGATCAGGCTTTGCCGCGAATCGGCATTGATCAGTTGCTCGACCAGCGTATCGATGGCCGGGTCTTTCAGGCCGATGAAGTTTCGGCTGCCGGGATTGTCGGCGGCGGCGCTCTGCCAGAACTCGCGTTGCTCGTTGCCCGGCGAGTTGGACTGCGGGTAGCCACCGACGATCATGTCGAAGTCCCGCGAGCGCAGGCGGTTGATGTACTGCGAAACGTCGACGCGGCGAATCACCAGGTCGATGCCCAGGTCGGCCAGGTTGCGCTTGAACGGCAGCAGGATGCGTTCGAATTCGGTCTGCGCCAGCAGGAACTCGATCGACACCGGCTTGCCCTGGGCGTCGACCATCTTGTCATCGACGATGCGCCAGCCAGCTTCCTGCAGCAGCTTGTAGGCCTTGCGCTGTTGTTCGCGGATCATGCCGCTGCCATCGGTGACCGGGTTGGCGAAGGCCTGGGTGAACACCTGGTCGGGGATCTTGCCGCGCAACGGTTCGAGGATCTTCAGCTCGGCGTCGTCGGGCAGGCCGGTGGCGGCCATGTCGGAGTTCTCGAAGTAACTGCGGGTGCGGGTGTAGGCACCGTTGAACAGCTGCTTGTTGGTCCATTCGAAGTCCAGCAACAGGCTCAGCGCTTCACGTACCCGTACATCCTGGAACAGCGGCCGGCGGATGTTGTAGACGAAGCCCTGCATGCCGGTCGGGTTGCCGTTGGGCAGTTCTTCGAGGATCAGGCGTTTCTGCCGTACGGCCGGTACGTCGTAGGCGGTGGCCCAGCTCTTGGCGGCGGTTTCCAGGCGGTAGTCGAACTGACCGGCCTTTAGCGCTTCGAGGGTGACGGCGCTGTCGCGGTAGTAGTCGGTGGTCATCTCGTCGAAATTGTAGTAACCCCGGTTGACCGCCAGGTCCTTGCCCCAGTAGTCCTTGACCCGCTCGTAGCGGATCGAGCGCCCCGGCTTGACCTCGGCGACCTTGTACGGGCCACTGCCCAGGGGGATTTCCAGGTTGCCCTTGGTGAACTCGCGGTTTTCCCAGAAGTGCCTGGGCAGCACCGGCAACTGGCCGAGGATCAGCGGCAGCTCGCGGTTGTTGCTGTGCTTGAACTTGAACAACACCCGCTGCGGGTCTTCGGCGATCACTTCGGCGACGTCGGCGTAGTAGCCGCGGTACAGCGGTGCACCGTGCTTGATCAGGGTGTTGAAGGTGAACACCACGTCTTCGGCCTGCATCGGCTGGCCGTCATGAAAGCGTGCTTCGGGGCGCAGGTAGAAGCGCACCCAGCTGTTGTCCGGGGCTTTCTCGATCTTGCCGGCGACCAGGCCGTACTCGGTGAAAGGTTCGTCCAGGCTCTGGGTCATCAGGGTGTCGTAGATCAGGCCGATGTCATCGGCAGGGACGCCCTTGTTGATGAACGGATTGAGGCTGTCGAAGCCGCCGAAGCCGGCCTGGCGGAAGGTGCCGCCCTTGGGCGCGTCGGGGTTGACGTAGTCGAAGTGCTTGAAGCCTGCCGGGTATTTCGGCGCTTCATCGTAAAGGGTCAGCGCGTGTTGCGGTGCAGCCAGTGCCTGGCCGCCGAGGCAGGCCAGCAGCAGTGCGCAGGCCTTCAGGCGCAGGCGGGACATTGGCATCATTGGGCTTTCTCCGAAGGCTTGATCCACCAGCTGTTGAGCCCCAGGGTATAGGGCGGCGTGGCCACAAAGGCAAAGCGATTGCGGTACGCCAGGCGGTGGTTGTCGAGATACCAGTTGGGAATCATGTAGTACTGCCACAGCAGCACCCGGTCCAGGGCGCGGGCTGCGGCCACTTGGTCTTCACGACTCTGGGCGGCCAGCAGGGTGTCGAGCAGGTGATCGACCACCGGGTCTTTCACGCCAGCATAGTTCTTGCTGCCCTTGGTCGAGGCCTGGCTTGAGTGAAAGTACAGCCATTGCTCAAGGCCCGGGCTCAGGGTCTGGTTCAGGGTCATCAGAATCATGTCGAAATCGAACTGGTCCAGGCGTTGTTTGTACTGGGCCCGGTCTACGGTGCGCAAGCGCGCTTCGATGCCAATGCTGGCGAGATTTTCGACATAAGGTTGCAGGATCCGTTCAAGGTTCGGATTGACCAGTAACAATTCCAGCTTCAAGGGTTGCCCGGCGCTGTTGAGCAGGCGTTGGCCATTGAGCTTCCAGCCGGCCTGGCCGAGCAGGTCGAGGGCCTGGCGCAAGGTCTGGCGGTTGATGCCACGGCCGTCGGTGTGGCTGACCTTGTAGGGCTCGGTGAACAGCGCCGCAGGCAGTTGCTTGCGGTAAGGGGCCAGCAGCAGCCACTCCTTGCCCACCGGCAGGCCGCTGGCAGCGAAATCGCTGTTGGGGTAATAACTGCTGGCGCGCTGGTAGGCGCTGCTGAACAGGGCACGGTTGGTCCACTCGAAGTCGAGCATTAGCCCCAGTGCCTGGCGCACCCGCGCATCGCTGAAGGTCGCCCGGCGGCTGTTCATGAACAAGCCCTGGGTCTGGGTCGGGATCTTGTGCGGGATCTGTGCCTTGATCACCTCGCCGCGGCGCACCGCCGGGAAGTTGTAGCCGTTGGCCCAGTTCTTCGCCTGGTGCTCAATGTAGATGTCGAACTCGCCGGCCTTGAAGGCTTCGAAGGCCACCGCACTGTCGCGATAGAACTCGTACTCGACGCGGTCGACGTTGTACTTGCCGCGGTTGACTGCGAGGTCCTTGCCCCAATAGTTCTTCACCCGCTCGAACACCAGGCGTCGCCCGGGCTGCACCTGTGTGATGCGGTAAGGGCCACTGCCCAGCGGTGGCTCGAAGGTGGTGGCCTTGAAGTCGCGGCCTTTCCAGTAGTGCGCCGGCAGCACCGGCATCTCGCCCAGGCGCAGGATCAGCAGCGGATTACCGGCGCGCTTGAAGACGAAGCGGATGCGTCGCGGGTTGAGAATGTCGACGCGCTTTACTTCCTGCAAGTTGGTCCGGTAGATCGGATGGCCTTCCTTGAGCAGGGTGCGATAGGAGAACGCCACGTCGCTGGCGGTAATCGGCTTGCCGTCGTGAAAGCGTGCCTCGGGGCGCAAGTTGAACACCACCCAACTGCGGTCGTCGCTGTATTCGACCGAGCCTGCGATCAGGCCGTAGCTTGAGGTGGGCTCATCACCGGAGGGGTCGTACTGGCCGGTGCCGACCATCAGGGTTTCATTCAGCTCGCTCACCCCGTACTGCAAAAAGTTCGGCGTGGTGACCGGGCTTGAGCCCTTGAAAGTATAGGGGTTGAGGGTATCGAAGGTGCCAAATGCCATGGCGCGCAAGGTGCCGCCCTTGGGCGCTTGCGGATTGACCCAGTCGAAGTGGGTGAATTTGGCTGGATACTTGAGCGTGCCGAACTGGGCGTAACCGTGGCTTTCGCTGATTGTCGCGCCCGCGGGAAAGCTCAAGGCCAGGCTGAGTGACAGCAACAGGAGGGGACGTATCAAGTCGAGATCCGATCCAGGCGGCTTGGGCTTTATTCCGGCTACAGTAACAGCTTGTATCGACTGGAAAAAGAGTGCCACGTGGGGCGGGGCAGGCGGCTCCGGTCAGTGACCGGAGCACGGACCTCAATGGTTGAGGTAGACGGTCAGGGTCTGGCCTGGCTTGAGGGCGTGGCCGCTGCGTGGGTTCCAGCGCTTGAGGTGCTGCATCTCGACGTTGAAGCGCTTGGCCACCAGGTACAGCGAGTCGCCTTTGCGGACCTTGTACTGGGTGGATTTCTTCTGGTTCCTGGCGCCAACCGGCTGGGCGTTCTGCATCACCAGGGTCTGGCCGGCCTTGAGGTTTTTGCCGGAAAGCTTGTTCCAGCGCTGCAGGTCCTTGACGCTGACCTTGTTGGCCTTGGCGATGCTGGCAAGGTTGTCGCCACGCTTGACCCGGTAACGGCTGTTGCGGGTTGTGGTGGTGCGCGGCGCGGCTTCGGCCATGGCCGCTTCGAACACGGCCTTTTTCGGCTGCAGGGTCAGCAGCTCTTCAGGCTTCATGTTCGACAGCGAGGCAGTCAGCAATTGCGCCTTGGCGGTTGGCACCAGCAGTTGCTGCGGGCCGTCGACGGTCATGCGCTTCTTGAAGGCCGGGTTGAGCTGGAACAGCTCGTCTTCGTCGATCTCGGCCAGTGCTGCGACTCGCGACAGGTCGAGGCGGTCCTTGATCGCCACGGCTTCGAAGTAGGGCTCGTTGGCAATCGGGTTGAGGTTGACGCCATAGGCCTGCGGCGTCATTACCACCTGCGACAGGGCCAGCAGCTTGGGCACGTAGTCGCGGGTTTCCTGCGGCAGCGGCAGGTTCCAGTAGTCAGTTGGCAGGCCGAGTTTCTCGTTGCGCTCGATGGCACGGCTGACCGTGCCTTCACCGGCGTTGTAGGCGGCCAGGGCCAGCAGCCAGTCGCCGTTGAACATGTCGTGCAGGCGGGTCAGGTAGTCCAGCGCGGCGTTGGTCGAGGCGGTGATGTCGCGACGGCCATCGTAGAAACGGGTCTGGCGCAGGTTGAAGTAACGCCCGGTGGACGGGATGAACTGCCACAGGCCCACCGCATGGGCCCGGGAGTAGGCCATGGGGTTGTAGGCGCTCTCGATCGCCGGCAGCAGCGCCAGCTCCAGCGGCATGTTGCGCTCTTCAAGGCGTTCGACGATGTAGTGGATGTACAGGCTGCCACGGTCGCCGGCGTTCTCGAGGAACGAAGGATTGCTGGCGAACCACAGGCGTTGCTGTTCGATGCGCGGGTTGACTGCTACCCCGTCCTGCAGCACGAAGCCCTGGCGCATGCGCTCCCAGACGTCCTGGGGGGCCTGCTCGACGACCGGCTTGACCGGTACGATCAGCGGCTTCTGCTTGGCCCGGGCCTGGTAGTTGTGCGCGCGAACGCTGTCGGATTCGTCGACTTGACGGGTGCTCTGGCAGCCCACGAGGGTGGCGGCCAGGGCCAGCGCACTGGCTTGGGCCAGGCGCGTCAGGGCGACGGAATTGAAGGTTCTGCGGCTAGTGGACGACATTGGCTGGGACGAAGTTCCGGGCAAAAATGTCGGGGGATTCTAGAAAGCGGCCCCCCAACGGTCAACCTTTCAGAACTTTCCGTCACCAGCAGCGACTGTTTAGAACGTATCTTTCCAAGCACGCAACCCAGCAAAAACAGCACTTGGCGTAGGGTTTAAGTGGTCAATCCGTTCGTCTAGTTTTTCTTTAACGGATGTTTCGGTGGTCCGCAGGAAAGGGTTGGTGAGTTTTTCCAGCGCCAGGGTTGATGGCAACGTGATGCGATCTTCTGCCCTTAGCCGGGTAACGTCGGAGAAGCGTTGGGCAATGTGCGGGTTTTCTGGCTCCACCGCCTGGGCGAAACGCAGGTTGCTAAGGGTGTACTCATGTGTGCAGTACACCAGGGTTGCCGCGGGCAGCGCGGCCAGACGCTGGAGGGAATGGTGCATTTGCTCCGGTGTGCCCTCGAACAAGCGGCCGCAACCGGCGGCGAAAAGCGTGTCGCCACAGAACAGCACCGGGGTGGTGGTCTGCGGGCAATAATAGGCAATGTGTCCCAGGGTGTGTCCGGGTACGGCGATGATCTGGAAATCCAGACCCAGAACGCGCACGCTGGCGTTGTCTTCCAGTGCTTTGTCGCGGCCGGGGATCTGTTCATGGGCCGGGCCGTAGACCGTTGCGCCGGTGCGCGCCTTGAGCTGCTCGACGCCACCGACGTGATCGTGGTGATGATGAGTGATGAGGATATCACTCAGCTGCCAGCCGGGATGGCGCTCAAGCCAGGCCAGGACCGGCGCGGCATCGCCCGGATCGACCACCGCACAACGCTGGTTGGCAGCATCTTGCAACAACCAGATGTAGTTATCGGTGAAAGCGGGCAGGGCATCGATCTGTATCATGGTGCGATTCGCCAAACGGTGGACATGGGTGCATCTTAGTAGCTATGCGCGCTGTCGAGAACCTTCAAGGGAGACTGCAATGACCGATCAAGCCTTCGCCCAGGCCGATCCGCAGTGGCTGGAGCTGATCAGCCTGGCCCGCGACTGGTTCGCCGGCCCCCTTGGGCAATTGATGCTCAAGGAAGAACAACGCCTGCTCGAAGAAGAGCTGGGGCGTTACTTCGGCGGTTACCTGGTGCATTACGGCCCCTGCGCCGAAGCACCGCCAAAGGCCCCGCAGGTGCAGCGCAACGTGCGCCTCGGCGCGCCGCTGCCCGGGGTCGAGATCGTTTGTGAAGAACAGGCCTGGCCACTGAGCGAACATGCCGCCGATGTCGTGGTGCTGCAACATGGCCTGGACTTCAGCCTGTCGCCCCATGGCCTCTTGCGCGAGGCCGCCAGCAGTGTGCGCCCGGGCGGTCATCTGCTGATCGTCGGCATCAACCCCTGGAGCAGTTGGGGCGTGCGCCGGGTGTTCGCCCATGATGCCTTGCGCAAGGCACGCTGCATTTCCCCGTCGCGGGTTGGCGACTGGCTCAACCTGCTGGGCTTCGCGCTGGAGAAACGCCGCTTCGGGTGCTATCGTCCGCCGCTCGCATCCCCCGCCTGGCAACAGCGCCTGGCCGGTTGGGAGCGGATTGCCGGTGGCTGGCAGAGCGCCGGCGGCGGTGTCTACCTGCTGGTGGCGCGCAAGATGGTGGTAGGCCTGCGGCCCCTGCGCCTGGAACGCCGCGAGCCGATGGGCAAGCTGCTGCCGCTGCCGATGGCCAAGGTCAACCGGCGCCATTCCGAACCCTGAGTTCCGGGCCCCTTGGGCGCGGGGCCAAATCATTGATGAAAAAGGCTGTAAATGAGCGATAGCGTCGAGATCTTCACCGATGGTGCCTGCAAGGGTAACCCCGGCCCGGGCGGCTGGGGCGTGCTGATGGTGTGCAAGGGCGTCGAAAAGGAACTGTGGGGCGGCGAGCGCGAGACCACCAACAACCGCATGGAACTGATGGCGGCGATCAAAGGCCTGGAAGCCCTCAAGCGCGAGTGCGAAGTGCTGCTGGTTACCGACTCCCAGTACGTGATGAAAGGCATCACCGAGTGGATGGTCAACTGGAAAAAACGCGGCTGGAAAACCGCCGCCAAAGAGCCGGTAAAGAACGCCGACCTCTGGCAGTTGCTCGATGAACAGGTGGGCCGGCACAAGGTGACCTGGAAATGGGTACGCGGGCACATTGGCCATCATGGCAACGAGCGTGCCGACCAGCTGGCCAACCGTGGTGTTGATGAGGTCCGTGGTCTGCGTTGAGCATACCGGCCGCCACTCACCCTTGAGCTGAGGTAGAATGGCCGGCTTTTCACCAGACTGTACGCGGCAGGAGACCATCGGCGTGGAGATTCAGAACAACAGGTCGGTCGTCCTCGACACCGAAACCACCGGTATGCCGGTGACTGACGGCCACCGGGTCATCGAGATCGGTTGTGTCGAGCTGATGGGGCGGCGCCTGACCGGGCGGCACTTCCATGTCTACCTGCAACCGGACCGCGAAAGCGACGAGGGCGCCATCGGCGTCCACGGCATTACCGATTCCTTCCTGCTCGACAAGCCGCGATTTGCCGAAGTCGCCGATGAATTTTTCGAGTTCATCCAGGGCGCCCAGCTGATCATTCACAACGCGGCGTTCGACGTTGGCTTCATCAACAACGAATTTGCCTTGCTCGGCCAGCACGACCGCGCCGACATCTCCCAGTACTGCACCATTCTCGACACCCTGATGATGGCTCGTTCGCGCCATCCGGGGCAGCGCAACAGCCTCGATGCGCTGTGCAAACGCTATGGCGTCGACAACTCCGGCCGTGAACTGCACGGCGCACTGCTCGACTCCGAGCTGCTGGCCGACGTTTACCTGAGCATGACCGGTGGCCAGACCAGCCTGTCGCTGGCCGGCCACGGTGCCGATGGTGAAGAAGAGGGCGACGACAACCGCGGCAGCGAGATCCGCAGGCTGCCCGCCAGCCGCCAGCCGGGGCGGATTATTCGCGCTACCGAGCAGGAGCTCGAACTGCACATGGCGCGTCTGGAGGCCATCGCCAAGTCCGCCGGTGGCCCGGCGCTCTGGCAGCAACTGTCCGAAGCAAACTGAGGCAATTTGCCGCGCAGGGGCGCTGGCGACCTTCTACCCTGAGGTGACAAAGCTGTCACCCGGAGGAAGCGTGCGCCCATGTACAAGGACCTCAAGTTCCCCGTCCTGATCGTGCATCGCGATATCAAAGCCGACACGGTCGCAGGCGAGCGTGTTCGCGGTATTGCCCAGGAGCTGGCCCAGGACGGATTTACCATCCTGCCGGCTGTCGATTACGCCGAAGGCCGGTTGGTCGCCGCCACCCATCACGGCCTGGCGTGCATGCTGATTGCCGCCGAAGGGGCTGGCGAAAACACCCATCTTTTACAGAACATGGTCGAGCTGATTCGCCTGGCCCGGGTGCGCGCGCCACATTTGCCAATCTTTGCCCTGGGCGAGCAGGTGACCCTGGAGAATGCTCCCGCCGATGTCATGAGCGAGCTGAACCAGTTGCGCGGCATCCTCTACCTGTTCGAAGACACCGTACCTTTTCTCGCCCGCCAGGTGGCGCGGGCCGCGCACAGTTATCTGGATGGCCTGCTGCCGCCGTTCTTCAAGGCGCTGGTGCAGCACACCGCGCAATCGAATTATTCATGGCACACCCCCGGCCATGGCGGTGGCGTGGCCTATCGCAAAAGTCCGGTCGGCCAGGCCTTCCATCAGTTCTTCGGGGAAAACACCCTGCGCTCGGACCTGTCGGTGTCGGTCCCGGAACTGGGTTCGCTGCTTGACCACACCGGGCCGCTGGCGGCTGCCGAGGCGCGGGCGGCAAAGAATTTCGGCGCCGACCATACCTTCTTCGTGATCAACGGCACCTCAACTGCCAACAAGATTGTCTGGCACTCGATGGTCGGCCGTGATGATCTGGTGCTGGTGGACCGCAACTGCCACAAGTCGGTGGTCCACGCGATCATCATGACCGGGGCCATCCCTCTGTACCTGTGTCCGGAGCGCAACGAGCTGGGGATCATCGGGCCGATCCCTTTGAGCGAATTCAGCCCGGCCTCGATCGCCGCCAAGATCCACGCCAACCCCCTGGCCCACGGCCGTCCGCCCAGGGTCAAGCTGGCGGTGGTGACCAATTCCACCTATGACGGCTTGTGCTACAACGCCGAGCTGATCAAGCAAGAACTGGGCAACAGTGTCGAGGTGCTGCATTTTGACGAGGCCTGGTATGCCTACGCGGCGTTTCACGAGTTCTTTCGCGGGCGCTATGCCATGGGCACTTCGCGCAGTGCCGACAGCCCGCTGGTGTTTAGCACTCACTCGACCCACAAGCTGCTGGCAGCCTTCAGCCAGGCCTCGATGATCCATGTGCAGGACGGCGGCGCGCGGCAACTGGACCGCGATCGCTTCAACGAAGCCTTCATGATGCATATTTCCACCTCGCCGCAGTACAGCATCCTCGCCTCGCTGGATGTCTCTTCGGCGATGATGGAAGGCCCGGCAGGGCGCTCCCTGCTACAGGAGATGTTCGACGAGGCGCTGAGTTTTCGCCGGGCCATGGCCAACCTGCGCGAGCATATGGCCGCCGATGACTGGTGGTTCAGCATCTGGCAACCGCCGCTGGACGAGGGCGCAAGGCAGGTCAAGACCGAAGACTGGCTGCTGCAGCCCCAGGCCGAGTGGCACGGTTTCGGTGATGTCAGCGACGACTATGTGCTGCTCGACCCGATCAAGGTCACCCTGGTGATGCCCGGCCTCAGCGCTGGCGGCGCCTTGAGCGAACACGGCATCCCGGCCGCGGTGGTCAGCAAGTTTCTCTGGGAGCGCGGCCTGGTGGTGGAAAAGACCGGGCTGTATACCTTCCTGGTGTTGTTCTCGATGGGCATCACCAAGGGCAAATGGAGCACGCTGTTGACCGAGTTGCTCGAGTTCAAGCGCAATTACGATGCCAATACCATCCTGCTCGAATGCCTGCCGTGTGTCGCCCAGCTCGATCCTGGTCGTTACCAGGGCCTGGGCCTGCGCGACCTGTGTGATCAATTGCATGCCTGCTACCGCAGCAATGCCACGGCCAAGCAGCTAAAACGCCTGTTCACGCGCTTGCCTGAGGTGGTGATGAAGCCAGCCGATGCCTATGACCGGATGGTGCGCGGGGAGGTCGAGGCGGTGCCGATCGAGCAGTTGCTCGGGCGTATCGCTGCGGTGATGCTGGTGCCCTATCCGCCGGGCATTCCGTTGATCATGCCGGGGGAGCGGTTTACCGAGGCAACCCGTTCGATCATCGACTACCTGGCCTTTGCTGCCGCCTTCGACAGCGGTTTTCCAGGGTTTGTCGCCGATGTCCATGGGCTGCAGCATGAAACCGCCGCGCAGGGGCGGGTCTATACCGTCGATTGCATCAAGGTGTGAGGAGAGTCAGGGGATACGGATGATTTCCACGCCACTCTGGACCAGCTCGAAGCGATCTTCACCCAGGTGGTTGACCCGGTCACCGATTGCCAGCTTGTAGGTGGTGATCGGCAGGGATGCGGCACTACCGTCGGCCTGCAGGGTGGCTTCCTGGAACTCATGAACGGGATAGATGCGGCCCTCTGCGTCCCGTGCATGAAACTGTCCGACCAGTACTGCTGTCATTTACCGTACAACCTCTGAAGAAATAAGTATCTGTCAGGCATAGACCACTGTTTTGCCTGGTAAGTTTTGCCCGCTTGGAAAAAAACTTCAGGGTAGTAGCGGATCATCTATACCTAAAACTCCCTTTGTTCTTCCACATCAGGAAATTGCCATGAGCCAGGTGTATTCAGTCGCCGTCGTCGTCGGCAGCTTGCGCAAGGAATCCCTCAATCGCAAGGTCGCCCGCGCGCTGGCCGAGCTCGCGCCCTCCAACCTCAAGCTGCACATCGTCGAAATCGGTGAGCTGGCCTTGTACAACGAAGATATCGACGCCAATCCGCCGCAGGCCTACAAGACCTTCCGCGAGCAGATTCGCAGCAGTGATGCGGTGCTGTTCGTTACCCCCGAGTACAACCGCTCGGTACCGGGCGTACTGAAGAATGCCATCGATGTGGGCTCGCGGCCTTATGGCCAGAGTGCCTGGAGCGGCAAGCCCGGGGCGGTGATCAGTGTGTCGCCGGGGGCGGTGGGCGGCTTTGGTGCCAACCATCACTTGCGCCAGTCGCTGGTGTTCCTTGATGTGCCGTGCATGCAGCAGCCTGAAGCCTACATCGGCGGGGCGGGTACATTGTTCGATGACAACGGCAAGCTGTCGGAGAAAACCCGGCCGTTCCTGCAGACCTTTATCGACAAGTTCGCCGTGTGGGTCGCGCGCCACCAGAACTGAGGCATTGCACCGGCCACCCTGATCAAGGCTGGCCAGTGCAAAGGCAGGTTCAGCGTTGCTGTTGCCCTGCCAAGTTGGTCAGCGCCTCGATCAGGTTGCTCTCATTGCGCTTGAACTGTTGCTCAAGCACGGTGATACGAGCGGCAATCTGCTCGGGGTTGTCATCCGGATACAGGTCGTACAAATCCAGTACCTCGGCCTCGTAGGCAGATTTTAGCGCCATGAAACGATCGGCGTGGCTCTCGCGCAGGTAATCCACCCAGAAGTCCCGTCCCCTGGCAAAGTCGAGAAAGGCCTGGCCGCCTTCGCCCTGGCGTACCAGGTTCAACGCCGCATCCAGCTCTGCGGGGCGAATGTTGGCGGCCGTTCGGTACAGCATGTTGCTCGGCGGCACCGGCAAGTCCATCTCACGGGCCCATTGCAGGCGATAGGCCAGGCGCACTTCGGCTTCGTCGCGGCTACCGGCTTGTTCGCGGGCAGCGTTATCCAGCGCCTCCAGCCGGTACAGACGGCGGGTGAGGGCATACAGGGAGCTGCCCCGCTGTTCGGCGGCAACGCCCTGCAGCGATTGACGAATGAACACCTGGATTTCCATCTGGTTGAACGCCAGGCGTATACCATCGGGGCAAGTGTCGCGCTGCCTGATCTGCTGCAGGGGTTCGGCACCCATGCCGTTGAGAACCAGGCGCAGTTCTGTGTCGTTGGCGGCTACCTCAAGCACGCCCCAAACCCGTTCAGTAAGGCCGCTGCGGCTGCTGGCATCGCGATAGTCGGCGCTGTGCTCCAGATGGCTGATCACCCCCAGCAGGTCGCTGGCGTCTGCACCGTCTTCGATCTGTTGCCAGATACCTCGGCGTATCGTACTGCGGTCCTCGGCACCGCTTAGCCATACATCAACACCGGATTCAGTTTCTTCAGGGGAAGAGGGGGAAGATCCGCTTGAATAATGTCGCGCACGCTCCAGGGCAAGGATATCGGGGGGCAAGTCCATGTAGAAGTCGTAAGCGCGATTGTAGCCTTCGGACAGATATGCGGTGCGCATGGTTTCATCGGACAGCGGGTTGCCGGTCAGGGAAATTTCAGTGTGATGTACTTCAGTGCGTGGGTTGGCGAGAATGCGCTCGGGCAATTCGCGGATCTGGTTGCCAGCCAGCGACAAGCGCTGCATCGGCCCCGGCAGCAGCGTGTCCAGCCATTGCGGCCAGGCTTGCAGGCCGACATTGTTGAGGCTCAACTGTTCGATGTTACGCAATGCAGAGGCATCGCTAATCTCGCCGATAACATTTCCGTCAAGTTGCAGCTCAGTCAGCCCTGGCATGAGTTGCAGCGTTGCCAGCGCCGACTGATCGATGTTCAAGCCCAGGTCGATCAGGCTCAGGTGTTCCAGCATCCGCAATTGCGGCACCGCCGCATTCAAGCTGCCCAGCGGGGTGACATGCCCCTCGATGTGCAAACTGTCCAGGTAAGGAAAGTCACTGAGAAACTGGTGCAATTCACTGGCATGGGTCCCCACGCGCAGCAGCTGCAGCCTGCGCAGGCGATGATAGAAAAACGCCGGCAATCGCCTGGGGAAGTCGTTCAAGGCAATTGCCTCGAGGCGCAAGGCGCCAACGTGGCCATGTGTTGGTTCGTGGCTCCACAAGTCGTGCACCAGGCGGCCCAGGCGGCGCCTGGAGGCAATCTGTTCATCGCGTAGCGGTGCGCCAGAGTGGGACGCTTCGGCCCACTGCACAAAGGCTTCATCCAGCGCGGCGCGTTCCTGGGTCATGACATCCAGGATGGTGCGAAGATTCTCTGCAATGGTCAGTTCAAAGCTGAAACGCCTGCCTTCACCTTCACTCAGGCGCATGCGGATCAGGGTGTCCCGCGAAAGCTCGTTGTTCCGTAACGAAACCCGGGTGTGATGCCCGCTACCGATGGGGTTTTCCAGCACGGCGGCGGGTACCGTGGTGATCTGGTTGTCGGCCAGGGAAACTTCGGCAATTGCATTCAGGTTGGCGCTGTCGAGCCACTGTGGCCAGCCGCGAAGGTTGGTGCGGTTCAGCCCCAGGTACTGCAGGTTCAAGCCGCTGAGGTCGATGTTGCCGAGAATGTTGAGGGTGTTGCCGCTCAGGTCCAGGCGTTGAAGCTGGCTGAAACCACGGTAGAGGTTGATTTCGGCCTGGCCGATGTACAGCCGGGTATCGATCAGGCTCAGTTCGCGCAGCTGTGGGTAATGTTCCAGCACGATCTGGCCAACAAAGGGATAGCTGGATTGGCCAAGACTCTGGCCATAGACCAATGACCTTACCTGGGGAAAGCGTCCGAAGAACCTGCCCAGCCCGTTACGCTCGTTGTCCAGGGTGATGAACGGATTGATCGGCGTTTCGTCATGGTTCACGTTCCACAATTCCAGGCCCTGCACGCGCTGCTGGATAAAGTCGGGCAATTGCGCTGGGAAGTCGCTCAGGTAAACGTCTGCCAGTTGCAACGGGGTGGTGGCTTGACTCAGCTCGGGCAGGTTGTTGGCGCGCCAGTGACGCCATAACGCCTCGGCGATGCGTGTGCGGCTGTTCATGCGCGCAGCGCTCAAGGGCGGCATTGAACTGGCGGCATCGGTCCAGTTGGAAAGGTGATTGCGCAGGCTCTGTTGCTCTGCAAGCAGTTGATCCAGGCGCTGGTCGATGTCGGCACGGCTCCACTGCGCGTCGTAGAACATCTGCAGGATCTGCTCGGGAAAGGCGTGCTCGAATTCAAGCAGACGGATCTTGTCCAGCAGCGTCTCTTCGAGGATGAAGCCCGCCAGCCTGCCGCGTCCGCTCAACGGGAAACCAAGCCTGCCATCGGCCAGGCGCATCGGGGAGCGGGCACCGGGCTTGAGCGCTTGCATCTTCAGCACGGCTCGCAAGCTGTGCCGGGGCAGTAACGGTTGTGCCTGTACGGCCTGCTTGAGCGCCGCATGCTGGCTGACATCGGCAAAGCCCAAGGCGGAGCGCTGGGCGTCCGGTAGCGCATGCAGGACTGCCGCATAGAGGTTGTCACGGCCATGTAACTGGCGCCCGTCGGCATCGTAGGTGCGGTAGGTGGTGCCATCGCTGACCAGGACATTGCCAATGCTCGCTTCGCTGCTGCCGATGCTGTCGAGTAGCGCCCCCTGGATTGACCCCTCGCGTACCTTCAGGCGCAGGTCGGTGGGCCAGCCGTGCAGGGTGCTCAGGGTGTGCAGCACCAGACGCTCGCTGTCGGGACTGCTGCCAGCGTCCAGATACAGCCCTTCATACGCACGATTCAGACGCAGCTTATGCTGGTAGGCACGGGCTTCTTCGCCAAGGCGGATGGGCACGCGTGCGGTGACGTGCAGTTGCTCAAGCTCCGCCGGGGTGGCGTGGCGTAGCAGTTCCTCGACCACCACCGTGGGCAGGCCGCTGAAGGCTTGCTGGATCTGCAGCACCGGGCCAGCGTCGGTTTTTTGCAGTGCCTGGTAGCGTTCATTGAACAGTCGGGGTTTGTGTGTTTTTACCTCAGTCGCCAGTTGTTGCTGTAACTGGCGTTTGGCTGTGGTGAAGTTGGGCTCGCCTGAACCCAACGGGTGTTGCAGCAGTCCTTCGAGTTCTGCCTTGCTCATTTGCCGCATCAGCGCTTCGAGGGCGTCACCACCATCGAGCTGTACCTGCAGGGGGCGGGACAGCGCATTGCCACTCTGGCTGTGATACTGCGCAAGCACCTTACCCTGCTCGTCGAGCACGGTCAGCGCGCGACTGTTCGGCCACCCGGGCGCCTCGGTGAGGAGCTGCAGTTGCAGGGCCGGATCTGCGCCTGGGTCTTGTGCTTGCAGTTGGCGGCTGAAGTGGTCGAGGTCTTGTTCCAGCTGGAAGCGTTGTAGTGTGTCAGTGAACAGCGCCGGCGGGCGCAGGCCTTCGCTCAATGCGTGGCGCAATTGTGCCTGATGGGTTTCGCTGACGCGCATGATAGTGCTGGCGACTTCATCGGAGAACTCGGCGCCGACATGTCCGAGCCGTCGGAACAGGCGGATGCCTTCCCACTCAAGCGGCTGGTCGGTAATCTGCAGCCAGGCGCCTGCCTGGTTATGGCGCAAAGGCGGCTCGTAGGCGCCCATGCGCCACGGATGTTCAAGCCGGTAGGGCGCGCTGCCAGCGGGCGGCTTGACCGTGTAGGTGCGGCCTTCGAGCACCAGCCATTGTCGGCCCTGGTAGTCGTAGAGCCCGGAAACATTGGGCTTTAGGCCAGCGGGTAGCCGCAGGTCATGGGCGAATGGCTGCAGGTCGGGCTTCCACAGGCGGGTGCTGCCATCAGCCAGTTGCACGGTATGCATCTGCCTGACCAGCTCAGGGGCTTGTACCACAGCGCCGCCCCCTGCGGCCGAGAGGCCTCCCAGGGCGGCGATCATCGCCAGGTTTTCGACTACATCCATCAGGTAGCCCCAGGCTTGCTGGCTCTCGCCCTTGGCCAGGCTCTCGATGCCTTCATAGACTTCGTTGCACAGTTGTACGGCGGTGACGGCCAGCATCACCTCGCCGAGCACCGGCACCACGAATGCGGCGATATTGAGCACGTTGAACGTGGTCTGGACAAAGTACAGCAGCTTGTCCTGCAGCGACTTGTGGTCTTCAGCGGCTGTGGGTACGCCGTGAAACAGCGCATCATCCTTGAGCTGGGCGATTTTTTGCTGGTACAGGGCATTGAGCAGGTTGCCGAAGAACGTTCCTTCGCGCAGATGCAGTGAGGCATTGCGGTCGAGTTTTTCTTCAAAGTAACCGGCGGCACTGTTCCAGACTTTGGGATAAAACGCCTGGCGCAGGCGAGCAAAGAGCTGAGCGCGCTGTCGTGCTGGAACAAATCGGGCAAAAAACTGCTGATAATCCGGCTTCAGAAAACTGTCGCGCAGAGACGCGAAAAAGTGCGCGAGCGAGGGGTATTCCCTGAGCGGGTCGTAGGGGTCATCGGGAATGTAGACCACGACCTTTTCGCTGTGCTGGCTCGCACTGCGGTCCTTGCCGAAGACAACGATTGCGCTGAGTTCGACATCCCAGAGTTTGAGAAAGTTACGCGTTACCGCAACGCCCTCCAGGGTTGCCGGTTTGTTGCGGGCGATATCCACCAGGACGCCATGCATTTGCGGGCTAATGGTTTTTTTCAATCGCGCAATGTGCGTGTGCAGGAGGAACGTCGATTGCTCGAGCTGTTTGAAGTCGGCGCGCAGGTTGGCGCTGGTGGCGTCGGCAGCGTCACCCGCAGCGGACACCGGGTTGAGTACGCGCTGTATCAACTGTTGGTAGGTGCCGCCCAGGTCAAGTTCGCGGCACAGGGCGGCAAACTGCTCGGGAACGATATTCAGCGGCGACTCGTCGGGGTAGCGCCCGGGCCGGTTGAGTGCCGGGTCGGAGTAATAGATGCGCGAGGCGATCGATGTCCGCCCGCGATCGTCAGTCATGGCGCCCGGCACGGCTTCCCAGGCTTCGAAGTTCTGCAGGGCACAGGCCAGCAGTGACTGGGTAGCGGCTTTTATCGCGGCGCCAGCCTTGACCGCCGGATCTTGTGAAACCGTCAGGAAGGAGCCGTCGAAGACCACACGCCGGGCGTGGAACAGATAGCTGTTGCGCACATCGACGTCCAGGCCGAAACGCTCCTGTAGCTTGGCTTTCAACAAAGGCTCGGCATAGGTCTCGATGGCCGGGAGTGCAGCAAGTACCTGCTGGATTCGTTGCTCATGGCGCCGATGGCGGACATAGACCTTTTGCAGTTGCTCTAGGGTTTGCGCATCGGTTTCCCGCGCGCCGCTGAGCCAGGGCAACGTCTGCACATCGACTTTGCGCAGTGCAGCATGAGTGGCGGCGGGAGCGTTGATCAGCCACGCGGGTAACTTGCTTGAGATGGGTGTGAGATCGGTTGGTCGGGTGGGGGAACTGAGGTCAACAGTCATCAGTAGAAACCTTCTTCCTTGAGGTATGAACGCTGAGCGTACGGTGCAAAGCTCAAGGGAAAAAGTTTGAATGTTGGTTAAGAATGTCGGCGAAAATATCGTAATTTTGCGGCAATAACGACTATATCTAACACCTTCTGTCATTTGCCTGGGGTGGCCTGGGCAAACAGGCAGGTCAAGTCGGATAACTTGTCCTGCCCGTTCAATTGCTATGCAAGGCGCTTACACGGCCTGCGGCATTTCCCCACGAGCCAGGCGCTGGTTGATATCAGCGATCACCTCTGGCAGTTCGTTGATGGTGTCGATCAGGTAGTGCGGGCGCGAGCCTGCGAACAACGCATGAATGCGCTTGCGTTCGCTGTCGAGGGTGTCCGAGGCCAGGGCGCGGTAGCCTTCATAGGTCAGCCCCAGGGCGTTGCCCGAGCACACCAGCGCTACCGTCCACATGCCGGCACGCCGGCCTTCGAGGATGCCTGGCACAGTGTCGTCGACCTTGACGCAGGCGGCGACATCATCGATTCCCAAGGCGATGACGTTGGCCAGGGCCTGGGCCGGCCATGGGCGGCCGTTCGGGGTTTCATCGGTGGCTACCACATGATCGGCCACATAACCGTTCTGTGCGGCCAGCGCCACCACCTTGTCCATCACCACTTTCGGATAGCCCGAGCACGAGCCGATCTTCAGACCGTCCTGGCGCAGCCCGGTGAGGGTGTCGAGGGCACCGGGGATCAGCGCCGAGTGCACGGCGATCTTCTCGATCTGCAGCGGCATGAAGCGCTCATAGATGGCGGTGACGTCCGCGTCAGTCGGCGTGCGGCCGAACACCTTGCGATAACGCTCGGCGATCTGCGGCTGGTCACACAGGGTGCGGATATGGTCCCACTTGCCCATGCCCATCGGCCCGCGGGCTTCTTCGATAGACACTTCGACGTCGAACTCGGCGAAGGCCTCGACGAAAATCTGGGTCGGGGCGAAGGAGCCGAAGTCGACCACGGTGCCTGCCCAGTCGAGGATCGCGGCTTGCAGTTGCGTCGGGTTGCGGTAGTTCATGTTCAGGGTTCCTTGAGCGGATGGTTGCGCTGATCAGGTAAAAAACTTCGGGGTATCAGATGTCCAGTACTTCCATTTCCTGCAGCACCTGGGCCACGGCATTGACCGCGGCCTGCATGCCGTCCGGGCCGACGCAGCCGATGCAGCCGACGCGGAAGGTTTCAACCTGGGTCAACTTGCCCGGGTAGAGGATGAAACCCTTGGCCTTGACCCGCTCGTAGAAGTCCTTGAACTGGTAGCGCGGATCGTTAGGGGCATGAAAGGTGACGATGATCGGTGCCTGGATCTCGGCAGGCAGGAAGCTGCGCAGGCCAATGGCGGCCATGCCGTCGAGCAGGGTCTTGCAGTTGCTGGCATAGCGCTGATGACGGGCGGGCAGGCCGCCTTCTTCGTTGTACTGCAGCAAGGCCTCGTGCAGCGCCGCCACCACATGAGTTGGCGGGGTGAAGCGCCACTGGCCGGTCTTGGCCATGTAGGCGTGCTGGTCGTGCAGGTCCATGGCCAGCGACGGCGAGTTGCCTTCGGCGGCGGCCAGCGACTGTTTATTGGCAAAGACGAAGCCCATGCCAGGCACGCCTTCCAGGCATTTTCCGGAGGCGGCGATGAGGGCATCGAATGGCACCTGACGGGCATCGATCGGCAAGGCGCCGAACGAGCTCATGGCATCGATGATCAGGCGCTTGCCGTGGCCGGCAATAACCGCGGCGATTTCTGCCAGCGGGTTGAGAATGCCGGTGCTGGTTTCGCAGTGAATCAGCGCAACGTGGGTAATGCTGCTGTCGGCGGCCAGCAGGCGGTCGACGTCAGCGGCAGTGGTCGGCTGGTCTTCAGCGGTTTCGAAGGTGCTGTAGGCGCGGCCCAGCACCTTGCAGATTTTTGCCAGGCGCTGGCCATAGGCGCCGTTGATCAGCACAAGGACCTTGCCATCGCGAGGCACCAGGGTGCCGATGGCAGCTTCCACAGCAAAGGTGCCGCTGCCTTGCAGGGGCACGCAATGGTGGCTGTCGGCACCGTTGACGATGGCCAGCAGTTGCTCGCAGAGGCTCGCGGTCAGCTGGTTGAAGTCGCGGTCCCATGAACCCCAGTCGACCATCATCGCTTGGCGGGTACGGGCCGAGGTGGTCAGGGGGCCGGGGGTCAGCAGGATAGGGGCGTTACTCATTCCGGTAGTCCTCGCAAGCGGTGGGCTGAATCTACGGGGCCTAAGTTGCAATTCCGTGCGTCATCAATCAAATTGTTTGTTGTTATGCCAGCCATAAGTCAGGCCGATAGATATGAACCTGTTCCAGCTCCGCGCTTTCGATGCGGTGGCCCGTGAGGGCAGCTTCACCCGCGCCGCCAACCGCCTGTTCATCAGCCAGCCGGCAGTGACCGGGCATGTCAAGGCGCTGGAGGAGCATTACCAGATCACCTTGCTGCGCCGCACCGCCCGGCGGGTCGAGCTGACCGAGGAGGGCATTCGCCTGGCGGCGATCACCCGGGCCATGTTTGGCCTTGCCGAAGAAGCGCAGGCGATGCTCGAGGCCAACCGACAGTTGCTTACTGGGCGCCTTGAGGTGGCAGCTGACGGCCCCCACCGGGTCATGCCGATGCTGGCGCAATTGCGCGCGCGTTATCCGGGCATCACCGTCAACCTGCGCCTGGGCAATGCCCAGGAAACCTTGGCGGCGCTGCTCTCTGAGCATGCCGACGTAGCGGTGCTGACAGAGGTCGAAGCGCGCAAGGGCCTGCACCTGCAACGCCTGGGCGATTCACGGATCTGCGCCTTGCTGCCGGCCGGACATGCCTGGGCGGCCAGCGCCGATGAGTTGCAACTGGGCGATCTTGACCGGCAGATCATGGTGCTGCGCGAACCCAGCTCGATTACCCGGCGCACCTTCGACCAGGCCTGCCGGGATGCCGCAGTGCAGCCACGGGTGCTGCTGGAGCTCGACAGCCGCGAAGCGGTGACCGAAGCGGTGGCGGCCGAACTGGGTATCGGCATCGTGTCTTCGGTGGAAATCAGCCATGACCCGCGGGTGGTAGCGCGGCCCATCGCTGCGGCGGGGCTGATCAACCAGCACATGATCGGCTGCCTGGAGCGGCGCCGCGAGCTGCGCCTGATCCAGGCCTTCCTCAGCCTGGCGCCGGCCGTATGAGGCGGGGCTGGTTTTTTCCCGGCGGGCCCCTAAGATGGCGGTCAAACACTACAGGCAAGGCGAACGACAGCTGATGGCGGAGAAAGACACCATCTCCATGCAACTGGTGCGCGAGGCGCTGTTGCAGAGCTGCGCACCAGGCGCCGCGAGCCAGGCCCTGCTCAGTCGCGTGGGTATCGACCCGGAGCAATTGCAGCAGGCCGATGCGCGGGTTCCCGCCAGTGCCTACGCGCAACTCTGGCGCCTGCTGGCCCGCCGTTGCCACGATGAGTTCTTCTGCATGGACCCGCGCGGCCTGCGTACCGGCAGCCTGGCCTTTGTGTGCCGTTCGTCCATGGCCCAGCCCACTTTGGGCGCCGGGCTTGAAAGTGCCCTGGCGTTTCTGGGGCTGATGCTAGAGCACCTGCAGCCGGCGCTGGTGCGCCAGCAAAGCCTGGCGGAGATCGTCATTGGCGAGCCGCAGGACCCGCCGCGCCGGGCCTTCACCTACTTCACCTTCTGGATGATCGTGCATGGTGTGGCCTGCTGGCTGGCCGGGCGGCGCATCCCGATCCTGGCCATTGAGCTGCGCTGCGCCGAACCGCCGTTTTGCGACGATTACCGGGTGATGTTCTCGGAGAACCTGCAGTTCGGCCGCCCACGCACGCGGATGATCTTCGCCGCCGATTGCCTGGACCTGCCGCTCAGGCGAACGCCGCAAGAACTACAACGCTTTCTGGCTGAGGCCCCGGCCAACATTCTGGTCAAATACCGCGACCCGGCGAGCCTGGCCCGACGTATCAAGGAGTCGCTGCGCCAGCTCCCTGCCGGCGAATGGCCGGAAACTGAGGCCCAGGCCCAGCAATTGTGCATCTCCGCCTCGACCTTGCGTCGGCGCCTGGCCGAAGAGGGCGCGACCTATCAGGGCCTCAAGGACAGCGTGCGCAAGGAGCTGGCAATCACCTGGCTGGCCCAGGAGCAGATGAGCTTTGCCGACATCGCCGAGCGCCTGGGTTTTGCTGACAGCAGCTCGTTCTACAAGGCGTTTCGCAAGTGGACCGGTTCCAACCCGGGTCACTACCGCAGCCTGATCCTGCCCCCCCGACACCCGAGTGGCCAAACCAGTCATCGACATTGACAGCTTTGACCATTGTCCCGGCAGGGCTCTGGCGCGACTATCTTCAGACCAATCGTTTTATTCCAACAATAAAAAACGAGGAGTCTGGCGATGCGTGATTACCGTGCCGCGGCGCAAGGGTTCAACTACCTGCACACCGCCGCAGCAGCCCTGCAAGGCAGCCTTGAAGCACTCAATGCCTGCGTCGAATGCTGCGACCGGCATGTCGGCGGCAATCGTATTGCCCTGAACTGGGAAGGCCGCGATGGCCGCAGCGCCCAGTACAGCTTCGAGCAACTGCAACATTCTGCCGCGCGCCTGGCCAATGTGCTCAGGGCTCAGGGAGTTGGCGTCGGCGACCGGGTTGCCGGGTTGATGCCGCGTACTGCCGAGTTGCTGATCACCGTGCTGGCCACCTGGCGCCTGGGTGCCGTTTACCAACCGCTGTTTACCGCATTCGGGCCCAAGGCCATTGAGCACCGGCTGGAGCAGTCGGGGGCCAAGGTGGTGGTCACCGAACCGCTTAATCGCAGCAAGCTCGACGAGGTCCATGGCTGCCCGGCGATCATCTGCGTTGGCGCGGCGCCAGGCTCGAGTGATATCGATTTTCACAGTGCACTGGCGGCGGCCAGTGACCACTGCGAACCGGTGATGCTGGGCGCTGATGCACCGTTCCTGCTGATGTTCACTTCCGGCACCACCGGCCCGGCCAAGCCGCTGGAAGTGCCGCTGCGGGCCATCGTCGCCTTTCAGGGCTACATGCGCGATGCCATTGACCTGCGCCCTGAAGACAATTTCTGGAACCTTGCCGACCCGGGTTGGGCCTACGGGCTTTATTACGCTGTGACCGGGCCGCTGGCCCTGGGCCATGCCACGACCTTTTTCGATGGGCCGTTCAGTGTCGAAAGCACCTGCCGGGTCATCAACAAGTACGCCATCAGCAACCTGGCAGGGTCGCCAACTGCCTATCGCCTGCTGATCGCCGCTGGCAGCGAGTTCAGCGCACCGATCAAGGGCCGCCTGCGGGTGCTCAGCAGCGCCGGCGAGCCGCTCAACCCAGAGGTGATCCGCTGGTTTGCCGACGAGCTGGCCGTGACCATCCACGACCACTACGGGCAGACTGAGCTGGGCATGGTCCTGTGCAACCACCACGGCTTGCAGCACCCTGTGCACCTGGGCTCGGCCGGCTTTGCCATCCCCGGCCACCGCATCGTGGTGCTCGATGAACAGTACAACGAACTGCCGGCCGGGCAGCCGGGCATTCTCGCCGTCGATCGCGAGCAGTCGCCGCTGTGCTGGTTTGCCGGCTATCACGGTTTGCCGACCAAGGCGTTCGTCGGCAAGTACTACCTGAGCGGCGACACCGTCGAGCTCAACAACGACGGCAGCATCAGCTTCGTTGGCCGCAGTGACGACGTGATCACCACCTCCGGTTACCGGGTCGGGCCGTTCGATGTCGAGAGCGCGCTGATCGAACACCCGGCGGTGATCGAAGCTGCGGTGGTGGGTAAACCGGACCCTGAGCGTACCGAATTGATCAAGGCGTTCGTGGTGCTGGCCCAAGGCAAACAGCCCAGCGAAGAACTGGCAGAGGCGCTCAAACAGCACGTGCGTCAGCGCCTGTACGCCCACGCCTACCCACGGGAAATCGAATTCGTCAGCGAGCTGCCCAAGACCCCGAGCGGCAAGCTGCAGCGTTTCATCCTGCGCAATCAGGAAATAGCCAAACAACACGCCGCGCTGGCTACTACCACCAGCGCCTGAGGAATCACCATCATGCAGATTGCCAACAAGAACTTTATCGTCAGCGGCGCAGCGTCCGGGCTGGGCGCCGCTACCGCGCAGATGCTCATCGAGGCTGGTGCCCAGGTGATGCTGGTCGACCTCAATGCCGAGGCAGTTGCCGCCAAAGCCCGCGAGCTGGGCGCCAAGGCGCACTTCGCGGTGGCCGATATCAGCCAGGAAGCTGCCGCCAAGGCTGCAGTCGATGCCGCCGCTGCTGCGTTCGGCAGCCTGCACGGGCTGATCAACTGCGCGGGTATCGTCGGTGCTGAAAAGGTCCTGGGCAAGAACGGCCCGCATGGCCTGGAAAGCTTCAGCCGGGTCATCAATGTCAACCTGATTGGCAGCTTCAACCTGTTGCGCCTGGCCGCTGCGGCCATGGCCGAAGGCGAGGCGGGCGCTGACGGCGAACGGGGGGTGATCATCAATACCGCCTCGATTGCCGCCTACGACGGCCAGATCGGCCAGGCCGCCTACGCCGCCTCCAAGGGCGCGATTGCCAGCCTGACCCTGCCGGCGGCCCGTGAACTGGCGCGCTTCGGCATCCGCGTGATGACCATCGCCCCAGGCATTTTCGAAACCCCGATGATGGCCGGCATGACCCAGGAAGTGCGCGACTCGCTGGCCGCCGGAGTACCGTTTCCGCCACGCCTGGGCCGCCCGCAGGAATACGCCGCGCTGGCCCGCCACATTATCGAAAACAGCATGCTCAACGGTGAGGTGATCCGTCTCGACGGCGCCTTGCGCATGGCTGCCAAGTAATTTCAGGAGCACTCAATCATGACCCTCGCCAATGATCCGATCGTAATCGTCAGCGCCGTGCGCACGCCCATGGGCGGCCTGCAGGGCGACCTGAAAAGCCTCACCGCGCCGCAACTGGGCGCTGCCGCCATTCGCGCGGCCGTCGAGCGCGCAGGTGTTGCCCCGGACAGCGTCGAACAAGTGCTGTTCGGCTGCGTACTGCCGGCAGGTCTGGGCCAGGCCCCGGCACGCCAGGCGGCGCTGGGCGCCGGCCTGAACAAGGGCACCACCTGCACCACCCTGAACAAGATGTGCGGCTCGGGCATGCAGGCGGCAATCATGGCCCACGACCTGCTGCTGGCCGGCAGCGCCGATGTGGTCGTGGCTGGCGGCATGGAGAGCATGTCCAACGCTCCCTACCTGCTGGACAAGGCGCGCAGCGGCTACCGCATGGGCCATGGCAAGATCATCGACCACATGTTCTTCGACGGCCTTGAAGACGCCTACGACAAGGGACGCCTGATGGGCACCTTTGCCGAGGACTGCGCCCAGAGCAATGGCTTTACCCGCCAGCAGCAGGACGATTTCGCCATTGCCTCGCTGACCCGCGCCCAGCAGGCCATCAAGGACGGCAGCTTCGCCAGCGAGATCGTCCCGGTCGAAGTCACCGAGGGCAAGACCCAGCGCCTGATCAGCGACGACGAACAGCCACCCAAGGCCCGTCTGGACAAGATCCCGCAACTCAAGCCGGCCTTCCGCGAGGGCGGCACGGTGACTGCGGCCAACTCAAGCTCAATCTCCGATGGCGCGGCAGCGCTGGTGCTGATGCGTCGCTCGCAGGCCGAGAAGCAAGGCCTGAAGCCGTTGGCGGTGATCCATGGTCACGCGGCGTTCGCCGACACACCGGCGCTGTTCCCCAGCGCACCGATCGGCGCGATCGACAAACTGATCAAACGCACCGGCTGGAACCTGGCCGAGGTCGATCTGTTCGAAATCAACGAAGCCTTTGCCGTGGTCACCCTGGCGGCGATGAAGCACCTGGACCTGCCGCACGACAAGGTCAACGTGCATGGCGGCGCTTGCGCCCTGGGCCACCCGATCGGCGCTTCGGGCGCACGCATCCTGGTCACCTTGCTGGCGGCCCTGCGCCAGAAAGGCCTGCATCGCGGCATTGCCGCCATCTGCATTGGCGGCGGTGAAGCCACGGCCATGGCCGTCGAGTGTCTGTACTGAGGTGCACCATGCTAATCAATGACGAACAACAGCAAATCAGCGACGCGGTGCGCCAGTTCGCCCAGGAACGCCTGCGCCCGTTTGCCGAGCAGTGGGATCGCGAGCACCGCTTCCCCAAGGAAGCCATCCAGGAGATGGCCGAACTGGGCCTGTTCGGCATGCTGGTGCCGGAGCAGTGGGGCGGTAGCGATACCGGCTATGTCGCCTACGCCATGGCCCTGGAAGAAATCGCCGCGGGCGATGGCGCCTGCTCAACCATCATGAGCGTGCACAATTCGGTGGGCTGTGTACCGATCCTCAAGTTCGGCACCGAGCAACAGAAGCAGCAGTTCCTCACCCCCCTGGCCAGTGGCGCCATGCTTGGCGCCTTCGCCCTGACCGAGCCGCAGGCCGGTTCCGATGCCAGCAGCCTGAAGACCCGTGCCCGCCGCGATGGCGATCACTACGTGCTCAACGGCTGCAAGCAGTTCATCACTTCCGGGCAGAACGCCGGGGTGGTGATCGTGTTTGCGGTGACCGACCCCGAGGCCGGCAAGCGCGGCATCAGCGCCTTCATCGTGCCCACTGATTCGCCGGGTTACCAAGTGGCGCGGGTCGAGGACAAACTCGGCCAGCACGCCTCCGACACCTGCCAGATTGTCTTTGAAAACCTGCGCGTGCCGGTGGCCAACCGCCTCGGTGAGGAGGGCCAAGGCTACAAGATCGCCCTGGCCAACCTTGAAGGCGGGCGTATCGGCATTGCCTCGCAGTCGGTAGGCATGGCCCGCGCCGCTTTTGAAGTGGCCCGTGACTATGCCCGCGAGCGCGAAAGCTTCGGCAAGCCGTTGATCGATCACCAGGCCGTGGCCTTCCGCCTGGCCGACATGGCCACCCGTGTCGCCGTGGCCCGGCAGATGGTGCTGCATGCCGCGGCGCTGCGCGATGCCGGGCGTCCGGCGCTGGTCGAAGCCTCGATGGCCAAGCTTTTCGCCTCGGAAATGGCCGAAAAGGTCTGTTCGGATGCCTTGCAGACCCTCGGCGGATATGGCTATCTGAGCGACTTTCCGCTGGAGCGCATTTACCGCGATGTGCGGGTCTGCCAGATCTACGAAGGCACCAGCGATATTCAGCGCATGGTCATTGCGCGCAATCTTTGAAGGGAGCAGCTTGCATGTCATTTGAAACCATTCTGTTGGACATCCACGGCAAGGTCGGCCTGATCACCCTCAACCGCCCGCAGGCGCTCAACGCCCTGAACGCGCAGATCGTAGGCGAGATCAACCAGGCCCTGGATCAGCTTGAAGCCGACCCCAACATCGGTTGCGTGGTGCTGACAGGCTCCGCCAAGGCCTTCGCCGCTGGCGCCGACATCAAGGAAATGGCCGACCTGCGCTACCCGCAGATCTACGTCGATGACCTGTTCAGCGACGCCGATCGGATTGCCAACCGGCGCAAGCCGATCATCGCTGCGGTATCCGGCTTTGCCCTGGGCGGCGGTTGCGAGCTGGCGATGATGTGCGACTTCATTCTTGCGGGCGACAATGCCAAGTTCGGTCAGCCGGAAATCAACCTCGGCGTGTTGCCCGGCATGGGCGGCACCCAGCGTTTGACCCGCGCGGTGGGCAAGGCCAAGGCCATGGAACTGTGCCTGAGCGGGCGTCTGATGGGCGCCGAAGAAGCCGAGCGTGCTGGCCTGGTGGCGCGCGTGGTGCCGCAGGCCGAGCTGCTTGAAGAAGCGCTGAAAGTGGCGGCGACCATCGCCAGCAAGTCGATCCCGATGACCATGATGGTCAAGGAAAGCGTCAACCGTGCATTCGAGGTCAATTTGGCCGAGGGTGTGCGTTTCGAGCGTCGGGTGTTCCATGCAGCCTTCGCCACCGAAGACCAGAAGGAAGGCATGGCGGCGTTCATCGCCAAGCGTGAGGCGCAGTTCAAGGATCGTTGAGATTGAGCGGGCGCTGTCAGCAGCGCCCGCGCGGGTTATCAATCCGTGAAGAACCACTGGCGTGCTGCGGCCAGGCTGATGGGGCCGCGATGGACCATCACGCGCTGGCCCTTGTCGCTTTCGGTGTATTGCCCGCGGTCGTAGCGCTGGCTGGCCAACTTGAGGTGGCCGGCCTTGAACTCGTCTTTTGCGGTGTTCTCGGCAGCGTAATGGAAATGGGCATACCACAAGGGTTTGTTGGCATGCAGAACCACGTATTCATCCAGGTAATCCTGGGCCCAGTCCCGGGTCCGTGCCAATGATTTGCGCCGCCCGGTCGGCTTGAGCTTGACCTGACCTTTGCGCAGCAGAAACTCGAGCTCACGCATGCTCGGTGGCTGGGCCAGGGCCGCATCGATTCTGAGCTGCTCGCCCCTGCGCTGCAATTGTGCGGCGATGTCGTCCAGTTGCTTGATCTGCAAGGCGGCATCGGTATTGCCTGCAGCCTCATCCGTCTGGTTGTCCCGGGTCAGGGCCCGTTCGATGGCCTGGCGCTGCGCGATCAGGGCCCGTTGGCGACGAGCGGCAATTTCCTCGATTTCAATCGGCAGGTAGGTGCTTTTACCCCGGCTTACCAGGCGCTCGATGTCTTGCCGGGCGAGTGTGGCAAGGCGCATGCCTTCGCGCAGCAGGTCGCTGAGTCCTGCGTCCGCGACCTGTGCGGGGAGTGGCTGCTCGGGGGGGATCGGCTCCCAGGTGCCGGTGAGCGGATCTTCACGGTAGGAGGCGCTGACGCGGTCATCCTGCGGGTTATGAATGTCGACGATGCCTTCACTGTCGCGTCGTTGCTGGCCCAGCAGCACGCCTTCATCACGGGTTTCGATCAACCCCGGTACTTGCCGATGCAACTGCCGCAGGCTGCTGCGCTCCAGCAGTGGCTGCGGATACTCTTCAAGATCGGCGCGGGTTTCCTTGAGCATCAGCATCAGGTCGGTTTCAAGCCTGGACAGCAGGCTGTTGGCGGCCTGCTGTCCGGGCAGCAAGGGCTTGAGATTGTCTAGCTGGCGCAGGGCAGTGGTGAAGTGGCGCTGGATGTTGTCCAGGACCCGGGCGTGAACCTCGGCCTGCTCGCTGTTCAGACTCAGCAGGTTCATGCGCTGCAGCATGCCCTGCTCGATATTGCGCCAACTATGCTCGAGCCAGTAATCACTTTCGCTGGAGTCTTTGTCTGTCTCCACCAGCCGCAAGCGATTGCTCAGCACTTCGCTGCGCAGGGTGTACCAGTACAGCCGCGATGCGGGGCGGATGGCCGGTTCGTCGAGGCTCAGTTCCATCATCTGAATTGTGGGTTGGCGAATGCTGGACAGCTTGTGCAGATGCTCGCGGGTGGCAGTAAGGGTTTGGTGATGGTTGATCAACTTGCCGATCAAGGGATCAACCTGGTCGAGCAGGCTGGTTTGCAATGAATGTTCGTGCGTACCTGCCTCAGGCAAGGCGCTTTCGGCGTCTTTTACCGTCTGGACAAAGCGCTGGCGCAACGGTTTGTACAGTTTGCCCAGGGTCGCAATCACGGACAGCTCGCAACGCGCCCGTTCAAACAGGGCTTTTGCCCGCAGGGTCTTGTATTGATTGAGCGGGCGCTTTTCATTGCGCTCGTGCAGTGTCCGCAGGTGTTGTTCAAAATCCTGTGACAGTGCTTCCATCTTGTCCAGGTAGCCTTGCAGGATGCGCGGGTCGGTGTCGTCGCTGATCTGCCGGGCAAAATTGTGCAGCCGCTGTTGGCTGGCCAGGGCGGCGCTTTGCTGGGTGCGCAGTGCCTGATCCAGGTTGTCGATCGACTGCTGCAGGTCGGCAGACGTGAGGCGATTGCGCAACGGCTGGCCACCGCGCAGGCGCAAACGCAGATCGAGCATCCAGCGCCGCGCCTCATCTCTTCTCAGCCAAGGGCCGTCAGGCTCGGATCCGTCGCTGGCGATGATGCGCGGCTGCCCGACATCGGCGTCGAAGCGCACGGGATAAACCCGTGAGGCCTGGGCGACATAGAGTGTGTCTTCGAACAGGTACAGGCCCTGGAGCACGCCGTCAGCGATGGGGGAGCCCAGGCGCGAGACCGCCAGCGGGCTGGCCAGGCGCTCCAGGCGGGCGCTCTGCCGGGCGGTGAGCTGATGGTCGGGGCGCGCCCAACTGAAGCTCAGCTGCGGCCTTGGCGCGGGCTCCTTCGGGTTGCTGGGCGGTACGGGTCGTGGCCGCAGGGTCTCAGGCTCGGGGCTTGCCTCAGGGCGGATGCCCAGGCGTCGGGTGGCATGGACGAACAAGATCATGGCGATGTTGATCAGCAGATCAGCGAAGGCCTGGTGGTGGGCACCGGGGCTGTGGGTTTCATCACTTTCAAGCAAGCGCTTGGCACTGTCGAGTACCTGGACCATCCAGGCGACCTTGGCCACGTTGCCTTCGAACAACGGCAGCAGGGTGTTGAACATCAGCCAGCCCAGTTGTTTCCAGGAGTCCCAACGCGTTTGTACGGTGCTCGTCGAGTTGCGCCTGGCTCGCTCTACCAGCTCTTCGGCGCTGGCCTGGTAGATCAGGTCGTGCAGCGGCCCGTCAGCCTCGGCCAGGCCCAGGGTCGCGGGAGACGGCGTCGGCAGCCGTTCGAACTCGGCTCCTGGCACAAAACGATGAATGTGCGGTTCGCGCAGGCCGCCTTTGGCGTAGATCGGGCGGGTGTGGGCCGGCAGGCGATCGAGTAGCTCATCCTGCAAGGGGCCGGCGCTGGCCAGCGCATCGAACAGCGCGATCCGGTCATGGAACTCGAGCAAGGGCTCCGCTTGCAGTGGGCGATACAACAGGCAGGGGCCTTGCCTGGCATCGATCGGCTCGATCAGCCAGGCATTGAGCAGCGTATCGGCAGCGGCGCCACTTGAACGTAACAGCGCAAGGGGCCTCAGCACGAAAGTGCTGGGGCCCGCGTCGCCAAACAGCTCATCGACCGCCTGGCAGGCCGCGAGGCTGATGCACTTGTCGCGCAGATGCAGCTCCAGCGCCAGCAATGGCAGCTGGGTTTTGAGTTGCGCCTTGAACAGGTTACGCCGTGACTGCATCCGCGCCGGTTCGCCGAGCAGTTGCCGTTGCAGGGTAGGCGGATAGTTGCCGCCGATGTCCAGCTCGGCCACTAGCCTGCGCATGTAGGATTCATCCATCCAGGCGGGCAACGGAGCGCCGCTGAGCAGATACAGCTCCACAGCACCTGCGGCCAGTACGCCGAGGTTGTCGATGGCCAGTTGTGCCAGGGAGAAATTGACGACCTTGATGGCGCCATCGGTGATCACGCTGCCTTGGCCGGGAATGGCACCGGCGATGACCTGGTGATTGCTGATCATCACCTCGGCGGCACTGAAGCCTGCGCCGGGATGATCGCGCTGGATCCTCGCATCCAGCACCTTGCAGGCGAAATCCGCGGCGTTGTCGATGCCGTCATGCCAGGATTTGCCTTCGGCATCCCTGTGGGCCTGGGCCTGATTGACCAGCAAGGTGCTGTAGCGAATGGCCAGCTCACTGTCGAGTAGCCAGGAGGGCAGCAGTAAGGCGATCTTGCTTTGCCGCTCCAGCTCCTGGGCGGTACACAAGTCCAGCATCGAGGTCGAGCGGTCAATGATTGCGTTGAGCGTGACCGCCTGTGCGAGCGTTCTCGCTGATCCGGCAATAACCCCGATCAACTGCAACTGCTGCTTGAGGAAACCGAGCGCCTGGGCTTCAAACGCCGAAATATCCGGCTCACTGAACTGGGCCTGTGGTGGGGTGGACAACAGCGACCTGGGCCAGTTGCTGGCGAGCATGTCGAGGAAGCCCTGGGGGGATTGGTAAGGCGCCAGCGCGCCCACCAGGGTGAACAGAACCACCGTGCGGGCTTTCGGCGGATCTGGAAAGTCCTCGATCAGCAAGGCGCTGGACAGGTCGGCATCGATGACTTTCGCCGGGGTCAGGTCTACCGTTACCTGCTGCACCGTAAATCCGTCCAGATTGGCAAAGCGGTTGCGCTGCTGCAGCGTTGGAAACGCCGGGACGACGCCGGCGGCGGCTGCCTGCGCCGGGGTCAGTTTGCCGGCAATGAGGTCGACTTCGATGGCGTTTTTCATCAGCCCTCGCAGGTAGCCGGCGTACCAGGCCCAGGGCGTTTCACCGCGTTTGTCGCTCTGGCTCCAGAACTCGACCAGCGCCTGCAGGAAGGCTTCAAGGATCAACGGGCCACAATCGTTGATCAGCAGCTCAAGGGCGTGCAGGTCGACATCGAGCAGCACGTCGTGGCCTTGTTGCGGATACCGGCTCAGATAATCTTCGTTGCTGTCCAGGTTCAAGGTACTGCCCAGGCAATAGCGCTCGATCAGCACTTGCGGCAATTGACGGATATGCACGTGGTTTGCACCGTGGCTGATCAGGTACAGCGTCAACGGATTGTGCTGCAGCGGCAACCCCCGTTGGGTCCAGTGCTCAAGCAGGATCTGACCGGCGACTTCGAGCAGGGCGGGGCGCTTGACGAAACGCTTGGCTACCGCGCAGCTCAAGGTGGCCTGTTCGGCGATGGACTGATGGGGGGACGATTCGGTCATCTGGCGAGGCTTCCAAAAAGAGGGAGGCTCCATATGACGTGCGCACGCGCATGAGCGGGCGGTATTCGGGTAGCACCCAGCCGTTACTACCAATTGACGAGACGGTACCTGCCAAGGACCGATTCGCGCCTGCCGTGCGCCTGCTTACCATCGAGCCAGCTGCCTGTCATGCCGACAGGCTCGCACCGCACAAGAGGTCCCGATGATCTACGCAGCCCCTGGCACCGCTGATGCCCTGATCAGCTTCAAGGCCGTTTACGGTAACTACATCGGCGGCGAATTCGTCGCGCCGCTGACCGGCCAGTACTTTAGCAACGGTTCGCCAGTCAATGGCCAGACGATTGCCGAGTTCCCGCGCTCGGGCGCGGCCGACATCGACCTGGCGCTGGACGCCGCCCATGGCGCCGCCGCTGCCTGGGGCCGTACCTCGGTGCAGGAACGTTCGCGCATCCTGTTGAAAATCGCCGATCGCATCGAGCAGCACCTCGAAGTGCTGGCCCTGAGTGAAACCTGGGACAACGGCAAGGCCATCCGCGAAACCCTCAATGCCGACGTGCCACTGGCCGCCGACCACTTCCGTTACTTCGCCGGCTGCATCCGCGCCCAGGAAGGCAGTGCCGCCGAGATCAACGAGCACACCGCGGCCTACCATTTTCATGAGCCGCTCGGGGTCGTCGGGCAGATCATTCCATGGAACTTCCCGCTGCTGATGGCCGCCTGGAAACTCGCCCCGGCCCTGGCCGCGGGCAACTGCGTGGTGCTCAAGCCGGCCGAGCAGACGCCGCTGTCGATTACCGTGTTCGCCGAACTGGTCGGTGACCTGTTGCCGGCAGGGGTACTCAACATCGTCCACGGCTTTGGCCGCGAAGCCGGTGAAGCCCTGGCCACCAGCAAGCGTATCGCCAAGATCGCCTTCACCGGCTCCACCCCGGTGGGCTCGCACATCATGAAGTGCGCCGCCCAGAACATCATCCCCAGTACCGTCGAGCTGGGCGGCAAGTCGCCGAACATCTTCTTCGAAGACATCATGCAGGCCGAGCCCGCTTTCATCGAAAAAGCCGCCGAAGGCCTGGTGCTGGCGTTCTTCAACCAGGGCGAAGTATGTACCTGCCCGTCGCGTGCGCTGATCCAGGAGTCGATCTACGAGCCGTTCATGGCCCAGGTTCTGAAAAAGATCAGCCAGATCAAGCGCGGCAACCCGCTGGACACCGAGACCATGGTCGGCGCCCAGGCATCCGAGCAGCAATACGACAAGATCCTTTCCTACCTGCAGATCGCCCGCGAAGAGGGCGCGCAGGTGCTCACCGGCGGTGACTGCGAGCGCCTGGGTGGCGACCTTGCCAGCGGCTATTACATCCAGCCGACGCTGCTCAAGGGGCACAACCAGATGCGTGTATTCCAGGAAGAAATCTTCGGCCCGGTGGTCGGCGTGACCACTTTCAAGGACGAAGCCGAAGCCCTGGCCATTGCCAACGACACCGAGTTCGGCCTGGGCGCCGGGGTCTGGACCCGCGACATCAACCGCGCCTACCGCATGGGCCGCGGTATCCAGGCCGGGCGTGTGTGGACCAACTGCTACCACCTGTACCCGGCCCATGCCGCGTTCGGTGGCTACAAGAAATCCGGGGTCGGTCGCGAGACCCACAAGATGATGCTCGATCACTACCAGCAGACCAAGAACTTGCTGGTGAGTTACGACGTCAATCCGCTGGGGTTCTTTTGAGGGCCCGGATAAGCTGTAAGAAACGGTTCCAAAGTAGCATTCGACCCGCACCGGCAACGGTGTATTAATAGATGCACCGCAATCCTGTGGTGCCAGAAGAGGATGGACCTATGTGGAAAAAGCCTGCGTTCACTGATCTGCGAATCGGTTTTGAAGTGACCATGTACTTCGCCAATCGCTGATCCCTCTTGCGCCGGTCGCTGCTTGCAGCGGTCGGCGCTTCTGTTTCTGCCCGCCGATGGTCTGATTGCAATCGATGCGGGATGCTTTAGGCTGGCGCTATTACAACAAGAACAGAGGCGTCCCATGAGCCCGAAGCTGAGCCAGTTGCGCAAGTTCGTCTCCCCGGAAATCATCTTCGGCGCCGGTTGCCGGCATCATGTCGCCAACTACGCCAAAACCTTTGGTGCGCGCAAGGTCCTGCTGGTCAGCGACCCCGGGGTGATCGCCGCCGGCTGGGTCGGCGATATCGAAGCCAGCCTGCAGGGCCAGGGCATCGATTACTGCCTGTACACCGAGGTGTCGCCCAACCCTCGGGTTGAAGAGGTGATGGCTGGCGCCGAGCGCTACCGCAGCGAACAGTGCGACGTGATCGTCGCCGTCGGTGGTGGCAGCCCCATGGATTGCGCCAAGGGCATCGGCATCGTGGTTGCCCATGGCCGGCATATTCTCGAATTCGAAGGGGTCGACACCATTCGTGTGCCGAGCCCGCCGTTGATCCTGATCCCGACCACTGCCGGCACCTCCGCCGACGTTTCCCAGTTCGTGATCATCTCCAATCAACAGGAACGCATGAAGTTCTCCATCGTCAGCAAGGCGGTGGTGCCGGATGTGTCGCTGATTGACCCAGAAACTACCCTGAGCATGGACCCGTTCCTCTCCGCCTGTACCGGCATCGATGCCCTGGTGCATGCCATCGAGGCGTTCGTGTCGACCGGCCACGGGCCGCTGACCGACCCCCACGCGCTGGAAGCCATGCGCCTGATCAACGGCAACCTGGTGCAGATGATCGCCAACCCGGGCGACATCGCCCTGCGCGAGAAGATCATGCTCGGCAGCATGCAGGCGGGGCTGGCGTTCTCCAACGCGATTCTCGGCGCCGTGCATGCCATGTCGCACAGCCTGGGCGGCTTTCTCGACTTGCCCCATGGGCTGTGCAACGCGGTACTGGTCGAGCATGTGGTGGCGTTCAACTACAGCGCCGCGCCCGAGCGCTTCAAGGTGATTGCGCAAACCCTGGGCATCGACTGCCGGGGCCTGGGCCACAAGCAGATCAGCCAGCGCCTGGTCGAGCACCTGATTGCCCTCAAGCGCGCCGTGGGCTTTCATGAAACCCTCGGCCTGCATGGGGTCGGCATGAGCGACATTCCGTTCTTGTCCGAGCACGCCATGGATGACCCGTGCATCCTCACCAACCCGCGCAGCTCCAGCCAGCGCGACGTCGAGGTAGTCTATGGCGAGGCCCTCTGAGCCGGCGGGCGATGCCCTGGCCGGGCTGCTGGGGCTGAGCAACCACACCGTACGCAAGAGTCATTACCCGGAGCTGGCGGTGCGCCTGGAAGAGCTGGAGGCCGAGCGCAATCGCTACAAGTGGCTGTTCGAGCATGCCGTACACGGTATCTTTCAAGCCAGCCTTGAAGATGGCATGCGCGCGGCCAACCCGGCGCTGGCGCGCATGCTCGGGTATGTCGACGCCCAGGCCCTGGTGTTGTCGCGCAACGACCTGGCCAGCCATCTATTCGCCGGCGGCCAGGATGAACTGCTGGCCATTGCCCAGGTGCTGCAGCGCGAGCAGGCGCTGATTGGCTACGAGACCCAGCTGCGCCGGCGTGATGGCAGTCATATCGACGTGCTGATGAACCTGTTGCTGCGCCCCGACGAAGAGGGCGTGGTCGAAGGCTTTGTGGCCGACATCACCGAACGCAAGCTGGCCCAGGAGCGCCTGCAGCAACTCAACGACCAGCTCGAACAGCGGGTCGCCGAACGTACCAATGAACTGATCGAAGCCCGTGACGCCGCCCAGGCGGCCAACCGCAGCAAGGACAAGTACCTGGCGGCGGCCAGCCACGATCTTTTGCAACCGCTCAACGCTGCGCGATTGCTGATCTCAACGCTGCGCGAGCGGCAATTGCCCGCCAGTGAACAGCAATTGGTCGAGCGCGCGCATCAGGCCCTGGAAGGCGCCGAAGATCTGCTCACCGACCTGCTGGATATCTCGCGGCTGGACCAGGCGGCGATCAAGCCCGACCTCGACCTGTACCGCCTGGATGAAGTGCTGGGGCCACTGGCCTCGGAGTTCCAACCAGTGGCCGAAGCGGCTGGGCTGAGCCTGCGAGTGCGCAGCGGGCGCCTGGCGGTGCGCACCGACCTGCGGCTGCTCACGCGCATACTGCGTAACTTTCTCAGCAATGCCTGCCGCTACACCGGGCACGGGCGCATCCTGCTTGGCGCCCGGCGCCGTGGCGACAGTGTACGCCTGGAAGTCTGGGACAGCGGCCGGGGGATTGCCGCCGACCGTCTCGAGTCGATCTTTCTTGAATTCAACCAGCTGGACGTTGGTCGTGCCGCTGATCGCAAAGGTGTCGGGCTGGGGCTGGCGATTGTCGAACGGATCGCGCGCATTCTTGATTACCCGGTGCAGGTCCGTTCATGGCCGGGGCGCGGCTCGGTGTTCAGCATCGATGTGCCGTTGTCGAATGAGTTGCCCAATGAGTTGCCTCTGTCGACGATGGTGTTGCCCAGTGTCGGTGACCCGTTGCCCGGGCGCCGCCTGCTGGTGCTGGACAACGAGCTGAGCATCCAGCAAAGCATGGCAGCGTTGCTGCAACAGTGGGGCTGTGAAGTGCTGACCGCCTGCGACTATGCCGACGCCCTGATGGTGCTTGAAGGCCGGGCGCCGGAGCTGATTCTCGCCGACTATCACCTTGATCACGGGGTTACCGGCTGTGAAGTGGTGCGGGATTTACGCCGGCATTTTAATCAGGACATTTTTGCCGTGATGATCACCGCCGATCGCAGCGACCACAGCCGTCGAGCCATGCAGCGCTTGGGCGCACCCTTGCTGAACAAGCCGGTGAAGCCCGGCAAGTTGCGCGCGGTGTTGAGCCAGTTGCTCGGTTAAGTGGATCTTTGTTACAAGGTTTTTGTCGGAGAATGACCGTTTGTCCCCGGGAAAGCGCCTGTGCCGGGCTTTTTTTGTTATAAACCAGCGCCGGTGGAGGGCCTGTAGCGCCTTTTCGGTCAATTGCACCGTCATTTCTGTTGCCCAGTGTGAATCTCGGCCTTAGACTGCCGCCCCCTGTAAATTGAGTGCCGGATGGTGCTTGAAGAATTCCGCTGCTGGCGAGCTGTTCGCCAGGAGCACCCGATTCGCCTTAATGCACGTATTTTTTATAGAGAAATCAATGACAAAGGAAAAGTTGCTGGCCATGCCGGCCGATGACTACATGAACGCTGAGCAATTGGCTTTCTTCACCGAGCTGCTGCAGCAGATGAAGGTCGAGATCCATGAGCGCATCGAGCAAAGCCGTGTAACCATCGAAAGCCTGGACACGCCTGCCGATCCTGCCGACGCCGCCTCGGTCGAAGAAGAGCGCCACTGGTTGGTCAACACCATCGACCGTGACCAGCGTCTGCTGCCACAGCTGGAAATGGCCCTGGGCCGGATTGCTGACGAGAGCTTCGGCTGGTGCGACGACAGCGGCGAGCCGATCGGCCTCAAGCGTCTGCTGATCAGCCCGACCACCAAGTACTGCATCGAAGCCCAAGAGCGTCACGAGCAGATCGACAAACACCAGCGTCAGGCTTAACCCGCGCAGGTGTCAGTGCAAACCCCCGAAGAGCGATCTTCGGGGGTTTTGTTTTTCTTGCCCTGTATCAAAGGCCCCGGTCTTACACCCAAGGAAGCATGGCTAATGGCCTAATAGTGGCGTTTAATGGCCGCACAACAACACGTGTTGCGATGGAGCCAAAACATGATGCGAGAAGGATCTCTGCCTGGCGCCGGGGTCGAAGGGCAATCTGCGCCGTTCGCCGTTGCGCCGTGGTCAGACACGGTTTTGCAAAGCCTGGTACTGGCAGGGTTGCTGGCAGCCATGGCGTTTGCCGGGCTTTCGTTCTATATCGGCCTGCCGCTGGCCTTGCTGGCGCTGTGGCTCCCGCGCCTGCGCAAGGCGGTGGTTGTCGTGCAGGATACCCGCGAGCCGTTGGCCGAGTTGACCCGCGACCTGTCACGCACCACCAGCCACAATGCCCTGTCGGCCGCCGGCGTGGCGTTCTCGGTGCAACAGCTGGCAGACAAGCTGCAATCGCAACTGGATTCCGCAGCGCAGATCGTCAGCAGCGCCGAAGTGATGATCGGTACCGAGAAAGCCACCTCGCAGTTGAGCCAGCAAGCCCTGGTCGCTGCCCGCAGTGCCCATGAAAGCAGTGCCGCCGGGCGCACGGTGCTGGCCGAATCAATCCAGCGCATGCATCACTTGAGTGCGCGGGCTACCGCCAGCCGCGAGCTGATTGAGGCGCTGCATCAGCGCAGCGAGGATATCGCCCGGGTAACCCTGGTAATCCAGACCATCGCCAGCCAGACCAACCTGCTGGCCCTTAACGCGGCAATCGAAGCGGCCCGGGCGGGTGACCACGGGCGTGGCTTTGCCGTGGTGGCCGATGAGGTGCGCGGCCTGGCCGGGCGCACCGCCAGCGCCACCGAGGAAGTCGGGCAGATGGTCGCCGATATCCAGCAGCGCACAGCGCAGGTGGTCGAGCAGATTCGTGAACTCTCGGATGACCTGCGCAGTGGCGTTGACCAGGTCGAGCACACCGGTGAACAACTGGACTGCATCGCCGGGCTGGCCGCTGGCGTCGAGCAGCAGATCGGCGAGATCGCCGAGGGCACCGAGACCAATCGGCTGCAACTGGACAGCCTGTTCGCGGCGGTGGCGCGCATGCGCGGCGACCTGCAGGTCAGCGACCAGCAAACCCAGCGCCTTGCCCAGGCCGCCGTGCAGCTGGAAGGGCAGGCAGAAACGATCAGTGAGCGCCTGGCCGAGGTCGGCCTGGATGACTATCATCAGCGCGTCTATGACCTGGCACGTAAAGGCGCGCAGCAGATTGGCGAACAGTTCGAGAACGATATTGCCCAGGGCCGCATCAGCCTCGAGGACTTGTTCGACCGCCACTACCAGCAACTGCCAGGCACTTCGCCGGCACGTTTTCGCACCCGCTTCGACCACTACACCGATCAGGTCCTGCCGGCGCTCCAGGAGCCTCTGCTCAAGCAGCATGAGGGCCTGGTGTTCGCCATTGCCTGCACCCAGCAAGGCTATGTGCCTACCCATAACACTGCCTTCAATCAGCCGTTGACCGGCGACCCGGCCGTGGATACCGCGCACAACCGCAGCAAGCGCAAGTTCGACGACCGCACCGGTATTCGCTGCGGCAGCCATCAGCAGCCGGTGCTGCTGCAAACCTATACCCGCGATACCGGCGAGCTGATGCATGATCTGTCGGTACCGATCCAGGTGCAGGGCAGACATTGGGGTGGTTTGCGCCTGGGCTACCGGCCGCAGCAGGTTTGACCGGGCTTTGTTACCGGTGATGTAAAACAGCTATGCCGGGGATAGCTTTTTCCGCGGCCGGGCAGGACTTATCATGCGCACATCGTTAGGTTGCTAATAAATTCCGGAGGGAATGATGAAGAGCCAAGTCGATGTTGCGGTCATGATAGGCAGCGGCGTACCTGCGTCGTTACAGGCACTGGGCAAACGCGTGTGCTGGGTGGTGCTGGTTAACGGTGAGCGACGTGGCACGGCCTTCGCCAGCCGCAATGAAGCCCAGGAGTGCCAGACGGCCTGGATGGAGCAGTTGCACGGGGGTGATCGGCCCGCCGTTGCGCGGCAGGCCGGTTGAGCCAGGCGCTGTTCAGTTTTCCAGGTGACGGGCCAGGGCACAGGCTTCGGTATGCTCACGGCGAAAGCCTCTGACGCGTCCGGTGGCCTGTTCTGTGATATGAAAGAAACCGATTCCGGCTGGCACCACTACAAAGCGCGGCGTACTGTTGTGTGAGTGTGCAGCATATTCTCTGTAGGAAACGCCTTTAGGCTCTCGACGGAATTCAGTGTTTTCGTGCATATTCGCTTCCCTGTGTACTGTGGATGATTTGCAGGAGCCCGTCCTGCTGAAGGGCTTGCTCTCATCTATCGCACTTTTGTTGCGGTAGTGCTGTCAGAAAAAGCGTCCCCGTTTAAGGAAATCTGCTGAAAATCTGCAAACTGACTAAAGCTTGCAGTAATGGGTAAAGATTCCTGCGGGTTGCTTTGCCAGTCTGCACAGACTTTTCATGCACAAATCCACTAGTCTTTCAGACTTCGAATTGAAGTACCGTTGCCTTGCGGCTGCCTCGCGGCCCGCTGGGGGAGCGGCGTGTAATCGGTTTTTGAGGAATTCTTCTTTGGCAGTCAGCAATCTGGATACCCATGCCCTGTTTGTTCTGGGCGACCTCAGGGCGAAACTGGTCAAACAGTTTCAATCGCGTTTTGTGTATGTCACCGAGCAGAATGCGGAAGGCCTGTACATGGCCGAGATCGATACTGAAACCGCATTGGTGGTGGATGACAAACAGCGTCTGGAACTCAAAGTCGGCGATCATTTTCGCGCGGCGGTGTTGCCCAGCCGTGAAGGTGGCAAGCTGGAAATCCGTTTTCGCGAAATCAAACTGACTGTGTATGGCCTGGGCGACTACGCCTTTGTTTCAGTGCCTGAAGGTGAAGGCATTGTCTTCAAGGAAGGCCAGGGTGTGGTGCTGGTGTTTGCCGCCCATGAACAGCTGCAGGAAGGCCTGAGCAAAACCCTCAAGGCCGTGACCCGCAAGGTTGCCAAATGGCAGAAGGGTGAGCTGACCACCTTCAAGGCCAGCGAGTGAGCGCGCCTGTCGAGCGCGCCAGCCGTGCCGACTTTCATGCCCTGCATCAGGCGCAGGCTCGTGCCTTGGCCGAGCAGTGGCTTGCCGAACGCCCACGCCTGCAGGCGGCGTGGTTCGACTGGGTCGCCACCCAGCTCTATCAGCTGAGCCCGCCCGAGTACGCGGCTATGGTCCGCCGCGAACTGCAGCAGCTCAGTGGCTGATTTCAGTTGCCGCGGTCGCGGCCACTGCTGACCTCTTCAGGTACATCATCACCGGCCATGCGCTTGCGAAACAGCGCCGCACGGGCCAGCAGCAGGGTGGTGACCGGCACGGTGATCGACAGCAGGATCGGAATCAGCCAGGCATGCAGCACCGGCGACTCCTTGAGCATCGAGAAGTACAGGATCGAGGCCAGGGCGACGCACCAGGCGCCCAGGGTCGAGGCCAGTGCCGGCGGGTGCATGCGCTGAAAGAAGTCCTTCAGGCGAATCAGGCCGACCGCTCCGCTCAGGGCGAACAGGCTGCTGAGCAGCAGCAATACGGCCACCAGCACCTCGACCCAGAGCGGCAGTTCATTGGCATTGATCATTCGATTACCTCGCCACGCAGGAGGAATTTGGCCAGGGCGAAGGAGCCGACAAAGCCGAACAGCGCGATCAGCAGCGCCCCTTCGAAATAGGTGTCACTGGCGTAGCGGATACCCAGCACCAGCATCATCAGCATGGCCAGGATATACAGGTAATCCAGCGCCAGGACCCGGTCCTGCGCCGAAGGGCCACGAAACAGCCGCCACAGTGTCAGGGCCATGGCCAGGGCAAAGATGAACAGGCTGGCGAGAATGGCGTTGGCAAGCAGGCCAGTCATTCGAAGATCTCCATCAGCGGGCGTTCATAGGTGTGCTTGAAGTGCTCGATGAACTGCGCCTCGTCATCCAGATCGAACACATGCAGCAAGAGCACGCTGCGATCCAGCGCCAGCTCAGACCAGATCGTCCCTGGGACCACCGTGGTGATCATCGACAAGGCGGCCAGGCCGTGGGCGTCACGCAGTTCCAGGGGGATGTGCACGAAGCGTGAGCGCGGCGGACGGCGCTTGGCCGACCACACGCCACGGGCGACCTGCAGGTTGGACACCAGTACATCGATGCCGACCCGCAGGATCAGGCGCACGATGGTGCCCGGGCGGCGAATGCGTACCGGCAGTGGCCGCAGCGGCGCCATCAGCAGCGGCGCGACAATGCCCAGCACGGCGCCCAGCAGCAGGTTGCCGGGGCTGACCGAGAGGTTCAGCACTAGCCACAGCAGCCACAGTGACAGGGATAACAGCGGAGCAGGGAACAGACGTTTCATGGCTGCCCCCCGGCGCTGGCCGCCAGGCTGGTCGGCCCCGGAACCGGCCGGGTACCCAATACGGCGCTGACGTATTGCTCGGGGTCCTGCAGGCTGGCGGCGGTGTCCTGGGTATAACGCAGCAACGGCTCTGCGCGCAGGCTGAGCAGTACGCACAAGCCCAGCAGTACCACGATGGGGATGCACTCAAAGCGGCGCAGCAGTGGCGAAGGGCGCTCCTGCGGGGTCCAGAAGCGCTGGATGCCGACGCGGGTCAGGGCGATCAGCGAAGCCATGCCGGAGAGCACCAGCAACGCCACCAACATCCAGCCCGCGACGCTCAGTGGCTGCTGCGGCGCCACACCCAGCCCTTGCGGGTTGAACAATGCGCTGATCAGGCTGAGTTTGCCGATAAAGCCCGACAGCGGCGGCATGCCGATGATCAGCAGGGCGCAGGCGATAAAACTCAAGCCGAGGAAGGCCATGGTCCAGGGGATGACCTGGCCGATCACCGCCTTCTGCTCGTCATCGAGGTTGATGCCTTTGGGCGGGTGCAGCGACTCGACGGGCGAGGGCAGGCCGTCGCCTTCATCGTCCAGGGGGATTTCATTGGCCGAGCGCGAGCGCTCGATCAGTTCGGCCAGCAAAAACAGCGCGCACAGCGCCAGGGTCGAACTGACCAGGTAGAACAGCGCGGCGGCGGTCAGGGTTGCCTGGCCGAAGCCGATGGCCGCCAGCAAGGTGCCGGCCGAGACCAGGATGCTCAGGCTGGCCATGCGCTCCAGGCGCTGCGCGGCGAGTATCGACACCGCCGCGCAACCCAGGGTGGCCAGGCCGCCGTAGATCAGCCAGTCGCCGCCAAAGAACGCCGAAGCACCGGCCTGGCCGGAAAACAGCAAGGTCCACAGGCGCAGTACGGTATAGAAACCGACCTTGGTCATGATCGCGAACAACGCGGCTACCGGTGCGCTGGCCGAGGAGTAGGCCGGCACCAGCCAGAAGTTCAGCGGCCAGATCCCGGCCTTGGCCAGGAACGCGGTGGCCAGGATTGCCGCGCCGGCGTGCAGCAGGCCGCGATCGGCTTCCGGTACCAGCGGGATCTTCAGCGCCAGGTCAGCCATGTTCAGGGTGCCGGTGACGCCATAGAGCATCGCCGCGCCAATCAAGAACAATGACGAGGCCAGCAGGTTGATGGCGATGTAGTGCAGGCCGGCCTTGACCCGGGCACGCCCCGAACCATGCAGGATCAAGCCGTAGGAGGCCGCCAGCAGCACTTCGAAGAACACGAACAGGTTAAACAGGTCGGCGGTCAGGAAGGCGCCATACAAGCCCATCAGCTGGATCTGGAACAGCGCGTGGAAGCTCGCGCCAGCGCGATCCCAGCGGGCCATGGCGAACACCAGGGCGCTGACCCCGACGATGCCGGTCAGCACCAGCATCAAGGCCGAAAGGCGGTCGACCACCAGCACGATGCCGAACGGCGCCGGCCAGTTGCCGGGCAGGTACACGCCAATCGAACTGGCCTGGCCCTGACCCTGCACCCACAGCAACAGGGTGATGGCGATGCCCAGCCCGAGCAGGCTGGAGATCAGGTTGATGCGGGCCTTGAGCGGCCGGCGTTTTTCCCCGAGCAGCAGCATCAGCGCTGCGGTCAGCAGCGGCAGCAGGATGGGCGCGACGATCAGTTGGTTCATCGCACTCATTCGTTAGGCTCCCGGCCATCGACATGGTCGGTCCCGGTCAGGCCGCGCGAAGCCAGCAACACCACCAGGAACAGCGCGGTCATGGCGAAGCTGATGACGATCGCGGTGAGCACCAGCGCCTGGGGCAGCGGGTCGGTGTAGTTGAGCAGGTCCTGGGGCACGCCGTCCTTGATGATCGGCTCCTTGCCGATGAACAGGCTGCCCATGCTGAAGATGAACAGGTTGACCCCGTACGACAACAGGCACAGGCCCATCACCACCTGGAAGGTCCGTGGCCGCAGGATCAGCCAGACCCCGGAGGCGGCGAGCACGCCAATGGCGATTGCAATGACTTCTTCCATCAGGCGGCTCCTGCTTGGGTGGGTTTCTGTTGGCTGCCCGGGCGATGGCCGCGAACCGACTGGTGAGCCAGCGCGGTGAGGATCAGCAAGGTCGAACCGACCACCACGGTGAACACGCCGATATCGAAGAACAGCGCACTGGCCAGGTGCATGTCACCCAGCAGCGGCAGGTGCAGGTGCGCGGTATGGGTGGTCAGGAACGGGTAGCCGAGCAGCATCGCGCCGACCCCGGTGAGCGTGGCGCAGAGCAACCCGGTGCCCATCCAGCGCAGCGGTCGCAGGCTCATCTGTGCCTCGACCCACTGGGTGCCGGCCACCATGTACTGGAGGATGAACGCCACCGACATCACCAGACCGGCAGCAAACCCGCCACCTGGCTGGTTGTGGCCGCGCATGAACAGGTACATCGACACCACCAGGGCAACCGGCAGCAGCAGGCGCACCAGCGCCGCCGGCACCATCATGAAGCCCAGGGCGGTGTCGGCCGCATGGCGCGGGTTGACCAGGTCGGTGACCACGTCCGGGGCCAGCAGGCGCTGCTGGGCCGGCAACTGCATGCTCTCCTTGGGCGGGCGGAAGCGCCGCAGCAGGGCGAACACCGCCAGGGCCACGGCCACCAGCACGGTAATTTCGCCCAGGGTATCGAAGCCGCGGAAGTCCACCAGCATGACGTTGACCACGTTGCTGCCGCCACCTTCGGGCAGGGCCCGGCTCAGGTAGAATGAAGAGATGTCGTTGGGCGTCGGGCGGGTCAGCATGGCATAGGACAGTAGCGCCATGCCGCCACCGACGCCGACCGCCAGCAGCAGGTCGCGCAGGCGGCGCAGGCGCGCGCGCTCCTGGGTGCCTGGCAGCGGCGAGACGCCTTCGATCCGCCGTGGCAACCAGCGCAGGCCGAGCAGAATCAGCACCGTGGTGACCACCTCGACCACCAGTTGGGTCAGGGCCAGGTCCGGGGCCGAGAACCAGACGAAGGTGATGCAGGTCATCAGGCCGCAGACACTGACCATGGTCAGCGCCGCCAGCCGGTGGTACTTGGCCTGCCAGGCGGCGCCCAGGGCGCAGGCAATGGCGATCAGCCAGAGCATGACGAACACACCCGAGCCCGGGATTTTCGGCCGGTCACCCCAGCTCAGCCCGCTGTGCAGCATGGGCAGCAAGCCCGCGAGAAGGGCGATCAGCACCAGCATGAACAGCTGCTTCTGCAGGCGCCGGGTGGTGAACACCCGTTCGAAACGCCGGGCGGTGCGCATGATCAGCACCTGGCCGTGTTCGAACAGGCGCTTGCCATTGAAACGCTCGATCAGCGGCGGCGACGGGAAGCGCCCGAGCTTGAGCTGGTTGCGCAGCAGCAAGTAAAGGATGATGCCGCCGCTCATGGCGATCAGGCTCATGATCAGCGGCGCGTTCCAGCCGTGCCAGATCGCCAGGCTGTACTCGGGCAGGGTGCCGCCCACCACCGGCAATGCGGCAGCGGCCAGCAGCGGGCCGACCGATTGCGCCGGGAAGATGCCGACCACCAGGCAGGTCATCACCAGCAATTCGACCGGCGCGCGCATCCAGCGCGGCGGCTCGTGGGGCGTGTGCGGCAGGTCGGTGGCCGGCGGGCCGAAGAACACGTCGACGGTAAAGCGCAAGGCATAGGCGACGCTGAAGGTGCCAGCGAGGGTGGCGATGACCGGCAGGGCCGCTTCGACCCAGGCGGTGGAGCTGATGAACACGGTTTCGGCGAAGAACATCTCTTTGGACAGGAAGCCGTTCATCAACGGCACCCCGGCCATCGAGGCGCTGGCCACCATGGCCAGGGTCGCGGTGAAGGGTATGAGCCGGAACAGACCGCTGAGACGGCGAATGTCACGGGTGCCGCTTTCGTGGTCGATGATCCCCGCAGCCATGAACAGCGAAGCCTTGAAGGTGGCGTGGTTGAGGATGTGAAACACCGCCGCGACCGCTGCCAGCGGGCTGTTCAGGCCCAGCAGCAGGGTGATCAGGCCCAGATGACTGATGGTCGAGTAGGCCAGCAGGCCCTTGAGGTCGTTCTGGAACATCGCTGCGAAGGCGCCGAGCACCAGGGTGGCGGCGCCGGCGCCGCTGACGATCCAGAACCATTCCTCGGTGCCGGAGAGCGCCGGCCACAGCCGCGCCAGGAGGAATACCCCGGCCTTGACCATGGTCGCCGAGTGCAAATAGGCCGAGACCGGGGTGGGCGCCGCCATGGCATGGGGCAGCCAGAAGTGGAAGGGGAATTGCGCGCTTTTGCTCAGCGCGCCGAGCAGGATCAGGGGTAACAGGACGGGATACAGGGCATGGTTGCGAATCTGCTCACCGGCAGCGAGGACCTTGTCCAGGTCGTAGCTGCCGACCACATGGCCGAGCAGCAGTACCCCCGCCAGCAGGCATAGTCCGCCCGCGCCGGTGACCATCAGGGCCATGTAGGCACCGCGCCGGGCATCGGCGCGATGGTGCCAGTAGCCGATCAGCAGGAACGAGAACAGACTGGTCAGTTCCCAGAAAAACACGATCTGGATCAGGTTGCCGGAAATCACCAGGCCGAGCATGGCACCCATGAACGCCAGGAAGAAGGCAAAGAAGCGCGGCACCGGGTCTTGCGGCGACATGTAGTAGCGCGCGTACAGCGACACCAGGGTGCCGATGCCCAGCACCAGCAAGGAGAACAGCCAGGCGAAGCCGTCCATGCGCAGGACCAGGTTCAGGCCCAGGCTCGGCAGCCACAGGAATTCTTCACGGATCACGCCGCCATGGGCGATCTGCGGGTACATCAAAGCGACCTGGACAGTGCCCACCAGGGCGACCAGTCCGGCCAGCAGCGATTCGCTGTTGCGTGCGTTGTGCGGCAAGACAGCCGCCAGGCAGCTGCCGACAAACGGCAGAAGCAGTAGCACTATCAAGGACATAGATTTCTAATCTGCAGGAGTTTGTAAGGGATCATACGTGGCGACTGGTCGATCACCAACCCGCAAGCTGTCGCAGAATCCTACAAGAGCGCTGTATCAATCCTTTTTTTATAACAGTTTTTTTCAAAGGATAGCCTGCATTTGCCGATCAGAGCCCCGCTTCCCGTTCATCGGCGTCCACCGCCAGTGGCTGCTCTTCGCTGCGGCGGCGAATCTTCAGTTCACTGACCACCACTGCGACAACGATCAGCACGCCACCGAGCAAGGCTACGCCCGGTAGCCGCTCGCCGGCGATGCGCCCGACGATGCCGGCCCATACCGGTTCACCGGCGTAGATCAAGGTAGCGCGAGTCGGCGAGACCGACTTTTGCGCCCAGTTCATCGCCACCTGGATCACCGCGCTCATCGCCCCCAGGCCCACGGCGCTAAGCAGCAACAGCCAGGAGAAGTCCGGCAGGCGCTCCTGGGTCGGCACCACCATCATGAACGACAGCGCCGAGGCAGTGGCCAGTTGCACCACAGTCACACGGCGAACGTCCACCTGGCCGGCGTAGCGGCTGATCAGGATGATTTCTGCGGCAATGGCTACGGCGCTGACCAGGGTGGCGATTTCCCCCGGACTGAACTGCAGCGAACCACCACCGGGGCCTGCCAGCAGCATCAGGCCGGCAAACGCCAGGCCGATGCCCAGGCTCGGCATCAGCCCTGGGCGGCGGCCCAGCACCAGCCATTGCAGCAAGGGCACGAAGGGTACGTACAGGGCGGTGATGAATGCCGACTGGCTGCTGCTGATGGTTTGCAGGCCGACTGTCTGCAGGCCGTAGCCAAGCATGATCGATACACCGATCAACACCCCGGCCTTCAATTCGGTGGCGGTCAGGCCAGGCAACGAACGGGCTGTGACCAGGCCAACGAACAAGGCCGCCGCGGCAAAGCGCAAGCCGACGAAAAACATCGGCCCGCTGACCGTCATCACGTTGTGCACCAGCAAAAAGGTGCCGCCCCAGAGCATGGTGATAAACACCAGCACCAGTTCGGCCTTGCTCAGCCGGAAGGAAACGGAAGGGCGTTCAGCGGAGTTCGTTGGGGTCATGGCCTTGCACACGGGAGAAGGTCGACGCACAATTGCGGCGAAAGTGGGCAGTATACTGCGCAACCCCTATTGATGAGCAATATAGTGCACAAAGATTCCACTCAACGCGCGTCGGTGCTCCAGCACGTCAGCCAGAACATTCGCCGCCTGCGCCATGCCGCTGAATTGAGCCAGGCTGCCCTGGCAGAACAGTCCGGGGTCAGCCGGCGCATGCTGGTGGCGATTGAAGCCGGCGAAAAGAATGTCAGCCTGACCACGCTGGACCTGATTGCCGAAGCCCTGCAAGTGGCGTTCAGTGATTTGATCAAGGCGCCGGACAACCGCGACCCGAGCCGCATCAACGAGCTGGCCTGGGCCGGTGTGCATCCCGGCAGCAAGGCCGTGCTGCTGGCAAGCTCCGCCGCCACCCGCGAAGTCGAGCTCTGGGAGTGGCGCCTGGAGCCCGGTGAGGTCTACCCCTGCGAGCCCGATGCCGAGGGCTGGAGCGAGCAGTTGTTCGTGTTCGAAGGTTGCCTGACCCTGGACATCGAAGGGCACCGGCACCTGCTCAATGCCGGCGAGTTTTTCACCTTTGCCAGCAACCGCCGCTACGCCTACCGCAATGATGGCGAGGTGGCGACCCGCTTCGTGCGCAACGTGGTGATCTGAGCACGCGACGGGTCACTGCACTCAGCGCCTGGCGCCGGTCAGGTAGTCCTCGGTGGAAATCACCTGGGCATAGGCGAAAGCCAGCGACGCCATGTAGGCTGCATGCACCTGCGCCGCCGGTACGATAACACCATTGAATTCCAGGGCGCGGGTCGCGCAGGCATCGTGGATCACCGTGACGCCATAACCATAATCGGCAGCCGCGCGGCTGACCGCATCGATGCACATGTGGCTCATGCTGCCGATCACCGTGACCTCGCTGATTTCCCCGTCATCCAGTAATTGCTTGAGCCCGGTACCGAGAAAGGAATTGACCTTGTGCTTGAGCAGCACCGGCTCGCCTGTGCGGTTGGCAGCCTTGGGGTGAATCTGCGCGCCTTGCGAGCCCGGGGTGAAGAACGGCGCATCACTGGACTCGAACTCATGGCGCACATGCACCACTAGGTCGCCGCGCGCACGGGCAGCCTCAAGGATGCTGGCGGCGTTGTCGGCTGCCGCATCGGCGCCGTCCAGGGTCCATTTGCCGCCGGGGAAGTAATCGTTCTGGATGTCGATGACGATCAGTGCCTGTTTGCTCATGTCAAAAGCCTCGTGTGGGGGAGTGGTTGTGGCGTGGTGATAGTTATAGGCTTGAGCGATGTGCTTGCGGATTGGCGCGAACGACAAATTGGCGGGAAAAACTGACAATGGCAACGGCGCAATTCCCTATAGAAATTGGCGTGCTGGTTTATCCCGGCGCGCAACTGGCCGCCGTGCATGGCCTGACCGACCTGTTTGCCGTGGCCAACCGTCTGCGTTTTGAACTGGGGGCGCTGGAGCGACCGCCGTTGCGCGTCTGCCATTGGAGCGAGACGCCTGACGAGCACTTGCAGGTAACGTTCGACACGCACCCAGGCAGCCATCACCAGGTGCGGGCCATGATTGTGCCGCCGAGCCTGACCCAGGCCCCGGCGCCGCAATTACTCGATCGTTACTGCGCCAACCTGCGCCAATGGCATGCGGACGGCGCGTTGCTGGTGTCGGTCTGCGTCGGGGTGTTCTTCATTGCCGCCAGCGGTTTGCTCGACGGGCGTCCGGCGACTACTCACTGGAATTTCGCGCAATCACTGGCCGAGCGCTTTCCACAGGTTCAGGTCGAAGCCAACCTGCCACTGCTCGATGACGGCGACATCATTACCTCGGCCGGGCTGATGGCCTGGACCGACCTGGGTCTGAAACTGGTCGAGCGTTACCTGGGCGAAACCCTGGCGGCGGAAACCGCGCGGTTTCTGGCGGTCGAACGGGTCAGCGGCGGGCAACACCCCGGCAGCGTCTTCAGCCCACGGCTGGATCACGGCGATGAGGCGGTGCTCAAGGTGCAGCACTGGTTGCAGGGCAGTGGCGCGCGCGAGGTTTCGCTGGCTGCGATGGCCGCTTGTGCCGGCCTCGAGCAGCGCACCTTTCTGCGCCGGTTTCGCAGCGCCACCGGCCTCAAACCTACCGAATACTGCCAGCAGGTCAGGGTCGGCCGAGCCTGCCGGATGCTTGAATTCACCAATCGCTCCATCGACCAGATCGCCTGGGGCGTTGGCTATCAGGACCCTGGAGCCTTTCGCAAAGTGTTCTTCAAGGTGACCGGGCTTGCACCCAGCGACTACCGGCGCCGACTCGCGGCCCCGGTGGCTTGATCCTACTTTGGTACAGGTCGGGCTGCGCACCTGGCGTTTTGTTGCCTATTATCCGTTGCAAAAAAGACGGAGAACGCCATGAGCGCCCCTGAACACCCCAACAACCCTGCTGCTGATGTGTTGATCATCGGTGGTGGCTTGAGCGGAACCCTGCTCGCGGCGCAGCTGCTGCGCCAAGCGGGCCAGCGCCGTGTGCTGATCGTCGAGCCGCGCAATGAGCTGGGGCGCGGCGAAGCCTACAGTGCCACGCACCTGGGACACACCCTCAACGGCAATGCCGCGCGCATGAGTGTCGATCCGGACAACGCCAATGACCTGACCGAGTGGCTCGGCCAGTGTATCGCCGCAGGCGGCTGGCCGGAGTCGGCCACGCAACGGGTGCCGGTGGCGGAGCTGTTTGCGCCTCGCGGGCTGTTTGGCATGTACGCCCGCCAGCGCCTGGCAGAAGCGCAGGAGCAGGGCGCGCGACAAGGCGCGGGGCTTGAGCATTTACAGGCCGAAGCCGTTGATCTGGCGGTGGACGATCAGGGCGTCAGGGTCAGCCTGGCCGATGGGCGTATCTTTCGCGCCAGCCGGGCCGTCCTGGCTACCGGCATGTTTGCCGCCGCGCGGACCGCCCAGCTCAGCGACAATACCTTTAACAACGCCTGCGTTGATCCCTGGAACATTCAGGCCATGCGCTCGATCGACCCGAATGGTCAGGTCGTCATCATCGGCTCCGGGTTGACCATGGTCGATGCCGTGGTGTCGCTGCAGGCCGCCGGCCATCGCGGGCCGATCGAGGTGTTTTCGCGCCACGGCCTGCTGCCGCACGTTCGCCGCCAGCCGCCGGCATGGGAGGATTTTCTCGCGGCTGACCTGTCACTTCGCAGCCCATTGCAACTGTTGCGGGCCTTGCGCGCTCAGTGCCGGTCCGCCCAGCAGCAGGGCATCGACTGGCAGGCGCCACTGGATACCGTGCGCGTGCATATCGGCAGGCTCTGGAGCCAGGCCAGCGAGCGTCACAAACGCCAGTTCGTACGTCACGTCCGGCCTTGGTGGGAGAGTCATCATCACCGTTCGCCGCCGCAGGGTGCAGCGTTGCTGGCGCAGCTGGTCGAAGCGGGGCGGTTGCGGATTCATGCGGCGTCGTTCCAAGGCATTGAGATCGATGCCAACGGGCTGCCAGTGGTAAAGCTGCGTTTTCGCGGTCAAACCCAGGTCGAGCGGATCAGCGCTGATGCTTTGATCAATTCCACCGGTATTGAATACGACTGGCGCCGGGTAGCCCGGCCATTGCCGCAGAACTTGCTGCAACGCCGGCTGATCAAGCCGGGCCCCCTGGCTCTGGGCATCGCCGCGGATGCGCAGGGGGCGGTGCAGGATGCCGAGGGCCGATACAGCGGGCGCCTGTTTGCCATGGGCCCGCCGTTGCGCGGACTGTGGTGGGAAAGCACCTCGGTGACCGACGTTGCCTTGCAGGCCAAGGCGCTGGCCCAGCACCTGGCCGAATGTGGCCGCTAGTCGTGAATTTCGGGGCCCGGCTCGAGCAGTTGCGGGCCGGGGCCGTTTTCGCTGAGTTGATCGTCACAGTTGCGCAACGGGCAGCTTTGCAGCGACATGCAGCCGCAGCCGATGCAGCTATCGAGCTGGTCGCGCAGCACCATCAGCTTGTCGATACGCCGGGTGAGGTCCTGGCGCCATTGCTCCGATAGCCGTTGCCAGTCCTTCACGCTCGGTGCGCGTCCCACCGGTAACGTCTGCAGCGCGGCATGAATAGTCGCCAGGGGGATACCCAGGCGTTGAGCCATCTTGATTACCGCCACCCGGCGCAAGGTATCGCGCGGGTAGCGTCGCTGGTTGCCGGCGCTGCGCGTGCTGTGGATCAGGCCTTTGCTCTCGTAGAAGTGCAGGGCGGTGACGGCAACGCCGCTGCGCGCCGACAGTTGGCCAACGCTGAGAACGCTCTGGGCTGAATCAGGCATGCAAGAATAGTCCTTGACCTCTAGTTAACTAGAGGTTTTACCCTGCCTGCCATCGCACCGCAAGTGCAATGGCAGAAGGAACATGTTCATGCCCGTTTCACACAACAGCCTGTGCTTTACCCAGATGATCGAGTTCGAGGTGGCGCCGGAGCGTCAGCGCGCGCTGGCAAAGGCGCTGGCGCTGCGCAGCGAGCACCTGGCCCGGTTGCACAGTGGTTTGCTCGCCGCCAGCATCCAGGCCAGCGACGATGGCAGTCGGGTCCTGCAGTATTTGCAATGGCAATCGCGCTCGGCCTGGGAGGCCGCTGTCAGCAGCTTCGAGCAGGAGCCGTTTCTCCAGCTGATTCACCAGCATCAAGCCAGAGGCGTGAACTTCAATGCCTTTCAGACCCTCAGCAGCCTGGCCCGTACAGCAGAGCACGGGCTGCACTGTCACCTGCCGCTGAGTTCAGGAGTACCAGGGTGAATGGTGCGGGTAGCGGTCGAGCCGCGCGCCAATGACCATTTCGCTGATCCAGGCACTGAGGATCGAGCTGTAGGCCTTCTGGCTTCTGTCGCTGGACAGCGCGTGGTCGGCGCCGTCGACGATCCGGTGGGTCAGCGAATGAACGCTGACGAAGGCTGAGCGGTAACTCATCAAGGTGCTGTGCGGTACGTAGTCATCCTGTTCCGACTCCACCAGCAGCACATCACCGGCAAATTCGGCGCAGGCGCCCAGTGCACGGTTGTCCCCCGGGCCCAGCGGGCGCTGGCGGTAGTCGGTCAGGCGTTGACGGTTGAGCGCTTGCTTGGGCAGGGTCCATTCATCGTCCCAGTACAGCGCCGGCACCCGCAGTGCCAGCCATTTGACCGGGCGCAAGGCGGTGAGCAGGGTTGCCAGGTAGCCACCATAGCTGCTGCCGATCAGGGCAATGGCGCTGGTGTCGACCGCCGGGTGGCTGACCAGCCGATCATAAGCGGCAACCAGGTCGGCCAGGTTCTGCTCGCGGGTGACGCTCAGGCGCTGGCTTTCGGTCTTCTCGTGGCCACGCAGGTCGAAGGTCATGCACACGCAGCCAAGGCCGGTGATCTGCTTGGCCCGGGCCAGGTCGCGTTGCTGGCTACCGCCCCAGCCGTGGACAAAAAGGATCCCCGGCACTTTGGAGCCCGGGCTGACGATGGTCCCGGCGATGCTTTCGCCGCCGACCGGGATCTCGATCGGTTCGCTATGGATGGTCATAGTCGCGGATCCGTGCGTATTTGCAGACTCGTCCGATTTCACTGTCGTCCCCCTGATAGAAAATCGTCGCATCGGCGGGCAGTTCTGGCGCGTCGAAGGCTTCGTGGGTGGAGGCGCGTACGCGTTTGAGCGCAGGGTCGGCGGCAAATGCCTGCAGGGCAAGAACCTCGGCACTGCTGGCACCGCCGATGCGCCAGGATTGTTCGAGTACGCCGCTGCGCAGCTTGTCCTGGCTGTTCAGGCCGCGGGCGACGTCATAGTTGCGCCGCGAGGCAATAAAGCCGGGAAAGGCCCGCAGCGCCGCCTGTTCGTAGGCTCGGGCCTGGGTGATGGCCAAGCGCAGGTGATCTTCCAGTTGCAATTGCAGCAGGGCATCGTAGTCGCCGCGCACCAGCACCAGGTCGGAACCACCGTAGATTTCCTCGCCGCAGTGGTCGCGGGTCAGTTGCTGGGTGCCGTAATAGCTGCAAAGGATGCCGGCCACCAGGGCCTGGCCGACGCTGAAGGTTTGCACCTGGCTGAGGTTCTCCTCAAGGGTCAGGCCCCAAACGGCAATTTCCTGCTCATCCATGCTGCCTAGCGCCTGCTCCAGGCTTTTCATGCTGTCGATCACGGTCTGCCCGCGACCTGCTGTAGCGCGCACCGGTTTGAGTCGCAGCGGCCCCTCGCGCAACAGCAGACCCGCGGCGCGAACCGCATCGTCAATACTGAAGACGCTATAGCCGCGCAACAACGCATCGTGGGCCAGGCGGGCGAAATCATCGGTCCAGCCCAGCGGAAAACGCGCATCGGCGGGTAGCGGATGGGAAATCGCCTTGGTGGCCATATAGGGCTGGCTGACCAGGCCGCCAAACAGATCCGTCGGCGCGCCAATGCCCATTGCCCGATAGCGCTCGACGCCGATCAGGGTTTCGGTGGGCAGGTAGTAGAAGTTTTCTTTGGCCGTCGGCGGCTGGGCAGGGGATACCACCTCGGTGTGGAACAACTGTGCCAGCCGTTCGGCCAGCTTGAGGTGCACAGTGTGTTCATGTTCGGGTGTGCTCTGACGGGTATCCAGCAGCACCACGCCTTGCTTGCGGTCAGTCGATCGGACCATGGGCGGATCCTCCCTTGCTGGGCTGTACTGAGTGTGAAGTCCTTCATTGGCAGAAGTTCAGTGCGAGCGACTGAAGGATGGTTTTTAAGTTATATAAATATGAAAATTGATAATTTATAGTTCTATTCGGGGTGGTGCACTATGGCACTGCACTTTTCTTACACGGATTAAGGAAGCGCCTGCTTTGCAAGGCGACGACAACCAGAGAGCCTGCTGTCATGAATGATCTTCCGCTGTATTTCGACTACGCCGCCACGACACCGGTCGACGAGCGAGTCATCCAGGCCATGGTCAGGTGTCTGGGGGCCTCAGGCAACTTCGGCAATCCGGCCTCCAGCTCGCACTGTTACGGGCAGAGCGCGCGTACGGCCGTTGAGCATGCCCGTGCCCAGGTCGCCGGACTGGTTGGCGCGCAGGCCGGGCAGATCGTCTGGACGTCGGGGGCCACCGAATCGAACAACCTGGCGCTCAAGGGCCTTGCCCAGGGCCGCCAGGGTGGGCACATCATCACCAGCCAGATCGAACACAAGGCGGTGCTTGATACTGTTCGCCAGCTGGAGCAGAACGGCTTTAGCGTGACCTTGCTCGCACCCGACGACCAGGGTCTGATCACTGCCAAGGCGCTACGTACTGCGCTGCGTGAAGATACCTTCCTGGTTTCACTGATGCTGGTGAACAATGAACTGGGAACCGTCAACGACATCCCGGCGTTGGCCGAGGTGGTTCGCCAGCATGGTGCCTTGCTGCATGTGGATGCGGCGCAAGGGGCGGGCAAACTGCCGATCGACCTGGCCCGCTGGCCGGTCGATCTGATGTCCTTTTCCGCGCATAAGGTCTATGGGCCCAAAGGCATAGGCGCCTTGTATGTCGGTGAGCGCGCCAGGCCCTTGTTGCAAGCTCAGATACATGGCGGCGGGCACGAAGGCGGGCTGCGCTCCGGGACCCTGGCGACCCATCAGATCGTCGGCATGGGTGAGGCATTTGCCGTGGCCCAGGCATTGTTCGAGGAAGAAACCGCACGCATCTGCCAGTTGCAACAGCGCCTGCTTGAGCAGTTGCTGCCAATACCGGGTGTGCGTCTTAATGGCAGTGCGGGGCAGCGGATTGCGCACACGCTCAGCCTCACGTTCGGCGCCGATCACCCTGACTTTACCCAACTTGCCCGGTCCCTGGCGTTTTCCTCCACCTCCGCGTGCAACTCTGCGGCCAATGCCGCTTCGCACGTGTTGCTGGCGCTCGGGCTCGAGCCGCACGCCGCGCGCCAGACCATTCGCCTGAGCCTGGGTCGTTACACCCAGGCGCAGGATATCGACCAGGCAGTGCGGGCAATCAAAGCCTCGTTACAGTCGCAACCCTTCTGGGCGGTTGCCCATGGCTGACACCTGTTCCATTATCTGCGCCAATAACAATGGATGCCGTGGTAGCAGGAGTCAGCATGAACACTCAGTCTTCAACGCAGGAAGCGGTGAATACGCGCCTGGCACGTATTCGTGAAGTAATGCAGCGCGAAGGTGTCGACGCCCTCTTGGTGCCGTCGGCCGACCCGCACCTTTCCGAATACCTGCCTGGTTACTGGCAGGCCAGGCAATGGTTGTCAGGGTTCCACGGTTCGGTGGGCACCTTGATCGTTACCGCCGACTTTGCCGGCCTGTGGGCTGACAGTCGCTATTGGGAGCAGGCAGAAAAGGAGCTGGCAGGCAGCACCATCGAGTTGGTGAAGTTGCAGCCAGGCAAGCCGGGCCCGCTGGACTGGCTCGCCGATCAGGTACCTGAAGGCGCTGTGGTCGCAGTGGATGGCGCGGTGATGGCCCTGGCGTCTGCACGCCAGCTGGGCGAACGGCTCAAGGCGCGCAACGTGCGCTTGCTCACCGAGAAGGATCTGCTCGACCAGGTATGGGCTGACCGGCCTGCGCTGCCCGACAACCCGGTGTATCAGCACCTGCCGCCCGAGGCTACGGTCAGTCGCGCCGAAAAGCTGGCCAACCTGCGTCAGGCCCTGCACGAGCGCGGCGCCGATTGGCACTTCATCGCTACCCTGGACGACATTGCCTGGCTGTTCAATCTGCGCGGCAGCGACGTTTCCTATAACCCGGTGTTCGTCGCTTTTGCCCTGGTCAGCCAGCATCAAGCCACCCTGTTCGTTGCCATGAGCAAGATTGACGAGCATTTGCGCCATGTGCTGGAAGTCGATGGCATCAGCTTGCGCGATTATGCCGAGATTGCTTCGGCCCTGGCCGCCATTCCCGCCAGCGAGCGTCTGTTGATCGATCCGGCGCGGGTTACCAGTGGCTTGTTGGCCAACGTTACCAAGGGGGTTCGCCTGGTCGAAGGGTTGAACCCGACCACACTGGCCAAATCGCAGAAAAGCCAAGCCGACCTTGCGCATATCCGCAAGGCCATGGAGCAGGATGGCGCGGCACTGTGCGAGTTCTTCGCCTGGTTCGAGGCGGCTCAGGAGCGTGGCGAGCCGATCACCGAGTTGACGGTGGATGAACAGCTCAGTGCCGCACGAGCGCGGCGCCCGGGGTTCGTGTCGTTGAGCTTCTCGACCATTGCCGCTTTCAATGCCAATGGCGCCATGCCGCACTACCGGGCGACCGAGGAGTCCCACGCACGCATTGAAGGCGATGGGTTGTTGCTGATCGATTCCGGCGGCCAGTACCTGGGTGGGACTACCGACATCACCCGAATGGTGCCGATCGGCAGCCCCACTGGTGAACAGAAGCAGGACTGCACGCGGGTGCTCAAGGGTGTTATCGCGTTGTCCCGGGCGCGCTTTCCACGGGGTATCCTGTCACCACTGCTCGATGCCATTGCCCGCGCGCCAATCTGGGCGGAGCGGGTCGACTATGGTCATGGCACAGGGCATGGCGTCGGTTACTTCATGAATGTGCACGAAGGGCCGCAGGTGATTGCCTACCAGGCCGCCGCCGCGCCGCAGACAGCTATGCAGTCGGGTATGATCACCTCGATCGAACCGGGTACCTATCGTCCAGGCGAGTGGGGGGTGCGCATCGAGAACCTGGTGTTCAACCGTGAGGCAGGCAACAGTGCGTTTGGCGATTTCCTCGAGTTTGAAACCTTGACGTTATGTCCGATCGACACCCGTTGCCTGCTGGCGGAGCGTCTGAGCCTCGAGGAACGTGACTGGCTCAATGGCTACCATGCTCAGGTGCGCGAGCGCCTTTCACCGTTGCTGGAAGGGGCTGCGCTGCAGTGGCTACAGGTTCGTACCGAGCCGGTCTGATGCAGGAAATCAGGCACTGACAACAAGGGCAGCCCTCGGGCTGCCCTTGTTTTTGGATGGGGTCACTTGCAGATGACGATCATGCTGCGGCTGGTGTAGCCAGCCGGGTTGAGACCAAACGGATAGTCCCCGGGCTCGGCATCGCCATCACCTGAGCGGGCAATGACTTTGTAGCCTTTGCTGCCGCAGGAGGCTTCGGCCTTGGCATAGCATTTGTCCCAGGATGAAGACAGGCCCGAGCAGTTGATATGCAGGCCTTTCTTGCCTCGTTTGACTTCGGTGTTCGCCGTCGCCGCACACCCTGCGATGGCCAAAATGGCTAGGATGAGCAAAATTCGTTTCATTCCTGTCCTTAATGCGTACCGGGTCTATCGCCCGTGTCTAATTTCCCGTGCCTCGTCCCTGATGCCTCTTCGCGTCCCTGTCTTGTCAATTAGATATCTTTAAGGTTGATGTTAGATGACAGCTTAAAGATGGTGGATGCCCGGCACAATGACCAGCGTCTATTTAAATGCAAATATTTCTCAAATCAGTCGGCAGGAACCAGCGCCGGGCTTTCCTTGCGCAGTGACAGGGTGGCGCCGACAGAGGCGGTGATAATTGCAGCGATAGCCAGCCACTGCGCCACGGTGAGTACTTCACCGAGGAACAGCAAGCCTGATAGCGCACCGAATGCGGGTTCGATGCTCATAAGGGTGCCGAAAGTACGGGCCGGGATGCGCGTCAGGGCGACCATCTCCAGGCTATAGGGCAGAGCCGTGGAGAGTATTGCCACACCCAGGGCAATAGGCAGCAGTGACGGGGTCAGCAGCGCACTACCGGCATGGACGATGCCGATGGGGGCGACGAACAGCGCGGCAATCATAACGCCCAGGGCGGCGGTCTGGATGCCGTTCTCGGCGCCGGCTTTTTGCCCATATAGAATGTACAGTGCCCAGCACACGCCGGCGCCCAGTGCATAACTGGCACCAACCAGGTCGATGCCAGCGCTGGTCTGGCCGATTGGAATCAGCAACAGCAAGCCAATCACCGCCAGGCCGATCCACAGAAAGTCTACAGCCCGCCGCGAGGCATAGAGGGCCACGGCCAGCGGGCCGGTAAACTCCAGGGCGACGGCAATGCCCAGAGGCACGGTGCGCAGCGACATATAGAAGAGGAAGTTCATTCCGCCCAAAGCCATGCCGTAGATGATCACGGTGCGTAGCGTGCTGGCGCTGAGCTTGGCGCGCCAGGGGCGCAGCAGCAACAGCATGATGACGCTGGCGAATATCAGGCGCAGGGTGGTGGTGCCTTGTGCGCCCACAACCGGGAACATGCTCTTGGCCAGCGAGGCACCGGACTGGATCGAGGCCATGGCGATCAGCAGCAAGCCGATAGGGAAGAGCGTGGCGGCCAGGCTGCGGGGTTGGTTGTTCATTGCGAAAGGACAATCCTTATATATAAGAAGAGGCACGGGCTGCCTATGATGCGCAAAGGGTAAAAAATGAGCAATATACTGCGCATTATTCTTTTATTTGGGCCATTTTGAATTAACCCTTGACGCGCCATTTAATCTCTCTATAATTCGCCCCACTTCCGGCGCAGTCGGAACTGAAAACTCCTTGAGTTTCAAAGAGTTGGCAGTTCCAGAGTGATCCGGAAGGGCTTCGATCGAAAGATCGGCAGCGGTGAAAAAGGCAGTTGACAGCGGTTTGAAACGCTGTAGAATTCGCCTCCCGCTACGAGAGA